>NZ_JBNGOT010000001.1:80347-534722 GCF_050589705.1 Sunxiuqinia rutila
GCCTCGGAGAAAAGGATGAGTTCGATTCTCAGGCAACATTTACTCCCAATATTCTTCATGCGAATGGCAGGTACTATTACAGAATTTACTTTCGAAGAAGTTACTGGAATTGGTTACGAAGCCGGCGTAACGCGCCGCGATCCCAGCGATGTAATAAAAGTAGATCGCTATTACTATGTCTACTATACGAAAATACCTGATGCTGAGCCAAAATATTGGGGAGCCGGATATTGGGGAGCAAGCGTTTGGTGCGCAAGGTCGGAAGATGGTTATAGATGGGAAGAAGTTGGAGAAGTGCTTGGCCTCGGAGAAAAGGATGAGTTCGATTCTCAGGCAACATTTACTCCCAATATTCTTCATGCGAATGGCAGGTACTATTTATACTATACAGGCGTAAAACCTACTCCGGGAAACGAAAAAGGGGAGTTTGAAAATAATTCAACGACCGATATTACTGCTATCGGTGTGGCCGTATCCGATTCGCCCGAAGGACCTTTTACAAGAGTTTCTGAAGAACCTATTTTAAAGGTGAGTGTGGAGCCCGAGAAGTTTGACAGCTACCGGGTTGATGACGCTGTTTTGCTCTATCGGAACGGATTATATTGGCTGTATTACAAAGGCCGGGCCAGGGCACACGACACTGCTGGCCCTGCGCACACCCAAACCGGAGTTGCATTTTCAAAATATCCGGTAGGTCCGTTCACTAAAATGGATGAGCCTATTTTACCCTTAAGCCATGAAGTGATGTTGTGGCAACAGGGTACAGGAGTGGCAATGATTGCTTCTCTGAGTAATACTTTTGAATACGCTCTGGATGGAATCGATTTCATGAGTAACAAGTTGGGGGTAAAAGTAGAAAATCGTCCACTTGCCCCTGGGGTATTCAGGCAAGATTTAACTGATCCAAAGGTTAGGGGAGAAGGTCTTAAATGGGGGATATCCATGGTGCACAACAAACATGAATGCTATCTGACGCGATTCGAGTTAACTTCGAGATAGAAATCAAATACTCCAGTCCCTTGAGGACGAAAGAAGCAAACTAATCAATAATGATAAGAAAATGAGGAAGAAGTTACAATTACTGCTTTTGTTAATACTAGCTGTTCAGGGATATGCAATAGCTCAGAATGATGTGAATTTACCGATTCCCACAGAAGCCCAGCTAACTTGGCAGAATGCGGAGTTGGTTGCGGTGTTTCATTACGACCTGCATGTGTTTGATGGTGAGAAATATAATCAGCATAAAAACAGAATAACACCGGTTGAGGACATTAATATTTTCAATCCCCAAAATTTAGATACCGACCAATGGGTAAAAGCGGCGAAAGATGCAGGCTGTAAAATAGCCATCTTAACGGCTACCCACGAAACCGGATTCGCCCTTTATCAAAGCGATGTAAATCCTTATTGCCTGAAGGCTGTAAAATGGCGCGATGGGAAGGGCGATATTGTAAAAGACTTTGTGGAATCGTGCCGGAAATATGGGGTTAAGCCAGGTATTTATATCGGTATTCGCTGGAATTCGTTCTACGGGGTTTATGATTTTATGGTGAATGGTGAGGGAAAATTTGCAGAGAACCGGCAAAAATATTACAACAAAGTCTGCGAAGGTATGGTCGATGAACTAATGTCACGTTATGGAGATTTGGCTATTGTTTGGTTCGATGGCGGTGCACATGGTCCGGAGAAAGGTGGCCCCGATGTATTGGGTATTTTTGAGAAGTACCAATCGAACTGCATTTTTTACCACAATACCCAACGGGCCGATATCCGTTGGGGAGGCAGCGAAAGTGGCACCGTTCCCTATCCTAGTTGGGGAACGTACCCGTTTCCATATTCACACGCAACAAATCAAGAAGTAGTTCTTAAAAATAATTTCCAGTTATTGAAAGAAGGAGATCCGGATGGTAAGTATTATATGCCAGCTATGAGCGATGCTCCTTTAAGGGGATATAATGGTCGGCATGAGTGGTTCTGGGAGCCAGGTGATGAAGCACATATCTATCCGCTTGAGAAATTAGTGAATATGTATTACAACTCAGTAGGACATAATACCTCACTTATTCTTGGGCTCACTCCTGATCCGAATGGATTGATGCCTGATCCGGACGTTAAAAGGCTGAAGGAATTTGGAGATGAAATAAGACGAAGGTTTTCAAATCCAGTTGCAGAAACTTCAGGAAGTGGAGAAAAAATATCACTTAAACTCCCTGGAAAGCAAAAAATCAATGAGGTCGTTTTAATGGAAGATATTAGCCATGGTGAACGAGTAAGAAAATTTGTTCTCGAAGGCAAAACAAGCAACGGTTGGCATACAATTGTTGAAGGGTCGTGCATTGGACATAAGTTTATCCATCGTTTTGATGATCTGGAAGTTTCGTCGGTGCGGCTAACTGTATCGGAATCGAAAGGAGAACCTCAAATCCTAAACGTTCAGGTTTTTAACGTAAATTAAAACTCAATTATGTGGAGGATTTATAAAAAATGAGAACAAATAGGGAGCTGATTATATTGCTTGCCTTGTTGTTAAACACTTCCAGTTTAATTGGAAAAGCACAGCGAAAAAATGATAAGCCAAACATCGTATTCATTCTTGTTGATGATTTGGGATGGGCCGATTTAGGATACAATGGTAGCCTTTATCATGAAACGCCCAATATCGATAAACTTGCATCGGAGGGAATGGTATTTACTGATGCTTATGCTGCTTGTCCGGTTTGTTCGCCATCGAGGGCTGCCATTATGAGCGGGAAATATCCGGCTCGATTAAACCTGACCGACTATATCCCCGGAAACCGGCATTGGGGGCCACACAAGGATCAGAAGCTGGCTTCGTATCCCTTTAAACTTCAACTCGATTTGGAAGAGTACACCATTGCTGAAGCGTTAAAAAGTGCCGGGTATAAAACAATGTTTGCCGGGAAATGGCATGCCGGAGAGGAAGAAAAATATTATCCGCAGTTTCAGGGATTTGATATTAATATCGGTGGAAACAAAACAGGTCATCCCGCCGGAGGATATTTCTCACCCTATAAGAATCCTCAATTAACTGATGGATATGAAGGAGAATACCTTACCGACAGGCTTGCCGATGAGCTTATCAACTTCATGAAGCAGAACAAAGAAAATCCTTTTTTTGCCTATCTCTCTTTTTATACGGTGCATTTGCCCATGCAAGGAAAACCGGAGAAAGTGAAAAAATATCAGGATAAACTGGCTTCGATGAACTATTCTGGAGAAGCGTTTTCCAAAGAAGGAAAAACGTGGTATAAAAATTATCAGAATAGGCCACATTACGCGGCCATGGTTGAAAGAATGGACGAAAATGTAGGGCGTGTCCTTCAGTCGCTTAAAGAAATGGGAATCGATAAAAATACAATTGTCGTTTTTACTTCCGATAATGGAGGAATGTCCACCAGCAATCAGACCGGCAATATTCCAACCTCCAATTGGCCATTGCGGGCAGGAAAAGGATATTTATACGAAGGCGGGATACGCGAACCATTAATCATTAGCTGGCCTGGAAAAGTGAAAGCCGGCAGTGTGTGCAGCACCCCGGTAACCGGAACAGATTATTATCCTACCTTGCTTGATTTGGCCGGTCTGGATTTACTTCCCGCTCAACACCAGGATGGAATCAGTTTAAAACCACTTCTGGAAGAGAAAATAATGGAAGAGCGGCCCGTTTTTTGGCACTATCCGCATTACAGTGGAGGGCTGGGAGGTCGGCCATCAGGTGCTGTTAGGCTGGGAGGCTATAAATTGATCGAATTTTATGAAGACATGCATGTTGAGTTGTATGATGTAAAAAACGATATCAGTGAAGAAAACGATTTGTCGGAGAAATACCCGGACAAAACAAAGGAACTAAAAGCACTACTGTATTCCTGGAGAACAGAAGTAAACGCGCAAATGCCGTTTGAGAATCCTCACTATCAGAAATAGATCAAACTCAGATAAATACAATGAAGCAACTAACTGTAAACTTACTGCTGATAATTTTAATGGCCGGTATGTCATCCTGCCATCAGAATGAGCTGACCGTAAATCCTGAAATTAGTGACCTTACATTTAATGACCTTGCCACAACCTGGGATGAAGGAATGCCCTTGGGCAATGCAACTGTTGGAGCACTGGTTTGGCAAAAAGATTCGTCGCTGCGGATTTCGCTCGATCGGGTTGACTTATGGGATCTTCGTCCGACTGAAAATATTTGGGGCGAGAATTTTAAATTCGAATGGGTATACAATCAGGTGATGAAGAACGATTATAAACCGGTACAGGAAATGTTTGATATTCCGTATGATCGTGATCCCGCACCTTCTAAAATTCCCGGGGCGGGCATGGAGTTCAATCTTGCAGGAATGGGTGAGGTGGAAAACATCCGGTTGTATTTAAAAAATGCCTTGTGTCAGGTGAAATGGAAAAATGGGGCATCGATGAAAACCTTTGTACATGCCACCCGGCCTGTGGGATGGTTTGTTGTTGAAAATGCCAACGAATCTTTTCTTCCGGTATTAGTTCCGCCGGTATATAGTAGTGGAGAGCTTACAAAAGGTGGAGACCCTGTTTCGGGCTTATCATTAACGCGTCTGGGCTATCAGCAAGGGGAAGTGAAGCAGGAGGCCAATAAAATTGTTTATCACCAAAAAGGGTGGGGCGATTTTTATTACGATGTGGCCATTAAGTGGGAAAAGAAAGGGGCTGATCTCATTGGTGTATGGTCGGTAACTTCTTCGTTGGTTGAAGACAAGGCGAGTGAGTTAGTCGATAATATGCTGGGCGAAGGAATTGAAAAACACTATGGAGAGCATATGGAGTGGTGGAATGCTTACTGGGCCAAATCATCGGTAAGCCTGCCCGACAGTGTACTGCAAAAACAGTATGACAACGAGATGTATAAATTTGGGTCGGCAACACGCGAAGACTCGTATCCTATTTCCTTACAGTCGGTGTGGACTGCCGACAATGGCAAAATGCCGCCATGGAAAGGTGATTACCACCACGATTTAAATACACAATTAAGTGCCTGGCCCACTTATGCCGGGAATCGCCTGGAAGAAGGATATGGTTATTTGCATACCCTTTGGGACCAGCGGGAAGTAAATAAAAAGTACACCAAAACGTTCTATGGAACCAATGGATTGAATGTGCCTGGAGTTGCCACACTAACCGGGCAACCGATGGGAGGCTGGATTCAATACTCTTTTTCACCTACTGTTTCGGCCTGGTTGGCACAACATTTTTACCTGCACTGGAAATATTCAGCCGATCAGGAATTTTTAAAAGAACGGGGATATCCGTATGTGAAAGATGTAGCTGTTCATTTGGAAGAATTATCAGAGGTAAAAGATGGCAAGCGCGTGTTGCCTTTATGTTCAAGCCCTGAGATTTTCAATAACAGTTTGCAGGCCTGGTTTCATACTTATACCAACTACGACCTGGCAATGGTAAATTTTGCTTTTATGGCGGCTGCAGAAATGGCTGATGCTTTGGGACTGAAGCAGGAAGCTGATCATTGGCAATCGTTGCGGAGCGAATTGCCTTCTTATGAGTTGGATCCGGAGGGAGGACTGGCTTTTGCCAAAGGCTTTAACTACGAAAGTTCTCATCGTCATTTTTCACATTTAATGGCCTTTCATCCTTTTGGTATGATCGATTGGAGCAATGGCGAAGAGGATCAAAAAATTATCCAGGCAACCATTGATCAGTTGCTCGAAGTAGGCCCCGGGGCCTGGTGTGGCTATTCGTATAGCTGGCTGGGCAACCTTCAGGCAAGAGCTTTTAACGGAGAAGGTGCTGCCTCGGCATTGCGCGACTTTGCCAATTGCTTTTGCTTGCGAAATACTTTTCATGCAAACGGCGATCAGACCAAGTCCGGGAAATCAGGATTTACCTACCGCCCATTTACGCTCGAAGGAAACTTTGCCTTTGCTTCGGGGATTCACGAAATGCTGATACAAAGTCATACCGACGTTGTTCGTGTGTTTCCGGCAATACCAGCCAATTGGGATCATGTTTCGTTTGATAAATTGAGAGCCGTTGGCGCCTTTTTGGTATCAGCCGAACGGAAAAATGGGGAAACGGTATCGGTGGAAATTGTGTCAGAAAAAGGAGGCGAAATGAGATTACAAAATCCGTTTTCTTCTGAAAATGTAAAAGCGGGAACCAATCTTGTAACAGTAGAGAATGGATTAATTACGCTTTCGTTGAAGGCAGGCGAAAAAATAAGTTTGACCGAATAATTCAGCTTGGTATTACAATTCCGATGTACTAATTTTTGTGTCGGAATTGTTTTCTGCTGATGAGAATTTGTAACAGTAATTGATTGATATGACGAAGAAAAAGTACTTTTCAATTTTGACCACCCTGGTTTGCGCTCTTTTATTGTTTCCAACTGTTGGAGAAGGAGGGAGTACAGAAAAGAACGAAATAAAAGTGGCTTGCATTGGTGATAGTATTACGTATGGTGCCCGCCTCGATAACCGTGACAAAGATTCCTATCCTGCCCAATTGCAATTGTTGTTAGGACACCGATACCAGGTATTAAATTTTGGAGTTGGCAGTTGTACATTGATTCGAAAAGGTAACCCAACGGTCTGGAACCAGCTTTCTAGTATAAAAGAGGCCAATCCGGACATCATAATTATTAGCTTGGGAACGAACGACACTTGTGGATTTGGCACCTGTGGTGACCGTAAATGCTGGGAATACAAAGATGAGTATGAAGAAGATTACCGCGATTTGATTGATACATTAAGAACTTTACCTTCGAATCCCAAAATCTGGATATGTGCACCTTCGCCAATGGTATTGGAAACCCCCGGATTAAGTCCTGATCGTGTTGAGGGCTTAACAATCCGGAAGCCACGCTTGCAGGAATTAATTACCTATATTAAAAAGGTGGCAAAGGACAAGGATACGGGCTTTATCGACCTGAATACACCGCTAGATCATAACCCGGAATTGTTCATGGAAAAGGACGGTGTTCATCCAAATCAGGCTGGTTATAAGGCTATAGCTGAATTGGTTTACCAGAGAATAAAATAACAACTCAATGCAATGAACTTATCCCAATGAAACGTATTAAAAATATTGGACTTTTGCTGATTCTGGCCTTGTTTGCCTTAGTTTCGAATGCGCAGAAAAAAATCGACCTTTTTATCTGGGCAGGTCAATCCAATGCTCAGGGATGGATGGGAGATGCTGCTCAATATCCGTCGGATGTCGAAAGCCTGGATGAGTCGATAAAACTGAACTGGACATTTTTTAATAATGAAAGTTCGGAAGGTGAGTGGGTAAAGATGCAGCCACAAAAAGGCAGGTTTGCTGACGGACATTTTGGGCCTGAAGTGAGTTGTGCCAGGGAGTTTAAAAAAGCAGGCTATAATCCCGCGATATTTAAATATACAAAAGGGGCTACTGGTTTGGCCCGCGATTGGAAAGCACCGGGTGAAGGAGGAATTTACGATAGTATGGTTAAAGACTTAAAACCGGCCATTCAGCAATTAAAGGATCTTGGATATAAAGTAAACATTCGCGGTTTCATTTGGATTCAGGGAGAATCAGATGCTGGAGATGAACGAGCAGCAAGAGACTATTATCGTAACCTGAAGGAGCTGATTCATGATTTACGAAACACAGTGCTGCATACTCCCGAACTGAAAGTAATCCTGGGAGTGGATGAACAGCACCGTTTTGTGCAAAATCGTCCGATTGTTGTTGAGGCACAAAAAAAGCTTGCTCAGCTGGATGAAAATATCATTTATACCACCATGTATGGCCTTTCCAAAGCCGATGCTACCCATTTAACACCAGCAGGATTGGTTGAGCATGGCAAACGAATTTTTGAGGCTTACAAAGTCCTGGATGGTCCTATTCACAATGAAGCTTCTGAAAAATCGATGGCTGCTCATTGGCAATACATCGGCATTGCTGTCGAAGAACCTGGCTATACCACTTGGGGAACTTCTCCGATTATGGATGAGGATGGAAAAGTCCATTTATTTGTGGCCCGTTGGCCAGGCAATAAAGTGGAGCCTGGGTGGCGTACCTGTGGCGAAATCGCCCATTATGTTGGTGATGCTCCTGAAGGGCCATTTCGTTTCTCTGATTTGGCCTTAACTCCAACCACAGAGGATACCTGGGATCATGTTTCGGTACACAATCCGGCCATACACAAGGTGGGCGAGCAGTATGTTTTGTTGTATATTGGCAATAACAATGGCAAACAGCCCCCGCATCCGGCGAATCAGCATATCGGAATGGCTGTTTCCAAAAGTCTGTATGGTCCTTGGACAAAAGTTGGTAAGGATGGAAAGATTCTGTCTCCACCCGATAATCCAAACTACTGGAATTATCAGGCGACCAATGGCGTGAATAATCCTGCTTTTTTACAACATCCCGATGGTGGCTTTTTCCTGTACTTCAAATCGCAGGGAGGGAAGATGGGGCTTGCCATTGCCGAAAAGTTGGAAGGACCTTACGTTCAGTTACCTTTTCCGGTAACGCAAAACAATCAGGCGGTGGAAGATGGTTATGCCTTTTTGCTCGATGGTCAGTTTTGTTTGCTTACGACCGACAATCACGGCCTAATTGAAAAGGGAGGTGGAATCCTTTGGAAGTCAGAAGATGGCATTCATTTCACAGACAAAGAACAGGGATTTTTTCCGGTAGAAAAATATTTGGGAAAAGAGAAGTTGAAACATGCGACAAATCATTATTTTGGAAATATCATTAAGTTCGAACGTCCTCAGGTTTTAATGATTGATGGTAAGCCTGCTTATTTATATGTACCTTCAGGCTTCCATTTTTTTGGAGGCGAAAGTCCGGCTAGTTATATCATGAAGTATGTCGAATAGAATTTAATACCCAAATAACCAGGCGATGAAAAAATATTTTCTACTACTATTTATCCTTTTTGAAAGCTGGGTGGGATCAGCAAAAACAGAAGGCGAACGGCCGAACATCATTTTCTTTTTGGTGGACGATATGGGCTGGCAGGAAACCTCAGTGCCTTTTTGGACCGAAAAGACCAAGCTGAATGAGCGTTACCATACACCTGCCATGGAAACCCTTGCCGAAAAGGGGATGAAGTTTACGCAGGCTTATGCTTGTCCTTTGTGTTCGCCTGCACGGGTTAGCCTGATGACCGGAATGAACGCCGCGCGTCATGGCGTAACCAACTGGACCTTGCGAAAGGACAAATCACCCGACCGGAAGCACGAGATTGTGGGTGTTCCGGACTGGAATTGGAATGGCTTAAGCCCGGTTGTTGGTCCGGATAAGGTGTATGTTGCCAAAACCCTGCCCATGTTCTTGCATGAGGTGGGTTATAAGAACATCCATGTAGGAAAAGCCCATTGGGGAGCGCAGGAAACACCGGGCGAGGACCCGCTTAAGCTGGGTTTCGATGTCAATATTGGCGGGCATGCTGCCGGTGGTCCCGGCTCGTACTCGGGGCTGACTAACTTTAGCGCAGCCTGGCGTAATGGTGGTCATATTTGGGATGTGCCCGGTCTGGAAAAGTACCACGGACAGGATATTAACCTTACCGAAGCCCTGACCCGGGAAGCGATGGATGAAATGGAAAAGTCAGTGAAAGAGGGGAGTCCGTTTTACTTGTACCTGTCGCATTATGCCATTCATGCTCCCTGGGAAAAGGATAAACGCTTTTTTCAGAAATACAAAGAGCAGGGGCTGACGGATTTCGAGGCCATTTATGCTTCCATGATTGAAAGCATGGACAAGTCGCTGGGTGATATTATGGCGAAAGTGAATGAGTTGGGCATCGAGCAAAATACCATCATTATCTTCATGTCCGACAATGGATCGCCTTCTCAGTGTCCACAGAATGAGCCGCTGCGGGGGCATAAAGTGAGTCCTTACGAAGGAGGAATTCGCGATCCCATGTTGGTTTACTGGAATGGGGTTACCAAAGCCGGCAGTGTTTGTAATGAGCCTTTGATTATTGAAGATTTCTTCCCTTCTATTTTAGAAATGGCCGGGCTTCCTAAGCGGATGGAGAACAAGCATATTGATGGAAGAAGCTTTGTCCCCTTGCTGAAGCAGAAGAAGGTAAACCTGTCGAAACGGGAATTTGTCTGGCATTTTCCGCATAACTACGATTTTGAGCCTTACAGTGTGATCCGTAAGGGAGATTGGAAACTGATTTATTGGTACATCGACGGGAAGTCCGAGCTGTATAATATTCCGAATGATATTGGCGAACAGGAGGATTTGGCGGCTGAGAATCCTTCCATTGTTGCCAAGTTGAAAAAACGACTGGGGAACTATTTGTATTCGGTTGGAGCAACTGCTCCGGTTGATAAGCGAACCAATGCTGTTTTCCCTTTTCCCGGCTCTGTGAAGCAGAAATGAGTCGTAAGTAGCTATTCGATAAAAGCTTTCTTTCTGGCCTTTTTTTCCCTTCTTCCGACTCTGTGAGGGCTTTTTGCTTTAAGGGTAGGATCATCATCTTCCATAAGATAGCCATTATCTTATGGAAGATGATGGCTATCTTATGGGGTAGCGTCTTGATCTTCTGTCAGAGAATGATCCTCTGATGGAAGATAGCCTCCATCGGGCGGGGTAGAATGATTCTCTGATGGAAGATGGTCTTTATCTTATGGAAGAGAGAGGCTATCTTTTGGGGTAGCATCATGATCTTGTGTAAGATTATTCTCATCTTCTAAAAGATGGCCGCTGTCGGGCAGGGGAGAATCATTCTCTGACGCAAGATGACTGCTCTCTTCGAAGTCTCCATCAATCCGTCAATCTGAGCATCCGATAACAGACAATAGACATTAGATTTTAGACAAGAGACAAGGCTAAAGGAGAAAGGAAGAAGGTTAAAGTAAGCAGGCAGCAGCCAGAAGAAAGCCGGAAACGCATGACCCCCAAAACCTGAAAGGCTTTGATCAATTCAACCCGGGGCACAGCGAGCGCACCCCCGGGAAAGCAAGATATTTAGGCAAAAGGCAGTAGGTAGAAGGAGAACTCATGTACTTATACACCCATGAACGTTATAAAAATCCGCCAATCTGAGCATCCGATAACAGACAATAGACATTAGACAAGAGAAGCTAGAAGGCAGTAGGGAGAAGAAGGCACGAACGGAAAACTGATAACGGACAACCGACAACTGCGATGCTCTCGGCCTTCTGTGTACTCATGACTATCGTTTAATCACCATGCATCCGTTATCCTGGGGCTTGGCCAACACGGCATCCGTTTAGCCCAAATAAAAAGAGGCTGTCCAAAATGAAATGGACAGCCTCTTTAAGTTTATTTTAATTGATTGGAGCGTTTAAAGTCCCCAGTCAATAATCAGTCTATTCTGAAAAACGTGCTTTCAGGTATTCGCGGTTCAAGCGAGAGATGTGTGAGATCGAAATGCTTTTGGGGCACTCTACTTCACAAGCTCCGGTGTTGGTACAACCTCCAAAGCCCAGTTCATCCATTGTGCTGATCATGGCTTTGGCACGACGTTTGGCTTCAATTTTTCCTTGTGGCAACAAAGCCAGCTGGCTCACTTTGGCCGATACAAAAAGCATAGCCGATGAGTTTTTACAAGCCGCAACACAAGCACCACAACCAATACAAGCCGCAGCATCCATCGCTTCTTCAGCAGCCGGACGGGCAATTGGAATGGCGTTGGCATCAGGAACACCTCCGGTATTGACGGATACGTAACCACCGGCACTGATGATCTTGTCAAAAGCCGTACGGTCTACAATCAAGTCTTTGATAACCGGGAAAGCTGCAGCGCGCCAAGGCTCGATGGTAATGGTCTCACCATCTTTAAACTTACGCATGTGCAACTGACATGTTGTAATTTCCTGATCCGGTCCGTGCGGACGTCCATTGATGTACAGTGAACACATTCCGCAGATTCCTTCACGGCAATCGTGGTCAAAGGCAATGGGTTCTTTGTTTTCGTTGACCAACTGCTCGTTCAAAATATCCATCATTTCGAGGAATGAGCTGTCAGTTGAAATATTTGATACCTGGTAGGTTTCGAAGCGGCCTTTCTCTTTGGGACCGTTCTGACGCCAAACCTTAAGCGTGAGATTTATTGTTTTTTCCATGATTGATCTCCTTTTAAAAAGCCATTATTTGTAATTACGTTGAAGCATTTCTACGAATTCATAAACCAGATCTTCCTTATGCATGATCGGCTCTGCATCTTCGCCTTTGTATTCCCAGCAGGATACGTAAGCGAATTTGTCATCCTGACGTAAGGCTTCACCTTCCGGTGTCTGGTATTCCTCGCGGAAGTGACCTCCGCAGGATTCTTCACGGTTCAACGCGTCACGTGCCATTAGTGCACCAATTTCGATGAAATCGGCCAAACGGCTGGCTTTTTCCAATTCAATGTTCATTCCTTCTTTCGATCCCGGAATGCGTACGTTGGTCCAGAACTCTTTTTTGATTTCGGCAATGCGTGTGATGGCTTTTTTCAGACCTTCAGCATTCCGGCCCATACCAACAAAGTCCCACATAACCAATCCAAGCTCTTTGTGAATGCTGTCAACTGAGCGGTTACCTTTAATGCTAAGCAGTTTTTCGAAACGCTCTTTTACCGCTTTTTCAGCTTCCACAAACTCTTTCTCTTCGGTCGTCATTCGTGGCGTACGAATATCGTCAGCGAGGTAGTTCTGAATGGTGTATGGCAATACGAAATAACCATCAGCCAATCCTTGCATCAATGCCGATGCTCCCAAACGGTTTGCACCGTGATCAGAGAAGTTGGCCTCTCCGGCTGCGAACAAGCCCGGAATATTGGTTTGCAATTCATAATCAACCCAGATACCACCCATGGTGTAGTGGATAGCCGGATAAATCATCATTGGTGTTTCGTATGGATTGTCGTCTACAATTTTCTCGTACATCTGGAACAGGTTACCGTAGCGGGCTTCAATCACATCTTTACCTAAGCGGTCGATGGCTGATTTGAAATCCAGGTAAACAGCCAGTCCGGTACCAACACCAAAGCCGGCGTCGCAACGCTCTTTGGCGGCGCGTGAAGCTACGTCACGAGGAACCAGGTTCCCGAAAGCAGGATAACGACGCTCCAAATAGTAGTCGCGATCTTCTTCTGCAATCTCTGTTGGTTTTAGTTTTCCGGCGCGAATGGCTTCTGCATCTTCTTTCTTGGCAGGTACCCAAATACGGCCATCATTCCGAAGCGACTCCGACATCAAAGTCAGTTTACTTTGGAATTCGCCGTGAACAGGAATACAAGTCGGGTGAATTTGAGCCATACAAGGGTTGGCAAAAATAGCACCTTTGTGGAAGGCTTTCAATGCAGCCGATCCGTTGGACCCCATGGCATTGGTTGACAGGAAGAAGGTATTTCCATAACCTCCGGTTGCCAGTACAACGGCGTGTCCGAAGTGGCGTTCCAGTTTTCCGGTTACCAGGTCGCGGGTAATAATTCCACGAGCTTTACCGTCAACAATGACGATTTCTACCAACTCGTTGCGGGTGTACATTTGTACGGTGCCTTTGTTTACCTGGCGCATTAAAGCCTGGTAAGCTCCCAACAGCAATTGCTGACCAGTTTGCCCACGGGCATAAAATGTCCGGCTAACCTGAGCACCACCGAACGAACGGTTGTCCAGCAAGCCGCCGTATTCGCGTGCAAAAGGAACACCTTGAGCCACACATTGGTCAATGATTTCGTTGCTGACTTCGGCCAAACGGTAAACGTTAGCTTCGCGGGCACGGTAGTCACCACCTTTAATTGTATCGTAAAACAAACGGTAAACTGAGTCACCGTCGTTGGGGTAGTTTTTGGCTGCGTTAATTCCACCCTGTGCAGCAATAGAGTGCGCACGACGAGGAGAATCCTGGATGGTAAAGTTTTTTACATTGAAGCCCATTTCGCCCAGCGAGGCAGCTGCCGATGCTCCGGCCAATCCGGTACCTACAATGATTACATCCAGTTTACGTTTATTGGAAGGATTCACCAGCTTTTGGTGATCTTTATAATTTGTCCACTTCTGAGCCAATGGCCCTTCGGGTGTTTTTGAATTTAGAATGCTCATAATTTCTTTTCTTTTCGATTAAAACTTAATCTGGAAATACAAAGGAATAACGGAAAATCCGATGGCAATGATGATTGCAAAGATTGTTCCTACAAATTGTAGTCTTTTGAGCCAGATTGTATTGGCAAAACCAATGGTTTGGAAGGCTGACCAAAAGCCGTGAGCCAGGTGTAGTCCAAGTAACACGCCTCCAACAACGTAAATCAGGCTGTAAATCAGACTTTCTTTAAACAAGCCAGCAACCAGGGCATAGGTGTTCTCCATTTCTTCACCGCCTACCATAACATGTGCCAACAGAGGGTCGCCTGTGATTTTAATCTTCCAGAAAAACTGAATAATGTGCATTACCAGGAATACAAAAATTAAAGAGCCCAGGATGAACATGTTACGCGATGCCCAAGTACTCGACTTTGAATTGTTTAACTGTTTGTATCCGATTGGTCGAGCTTTCATGTTCTGAATGGTGACAACAAGTGACCAAATGATGTGTACTAAAAAACCCAAGGCAAGAACCGGTTCCATGATTTTAATCGCCGGGTTAGTCGCCATGAAGTGAGCCCCTTGGTTGAAAAGGTCACCACTGTCATCAAAAATTAAAAGCATGTTGATGCCAAGGTGAACGATAATAAACATCATCAGGAACAGACCTGTAATGCTCATTAAGAACTTTCTTCCAATTGAGGTAGTCAGAAAATTGCTCATAGGATAATAGTTTTATTAAAAATTAATGATTCTCATAAAAGTGCAACAAAAGTAGACTTAACAGGGGTGAACAACAATAAAGTCCCTTCAAAAATAGGTAATTTAAAACGTTTCTAAGAAGGAAACTCCATTAATGTAATTAAAAAGCACCGGCTTAGGCTTTTGTGAAAAGATGACTTGTAAAATTAGTGTTAATAAATCGGATTTTTGCTCCTCGGTAGTTTGCGGGCGAGGAAACTTTTATTTTTTGAATCCGTTTGCTTTTTTCTATTTTTGTAGCGCTTTTTAAGCACTGTCCGTAAAGAAAAGCCATTCAGAAAGTCTGGTCCCGTAGTTCAACGGATAGAATAGCAGTTTCCTAAACTGTAGATATGGGTTCGATTCCCGTCGGGACTACAAAGCCTACTGATTATCAGTGGGCTTTTGTTTTTTGCCCCCGCTATTGCACCCTCTGGTGGGTTGGGTTTAGTCAATAGTTCTACAAGTTGTCTCGGATTGTAGCATAAAACTAATGATTAAAAATTTTTTCTTGTGTCTTGCTCAAATATTTCTCAAGAAACAATGGATTTATAGATGAAATTACCGGGGGGGGTGTTTTCCCATGTTGTAAAATTTCATATTCTGAATATAGCAGGTTGGCGTGCTTTTAATACAAATGATTTGTGTTTTCTATTGAAGTAGAAACTAGAATAATATAATGGCTGATATTACACATAGATTAGGAGTGTCTACAATAGCCGTCCATCGTATAATGCTGAATATTATAGTTTCTTAGTTACTGATTATTAGTGATTTTCTTGGGGGGCGTTTGTTAGGGACATGATCCCAATTATGATATAATAATTTTTAAAGTATGTAAAGTTATTAATTATAGGTTCTGTAATTAAGATTGTTATAGGTGCGGAAAATTTGGAGAATTTGTGTTCAAAAAATTAGTTGAAAAACACATGCCGTGCAATGTCATATTATAGTATTACCTGCTATTTATTAAAGACCGTTAAAAAGACTAAAAACCAGTCATTTTAACCCGTGTCTCTTCGCTCTTAATAAAAACTCTTTGCCGTTTGAGAAACTCGCTGTATCTATAAGAATTGGACCACATTAGGAGATTTAAATAAATGATTGACGATCAGTTGCTCATATTCAATCAAGGTTTGGTCATAAGCTTCTATTATTCTCAATTAAGAGTTTCCCAATACTCAATTTTTCCTAATTTTACTTTTTATTCTAAATCACATACCTGGAAATTAAAAAGAATAACTTGAAAAGATTTAATATGTCCGATAAGCTCGATCTCCAATCACCCGATTTAGTGAACCAAAATATTGAAAAATTAGCCGCCCTCTTTCCCAACTGCGTAACCGAAACCGACAGCGGCAAAGCCATTGATTTTGATTTACTCCGCCAGGAGCTCAACCACGAAGTAGTGGAAGGTACCAAAGAACGCTACCGCCTCGAATGGCCCGGCAAGCGCGAAGCCATTGTGACCGCTAACCTGCCGACCACCAACACGCTGCGGCCGGTGCCCGAAGAATCGGTCGATTTCGAAAACACCGAAAATCTCTACATCGAGGGCGACAACCTCGAAGTGCTCAAGCTGTTGCAGGAAAGCTATCTCGGCAAAATCAAAATGATCTACATCGACCCGCCTTACAACACGGGAAACGACTTTATTTACCGCGACAACTTTACGCAAGACTCCGACGAGTTTAAAGCCGAAAGCGGCCAAACCGATGAACAAGGCAACCGCCTGGTGCCAAACCCCGAAACCAGCGGTCGGTATCATTCCGATTGGTTAAGCATGATGTACCCGCGCCTTAAACTCGCCCGCAATTTGCTAACGGATGATGGGGCGATTTTCATCTCGATTGGAGAAGATGAGATACATAATTTGCGAAAAGTTTGTGATGAAGTCTTCGGAGAATTAAATTTCATCGCATCTTTTGTATGGCAATCAAAGAAAGGGGGAGGAAGTGATTCAAAAACGGTTGTCGTGGATCATGAATATGTACTTTGTTTTTCTAAGAAGCATGAATGCGTTGACCTTGGAGCAATCGAAATTGAATCTGAACCACTAACAGAAGTTGATGAGAAAGGGCGATACAGGAGAGGGCGTGAATTAAACAAATGGGGTTCAAATTCAAGACGTATTGACCGGCCAACAATGTGGTTTCCAATAAAAGGACCAAATGGTGTAGAGGTGTATCCCATAAAGAATGATGGAGAAGAAGGATGTTGGCGATATGGTAAAGTGAAAATGCTAGAATTTGTAGAAAATGGTAATGTAGACTTTGTCCCTCGTCAAGATGGAACTTACATTGCATATGAAAAAATAAGAACGGAAGAGCCTCGATTTAAACCTTATCGAACTTTGTTTAATGATGTGAATGCAACTTCTGAAGGCTCAATCGTTGTGCGGGAGACATTTGATGGAAGAACGGTATTTGATTTTCCAAAACCAATAAGTCTTTTAAAGAAATCCATTGAAATAGGGATGAAAGGAAGTGACATCATCCTCGACTTTTTCTCCGGTTCTGCCACCACCGCTCACGCCGTCATGCAGCTCAACGCCGAAGATGGCGGCAACCGCAAATTCATCATGGTGCAGTTGCCCGAGCAAACCGACGAGAAAAGCGAAGCATACAAAGCAGGCTACGCAACCATCTGCGAAATTGGTAAAGAACGCATCCGCCGAGCCGCCAAAAAAATACAAGCTGAGCTGGAAGACAGGCAACAAAAGGAATCCGGAAAACTTGATTTTGACAACTCAAAACTCAAAACTCAAAACCGGATTTCGGTTTCCGTGTCTTCCGCCTCGACTCCTCCAACATGCAGGATGTCTATTACCGCCCGCAGGATTACAACCAAGGGATGATGGATCTCTTTGCCGATAACCTCAAACCCGGGCGCACCGCTATGGATTTGGTAACACAAGTGATGTTGGATTGGGGCTTGCCGCTTTCGCTAAAAATAGAGGAAACTACCTTGGCCGGTAAAACCATCTACAAAGTAGCCGCCAACAGCCTCTACTGTTGTTTCGATGCCGGTATCAACGAAGCCTTTGCCAAAGAAGTAGCCAAAGAGCAACCCCTGCGCATTGTTTTCCGCGACAGTTCCTTCGCCAACGATACCGCCAAAGAAAACGTGAAACAATTACTCAAGCAATTGAGTCCCGATACGGAGATGCGGGTAATCTAAAACGAACAATAGGAAATGGAGTGGTATGAGTGAATTTAAAGCGAATATTTTAGAGTGGAGCCGGAATGTAGTTGCATATTGTCACGAGGTGGCTACGACCCCGGAATACGATATGGACCTTTCGTTCTATGCTTTTCAATCGTTGCCCAAAGAGCAACCGGAGCTGTTAATCCTTGGGATCAACCCGGCAGAACAATTTTCCTATGCTGATCAGTATGAAAATCCGGTATGGCATTTAATAGAGGCAAAGCAAATGACGCCAGAGGTATTATTAGCTGGAAATCCGTTTTACCACGAACATAAGAACTGGACAATTTGGAAAAATTTACAGAAGTCTTTTGCACAGCAAGAGATGCAGCAGATTTTAGAGGAAAGCATGTATATGAATTTTGTCTATTTCAACTCACCGAATATCGAGGATTTGTTAAATCGTCGGTACGGAGCAACAGCATTTAAAAAATGTGCCGAATTTTCGCTTGGTCTCATTACCCGAATTGTAAAACCTAAGAATATATTGTGTCTCGGTACTGCCGGGTGTTTCGACTATTTGCCGATTACAAGTAACGGTGATAGCTGTTTGTTGCGCGATTCCCGAAGGTTGCTTTTGAAAGGCAAATTAGACGATATTAAAGCATTCGGAATTCCACATCCGTCGGGGGCACATCTTGCTGATAAAAAGAGGGTGCAAATAGGGGAGATTCTTAAACATGAAATTCTAGGGAAATAAGATATGGCTTTACCAATCAATATACACGATCTAATCCATGGTCAGACGGTCGAATGGGAGCGCCTGGAGTTCAAGCATGGTTGGAATCCGGAGGATGTCATTCATTCCATCTGTGCTTTTGCTAACGATATTCACAATTGGGGAGGTGGCTATATCATCGTAGGCGTTGACGAACAGAACGGTCAGCCAGTGTTGCCCCCGCATGGCTTGCAGGCTAATCAGCTCGATGCTATTCAGGGAAAAATCATTCAACTGGCAAATCAAGTTCAACCGGCCTACTATCCAATCGTTCAACCGTATGTTATCGATGATAAACATATTCTAGTGCTTTGGTGTCCTGCCGGTGATAATCGACCCTATTCGGCCCCGGATTCCCTGGGAAAATCAACTTCCCGAAATTATTACGTCCGCATTGGTTCCAGAAGCCTGGTGGCAAAAGGCGATTATTTGCGTCAATTGCACGAATTAGCTGCCAGAATCCCTTTTGATGATCGGGTAAATAATCAGGCAACGGTCGATGATTTGGATCTGGGTACCATCCGTTCGTTTTTGCAGGAAATAAAAAGCGACTTGTTCGACGAGAGTGCCCGAATGCCATTTCCCGACCTGTGTAAAACCATGCACATTGTTCGGGGGCCGGTTGAGGATTGCCGTCCCGTCAATGTTGGGCTGCTTTTCTTCTCGAAACAACCGGACAAATTTTTCAGCCGTTGCTGGATTGAATTGGTCTGGCACCAGGATGGTTCAGGTAGAAATTTCAAGGAGTATTATTTTAAAGGCCCTTTGCATCAGCAATTACGCGATACATTATCCTTTCTTAAAACCAATATTATTGGTGAAAGGGTCGTAAAACACCCAGATCGGGCGGAAGCAGATCGCTTTGTTAACTTCCCTTTCGACGCAGTAGAGGAAGCTTTGTCGAATGCGGTCTACCACAAAAGCTATGAGCTGGGCTCACCGATTGAAGTACAGGTGTGGCCGGACAAGATTGAAATTTTGAGTTTCCCAGGACCTGTGCCACCGGTAAATGCCGAAATCCTGAAGACACAACGAAGAATAGTTGCCCGGGAATATCGGAACCGACGAATTGGAGACTTCCTGAAGGAGCTAAAATTGACAGAAGGTCGTGGTACCGGTTTTCCAACGATTTACAATGCCATGAAAAAAAATGGTTCTCCTGCTCCTGTGTTTGATACAGATGAGCAGAGCACACATGTGCTGGTAACGC
The DNA here is from genome assembly GCF_050589705.1 of Sunxiuqinia rutila. Lineage (NCBI taxonomy): Bacteria > Pseudomonadati > Bacteroidota > Bacteroidia > Marinilabiliales > Prolixibacteraceae > Sunxiuqinia > Sunxiuqinia rutila. The sequence continues at coordinate 100,254 of NZ_JBNGOT010000001.1, forward strand.
TTCCCGCTCATCCGTTGACTGAACTTGTTGCACAGTCGGGTAACCAAGTAGCTAGCCAAGCTAATATGTTTTCATTTAAGGATATAGAAGACGTTATGGCTTATGCTAACGGAACTACTAACGGAGCTACTAACGGAGCTACTAACGGAGCTACTAACGGAGCTACTAACGGAGCTACTAACGAAGTGATGGCTATTCTGAATGAGCAAATACATGAGCGAGTAGTAGAGATGCTAACGCTCTTAATTAATAAGATGAAAAGGGCAGATTTATTTGCCCGAATGAATTTAACCAATCAGACTTATAATCGCGAAAAATACTTAGATCCCTTGCTGGAAGCTGGTTGGGTGATCAAGGAGTTCCCCGAGGATAGAACGAATCCCAATCAAAGATATCAAACAACAGAGGCGGGGATGCGATTACTGAATTTACTGAATCAACAGTGATGAAACTACAATTTAAAGAACAACAATTCCAGATACAGGCAGTAGGCTCGGTAGTCGAATGCTTTAAAGGACAGCCGATGGCTACCCAGCATTTCACCCTCGAACGTACCCGCGAGCTGCAACGCCGTCAGAAGATGATGGCCGCCGGTGATACACAAGCTGCCTTGGCAATGGAGAACGAAATACTGGAGAATATCGGTTACCGAAACCGCCAACTGGCCGTCACGGAATCGCAACTGCTGGAAAATATACAAGAGGTTCAGCACACAAACGAAATTATTGCAAGCTCAAAAGTAGAACGTCCGGCAGGCTATAAAAACGGCTACCACCTCACTATTGAAATGGAAACAGGTACCGGTAAAACCTACACCTACATTCGCACCATGTACGAGCTGCATAAACATTATGGCTGGAGCAAATTTATCATCGTTGTTCCCAGTGTTGCCATTCGCGAGGGGGTGTACAAATCCTTCGAAATTACACAGGATCACTTTCAGGAGCGTTATGGGCATAAAATAAAACCCTTCATCTACAATTCTGCCCGGCCACAGGATATTGAAAATTTTGCAGCCGATAGCCGCATCAGTGTGATGATCATCAATACTCAGGCGTACGCCCGTCGAGGAAAAGATGCCTTGCTGATCCATAAAGAACAAGATAAGTTCGGAACCCGGGCGCCCATCCAAATTCTGGCACAAACCAATCCAATCCTGATTATCGACGAACCACAGTCGGTTGATGGTAAGGTCTCGTTGGAAATGATGCAGCATTTTAATCCGTTGTTTACGGTGCGCTACTCGGCCACCCACAAGATTGAATACAACAAAGTATTCCGCCTCGATGCCCTTGATGCCTATAACCATAAACTGGTCAAGAAAATTCAGGTCAAAGGGATCAACCTCAAAGGTTCAACAGGGACCACCGGCTACTTATACCTGGAACAAATTATTCTGAGCAGTAACAAACCGCCCGTAGCAGTTATCGAGTACGAAAAACGCAATGGCTCCGGCGTAAAGCGGGTGCGCGAGAAGCTGAGTAAAGGAGCCAATATTTACCAGCTTTCCGGTGAAATGCCCCAGTATAAAAATTGTACGGTTCAGGAAATTGACGGCTACTTCAACAAAATTGTTGTTAATGGCGAAGACCTTCATAGCGGTGAGGCCATGGGCGATTTGGATGAAAAAGCTTTCCGTCGGATTCAAATAAGAGAAACGATCCTGTCGCATTTAGAGAAGGAAAAAGAACTTTACGGAAAAGGGATTAAAGTGCTGTCGCTCTTCTTTATCGATTCAGTCGAAAAATACCGCAAGTACGATGGGGACGGTAATGAGCTATTGGGCGAATATGCCCGGATATTTGAAGAGGAATACAATTTAATCCGTAACGAATTTATCGACCTTTTCAATCAGGAATACAACGACTACCTGCATAAACACAGTACCTCGGAAATACATAGGGGGTATGCTCCAACATACTTGGAGTACTTAAATCGCGACGAAGCGAGCCAGGTACACAATGGCTATTTCTCCATCGATAAAAAGAACCGCTTGGTTGACCCTAAAGTGAAACGAGGTAAAGAGGATTCCGAGGACACTTCTGCCTATGACCTGATCATGAAAAACAAAGAGCAGCTCATGAGCTTCGAGGAGCCGGTACGATTCATCTTCTCGCACTCTGCTTTGAAGGAAGGATGGGATAACCCGAACGTATTCCAAATTTGTGCGCTCAAACACGCTGAAAGTGGCAGTACAAATCGTCGCCGTCAGGAAGTGGGGCGGGGAATGCGTCTATGCGTGAATAAACACGGTGTTCGCCTCGACTACGACAGCATTGGAGATGAGGTACACGAAATTAACAAGCTCACAGTGGTTGCATCCGAAAGCTACGAAGCTTTTGCAAAAGGCTTACAATCCGAAATAGCCTCAACCCTGAAAGATCGTCCGCAAAAAGCGAATGTCGATTACTTTGTTGGCAAAGTCGTTAAAGATGAGAAAGGCGTTGAGATTCGAATTACGAAAGAACAGGCGAATCGCCTGAATAAAATCTTATACAAAAACGATATTATCGACGAGGATGACCGGATCACCGCTATTGGCCGTCAAATAATCGAATCTGGGAAAATCGATCTGCCCGAAGAATTCCAACCTTTCCAGACTGATGTCACCCGATTAATGAAATCAGTTTATTCTGGCGAACCGTTCAAACCGGAGGACGAGCGGGGCGCAGTCAAGGTTTCTGTCAATCAGAACTTCCATAAGAAGGAATTTCAGGAACTCTGGAATAAGATCAACTTGAAAACGATCTACGAGGTTAATTTCAATTCAGAAAAACTGATTAGTGATAGCATCAATAAAATAAATGCAGACCTGCATATTTCAGATCGAATTTATGAGGTAAAGAGTGGTGAGTTGCTGGAAACAACCAAAGAGGAACTAGAAAATAAAGAAGCTTTCAAAGAAACACGCCGGGCAACCAAAAAACTCAATACCGATATTTACACGAATACGGCTTACGATATCGTCGGCGAAATTGTCAATAAAACCAATCTGACCCGTCGTTCGGTGGTAGCAATTCTGAAGGAAATCAAGGAACAGCAATTCTATTTGGTACGCAAAAACCCGGAGGAGTTTATCGCCAAATCTGCCGGCCTGATCAACGAGGTAAAAGCCAGTTTGATCATCAACAATATCGTGTATCACAAAACAGAAGAACGGCACGATGCCCATACCATTTTTACAAACGATAAATCAGCCTTGCGTCAGTCTGAAATACTGAAACGACACATTTACGACTACCTGATTACCGATTCTCAGGTAGAGCAGAAGTTTGCCGAAGCACTGGAGAACAGCGAAGAAGTAACTGTATATGCAAAGCTTCCAAAAAGCTTCCATATCACGACGCCGGTGGCCAACTATTCTCCCGATTGGGCAATCGTATTTGATAAGGAGAAAGTCCGCCACATCTACTTCGTCGCCGAAACAAAAGGTTCCGAAAAAGATATGGATCTGAAAGGTATAGAGGCTCTAAAAATTCACTGTGCAACCAAGCACTTCGACGAAATTAGTGATGGCTCGGTGAAATACCATAAACTGAGCAGCTACGAAAAAATGCTCGAAATTGTACAGGTTAAATAGTGAAATAAAGAAACGAAAGTATAAAGGAATGGTTGAATTATATTGCGTAAGGGCAGAATTTGGAACTTATACCGAACAATTCATTAGTGGGGGCTATGTTTCTATTGGTTGGCTTCCAAATAATAATCTTTCGGGAATAAAGAAAAAAGAAGATTTGTACCCCTTATATAAGCAAGAATACCCGAAAGACAAGAGTAACGTAGTTATTGGACAGCAAGTCGGACAGATAGCCCGTTTCTTAATGGATATTCAACCAGGGGATTATGTTATTACCCCGGCAAAAGATACTGAATATATTTGCTATGGGGTGGTGGAGCAGAATCCGTACTACTTTGCAGATATGATGGTAGATGCTTGTCCTTACAAGCATCGTAAAAAGGTAAAATGGACAAAGGAGCCTATTCAACGCTCTCAATTCTCAGTACCATTCCAAAATACAATTCGTTCATCTCTAACTGTGTTTTCCATCAGTCATAAAAAGAACTTCTTTTCTACAATCGGTCACTCTGAGTTACTTTCAAAATCAGAACAAAAAGCGGAATACGATTACTATACAACTGTGCTCAACAGAATACTTGAGCTTGATGCAACGGAATTTGAAATTTTGATAACTCACCTGCTCACAGCTTTAGGCTTTGAAGGCAGTGAGCACAAAGGGAAAGTCGGAGATGGAGGTGTTGATGCTATTGGTGAGCTAAATATCTCTGGCCTGGCAAAAATGAAGATATTTGTTCAGGCTAAACGCTATAAGTTGGGAGCAAAGATTAAGGCCAATACCGTAAAAGAACTTCGTCAAAATATTCCTTCAAATGGGCAGGGGGCCTTCATTACAACTGCAGACTACCAGGATGCAGCTAAGAAAATTGCAAACGAGCAAGGCTTCCCACGTATTGGGTTGATTAATGGAACCCAATTGGTTGATATTTTAGTGGAACATTGGGATGATATTCCTGAAGAGTTTCAGAAAAAATTGAATCTGAAGATTGGTTTGGTAATCGCTTAAACAGAATGCAATGAAACTCATCGATAATATAAACTCAAGGCTAGTTGACGACCTGAAAGTCGAAATCAAAAAAGGAAGTAAGCTTTCAATTGCTGCCTCAACATTTTCGATTTACGCTTTTGAAGCGCTGGTAAAAGAACTAAAAAGCGTTGAGGAGATGCGTTTCATTTTTACCTCTCCCACCTTCATTGAGGAAAAGTTTCAAAAGGAAGTCCGTGAGTTTTATATCCCGCACATTTACAACGAGCAACACCTGTGTGGTGGTGAGTTCGAATTGCGATTAAAAAATGAGCTGAACCAGAGAGCCATTGCGAAAGAGTGTAGCGATTGGGTGAAAAATAAAGTGACCTTCAAGTCAAATATCCATTCCAATCAGCCCTTAAATGGAATGCTCCATATTAATCAGGCAGATGCTGACGGTAAAGCTTTTTCAAATATCAACGGCTTCACTACTTCTGATCTGGGCGTTACGCATAAGAAAGGCTTTCCTACACTCATCCAGAAGGTGGATTTTCCGGAAAGTAGAGCATACCTTGATTGGTTTAACCAGGTGTGGTCGGACAAAGAAAGCTTGCACGACGTTACTGCCAAGGTTCAGGAGTACTTTAGAAACGCGTACAAAGAGAATAGCCCTGAATTCATCTATTTTGTGACCCTGTACAACATCTTCAATGAGTTTCTGAGTGACCTGTCACTCGAAAATTTACCCAACGAAGAAATTGGCTTTAAGGATACCGAAATATGGCGGATGCTCTACAATTTCCAGCAGGATGCAGTAATTGGGGCTATCAACAAACTCGAAAAATACAACGGCTGTATTGTGGCTGATAGCGTCGGTCTCGGAAAAACATTTACTGCGCTTGGTATTATCAAATATTACGAGAAACGAAACAAAGATGTCCTGGTGCTGTGTCCAAAAAAACTGGAGGATAACTGGAATACTTATCGGCACAACGACAAAGGAAATATGTTGGCCAAAGATAAATTCAATTACGATGTACTATTCCATACCGATCTGTCCCGTGAACGTGGCTTTAGTAATGGGCGCAAACTCGAGAATGTCAACTGGGGGAATTATGGTCTGGTGGTCATCGACGAGTCTCACAACTTCAGAAATAACAACACAACCGTAGGAAAAGAAAATCGTTACCAGAAGTTGCTCCGTAAAATTATTCAGGAAGGGATTGATACTAAAGTCCTCATGCTGTCTGCTACGCCCGTCAATAACAGGTTTAATGATCTGAAAAACCAGTTGGCACTAGCCTATGAAGGAATGCCGGAACTGATGGACAAAAAACTGGATACGGAGAAAGGAATCGAATCAGTCTTCCGAAGTGCACAAAAAGCCTTTAATAGCTGGTCAAAATTGGAATTGCAACGACGATCAACAGAAACCCTGTTGGAAATGCTCGACTTTGACTTTTTTCAAATTCTTGATAGCTTAACCATTGCACGATCGCGGAAACACATTACAACCTATTACGATACCTCGGCAATAGGAAAATTTCCTCAACGGAACAAACCCGTCTCAATTCAATGTCCATTGGTAGAGTCGAATGAGTTAGACTTTAAGACAATAGCAGAACAACTTTCATTACTCAATCTTTCAGTGTACTCACCTTTGAGTTACATTTTGGATAGTAAGGTTCAATTGTATGCCGAGTTGTATGACAAGGAGGTCAAATCAGGTCGCTTTACACAGGTCGATCGTGAAAAGTCCCTGCAATTGCTCATGAGAATGAACTTGCTAAAACGGATCGAAAGTTCTGTGATGGCCTTTCGTTTGACAATCGAAAATATTCTCAATCAAATTTATGATGCCCTGAAAGTAATTAAAAACAATGCAGACGGTGATTTTACCTCCGCACAATTTGACTCAATGACTGATGATTTAGACTGGGAACCAGACTGGGGGGACGAAGAAAACATTATTGGGAAGAAAGTGAAAGTCCATATCGGCGATATGGATATTGCACGTTGGGAGGAAGATTTGAATGAAGATAGAATTATTCTCGAACGGCTATTGGATGGAGTAAAAGATATCACGCCCGCAGAAGACTTGAAACTGATTCGCTTAAAAAAGAATATCGCTGAGAAAATTGAAACACCGGTTAATTCCGGCAACCGGAAGATAATCATCTTTACCGCCTTTGCCGATACAGCAAACTACCTCTACGCATCATTGAAAGAGCAACTCAGGAAAGAGTTTGGGATTAATACAGCTTTGATAACAGGCTCAAAGCGAACCTGTACCATTAAGAATATTCCCTACGACCTCAATTCGCTTCTAACCTGTTTCTCTCCGGTGTCAAAAAATAAGGCACTGGCACATGCCAGCCTGAATGTAGACATTGACCTGCTAATAGCTACCGATTGTATCTCGGAAGGTCAAAACTTACAGGATTGTGATTACTTAATTAACTACGATATTCACTGGAACCCGGTGCGGATCATTCAGCGCTTTGGGCGTATTGATCGGATTGGCTCCATTAATGAGTCGATCACAATGGTCAACTTTTGGCCCGATGTGACATTGGATACCTACATCAACCTGAAACAGCGGGTCGAAAATCGCATGTTAATAGCAAACATGGCAGGGACCGGTGATGATAACATTTTGAATGCAGAGGAGAAAGACCTGGAGTATCGAAAAATTCAGCTCCAACGCCTGAAAGAGGAAGTAGTGGATTTGGAGGATTTACGGGAAGGAGTAAGCATTACAGATTTGGGTTTAAATGACTTCCGGGTCGATTTAGCAAATATGATTAAGGAGTATGGCTACCTCAAGAATATTCCGGAAGGACTGCATGCCGTAACAGGAACAAACGAGTTCCTACCGCAGGGGGTGATCTTTGTCCTAAAAAATGTAAATACCCAAGTCAATATTAATAAAATGAACCGCTTGCATCCGTATTATTTGGTTTATCTGAATAACGAGGGCGAGCTAATAAACAATCATGTTGATGCGAAGAAAATTCTGGATAAATTCCGCATATTATGCAAAGGCAAAAAAGGTCCTTTGAATCAACTGTGCGAAGAGCTCAGTGCAGAAACGAGCGATTATCGGAATATGGATAAATATTCAGGTCTGCTTCGTAAGTCAATTAGCACAGTCCTTCAAACGGAAGAGGAGCGGGATGTACTTTCCTTGTTTAAAGCTGGAGGAACAACAGCTTTGCAGAACAACATCAAAGGGATTGAGGATTTTAAGCTAATTTCATTTATAATCGTTAAATAGCAAGCTGATGTTCCAATTGCCTCAAACAACTATCGTAAACAAGATAATTCCGAAAAACGCTTTCGACAATTATACCTCTTCGAAGCAAAAGCGAATGTTTACCGATAAGGTGGCAAAAATCAAATGGGAAAATAAACTATCTGCGACTACCATTAACTTGGAAGGGAATGAGGTTGAGGAAATACAGATCTTTAGTATCTCCCTAAAGGAAAAAGATCAGATCGCTGATCTGCTACAAATTATCGATCGCTCAATTCCGTATCCAATCATTTTTTTAGTTACTCACGGTGAGGAAGCAATGATTTCGTTGTCAAAGAAACATCCTCATCCTACGAACGAAAACACAGCAGTTATCGATTGGACCTTCACCTCCGCTTGGTTTGATAAAGCAAAAAATTCCTACCAACTGAATCTCCGGCAAAGCCTCGACTTCATTTTCAATGACCTATGTTTTCAGCTTTCAGGTAAGCCCCAATCCGACACCTCAGACATATCAGCCCTGATCCAAAACGAGCAGCAGATCAAACTGCTCCAACAAAAAATCACCAAACTTGAACAGGAAATAAAACGCTGCAAACAATTCAACCGAAAAGTCGAACTAAACCTGGAGCTGCAGGAATATAGGTCGATACTAATTTCACTATAAGCTACTAGGGACGATCAGGACACTAACTTTTTAGATTTATTTGAGTTATGTGTGAGAATTATTCACCATACAGTTCTTTAATTTTTGACAGCATGGATCTTCTTTGTGCTGCAACGTAAACATTCCACTCTTTACTTATTAACTCTTTTGTAGATGTGAATCTTCGAGCTCTATTTAAGATGGACGATTCATCCCATTTATTCATAAATGTCATCATGTGTGAGCATACATCATCAATAATTTTGAGGTCCAAGGCTGCATTATATGCTCCTGGACTACCATCGCGAAACTGAGTTCTTATAGTATATTTTTGTGCTTCTTTAGCTATCTTTTTAGGCGTCCAGAATCTTCTAGCACCTCCCAATGCTCCTGTTTTGTTCTTGTTTAAACAAATGTAGCCTTCATTTATGAATTCTTTTCGATACTTCTCTTCAAGTTTTCCTGCTTTGTTCATTGGAACATTTTTAATTATTTCAATTGCTTTGAAAGGAGTATGCCGGGCCATTAGCTCTCGAACTGCTTGGTTTGAGCTGTTGTTTTTATGCATTGCGATCCGTTTTGAAAAATTGTAAGTGAGACCTACGTAGAATGAGTTTTTAATAGGAAAGAAGATTACATAGATACTTCTCTCTTTTAGGTTGGCAACTTTTTTCATGTGTGAGCAGACCTCTTCTAATATGTTTTTATTTCTTGCTGCTTGATAGGCTGATCTATTGCTGGATTGAAATTCGCCTAAAGTTCGGTATTTTAATGCTTCTTTAGAGATAGTAATTGCATTCCATTCTTTACGTTTGTTCTTCATGTGAGAAGTAATCATTCTCATGATTCCATTTTTGCATGCATAACGGTATGCCTGCAAGCTATTTTTCTTAAACTCGACTTTTGATTCATATTTTAAGGCCTCGTTTCTTGCTAGTTCTGTATTCCATTGAATTCGCTCCGGAATCATGTGACAACAAACCTTGTCCAGTATTCCGTGATGTCTTGCAGCATCATAGGCTTTTGAAGATTGTTTTTGGAAATCAATACGCCTATTGTATTTGTTAGCTTCTTTTTGGATTTTCTCTTCGGACCAGGATTTTCTCTGTTTTTCCATATGACCGCAAATCTGATCCAGTAACTTCAACTTCCGTGCACGATCATATGCTTTAGGTGAGCCTTTTTTGAAGTCATTTCGATGTTGGTACATTAACGCTTTATCATGAAGTCTTCTCTCTGTCCATTTCTCTCTCATGAGGGGCATTATTAAATGGGACAAATGCAATAGTAAATATGATATTCTTACGTGAGGGATTGATTGTTTGTTATTTGTTTTAATCAGTGCATCATTGCTGCCTTTAATCTCATCTCTTTTGGTTCGAATGGAAGCCTCTAATATTTTTTCTGCCCCTTGTCATGCAATGCGTTTGCGGAAGTGAACCATGTCAGATGGATCACACGGTGCTTCCTACTAAAACTTTGCTTCCCCACAAAAGTATTGTAAGTAACGATTCTGAACCCATTGCGCCATGACTGTTTCATCTCCTGAGTTGTAAATCCTTTTTAACAAAAGTAAGCCAACCATCGTTCGTATAGGCACCTAGGCTGCCCTGTATGAGAGTAGAGTGGACTGAAGCTTTCTTCAAAATATTGTCAGTTCGTGCTTAGGATTAATGATGTCTTTGAGTATGGGACGGAATAAATTTTTTTGATCTTGATTAGGCAATCTCCCTTTCATAATTTCTGCAAGGTTTTTCCCTGATATACTAATAATCTTGCAATTTAACACCTTGAAATCACGAATTTTCATTCATTAATCCTGCTGACAATCAATGGTTTGTTTTGTTTTGAGAATTGACTAGCTATCATCTTCTATCTGGTTTAGTTTGGCTATGTACTCTTTGGGTGTTTGGTTGTAATGCTTTCTGAAACTTCTGGTAAAATAAGAGTGAGTAGAGAACCCAACTATATGAGCTGCTTCATCAATGTTGTATTGATTTGTTTTAAGTAAATTAATGGCTTTTTCCAAGCGATATATACGAATGTATTCAGAAGTTGAATAGCCGGTCAGATTTTTAAGCTTACGATGCAGTTGGGAGCGACTAATGCCAATCAGACTTGTCAGTAGCTCAATATCGAATTTTTCGTTATTTAGGTGTTCTTCAATGATATTGTTTAGTTTTTTTAGGAAGTAATTATCGAGTCCATTCATCTCGGATGATTCAGTAGCCGGTATTTTAGGACCAAAATATTTGCGAAGCTTAGCACGCTGTCCCAGTAGGTTGCTTATTTGAGTTAGTAACAGCTCGTCGTCAAACGGTTTTGGTAGAAAGGAATCAGCACCCAATTGCATTCCTGTAATCTGATTCTCTGTTGATGAAAGGGCTGTTAAGAGAATGACCGGTATATGAGAAGTGGCCATGTCGCTTTTTATTTTAGCGCAAAGTTTGAATCCGTCTATTTCAGGCATCATAACATCCGAAACAATTATATCCACTGCTGTTGATTGAAGTATATCCAGTGCAATTTTCCCATTTTCTGCTGTTTTTGTCTGGTACTGTGGCTTTAGTACGGAGCTTATATATGTTCTTAAGTCCGGATTATCTTCCACAATCAGAACCATAGCATTTGATTTTTGACTTTTTTCTTTAGCTTCATGAATTACTAAATCCTGAGAAATAGTTGTGCTATAGGATTCAAAATATATGTTTTCACCCTCTTGCTTTAGCGGTAGCTGAACGACAAAACAGCTGCCTTTGCCCGGTGTGCTGTATGCATGCAGGCAGCCTTTGTGCATAAGCGTAAAGTCGCGACACAATGAAAGGCCAATGCCTGAACTGTTTTTGCGTAAGTCTTTGCCTTGTTCAAAGCGGTCGAATACTTTCCTGAGGTCTTGCGCATCTATTCCCGGACCTTCATCTTCTATTAAAATAGATATAGTTTCGTCGGTGTGGAGTTCGCCAAAACTGGTGTGGTTTTGATACTCATCCTTTGGAGGTTGGTGTTTACCTTTTTTTAATGAAAGACTAATTTTTTTGTTGTTGGTTGTGAACTTAAAGGAGTTCGAAAGCAAATTAAAAATAATGTAATCTAGCTTTTCAGGATCAAACTCCATTTTAATGTGTTTATCCGGGTAGCTTTCCGTAAAAGAAATGGACTTCGATTGGATGTCAAAAGAAAAATGCAAGCTTCGCTCTTTAAGAAAACCAATGACATCATCGGTCAAAAGGTTTAATTTCTCTTTTCCTTCTTCCAATTTACGAAAGTCAATGATTTGATTAATCAGTATAAGTAACCGCTTTGAGTTGCGCTGAATAATATCTACCATCTCTCTCTGAGAATCTGTTAAGTTATCAGCTTCGATTAATGATTTGGTAGGCCCTGAAATAAGTGACAGAGGGGTCTTGAATTCATGCGATACGTTGGTAAAAAAGCTTAGCTTCAGTTCATTGATATCCTCTTCCTGTTGGTGTTGTATTTTCTGTATAATGATGTCATTTCTCAGTTTTGTCCGTGCCTTTAATATTCTTATTAAGAAAAACAGGATGGAGCCAACAAGTAGTAAATAAGTAATATAGGCTGTGTTTGTTGCATAAAGCGGTTTGGTTATGGTTATGTGTATACGTGCAGGCTCCAAGCACCATATGCCATCATTATTACAGCTTTTTACTTCAAATATGTATGAGCCCCATTTCAGGTTGGTGAACATGGCTGAAGCCTCCTGGCCTGCTTCAATCCACTCATCATAGAAATTGACCAGCCGGTACTGGAAGCGGTTTTTTTCGGGTAATAAGTAATTGTCCGAAGTGAATTTAAAGCGGAGGGTGGTTTCATTTGGTTTAAGACGTAGTTGATTGGTAACGGAGTCCATGTTGGTATAGAAAAGATTGCAGTGCTTCTCATTATTAATGATGGCATCGCTTATAATTACCTTTGGTGGTCGGGTATTAATTTTTATGTTATCTGTATTTACAGTAGTGAAACCATTAGTGCCTCCAAAGTACAATAAGTTATCTTGGTCTTTAAATATCGATTGTGGATTAAACCAAAGGCCTTGTATTCCGTCTGAGGTCTTAAAATGCCTTGCGGTTTGGTGTTCTGGTTTATACAATACCAGACCATTATTGGTTGTAATCCAGATGTGTTGATTGAAGTCTTCTAAAACGCCATAAACGGCATTGTTGTTTAATAGATTGTTGGCATTGAAACTGGTAAACTTGTCATCTTTTGGATTATAAATAATGAGATCCGTTTTAGTTCCTATCCAGATTGTTCCGTTCTTGAGTTCTGTAATGGAGTAGATTAATCTGTTTAACCCGGCTTGTGCATTTTTTTTAATAGGAGTATTAGGTTTAAGCGGAATGCACCTGATATCGCTCACGGTTCCTATCCAGATATTTGAGTTGGAATCCACAATGATGGATTTAATGAACGGCGAGTTGTTTGGTATTTCGTTGGGGAATATTGACGATTGAAAAGAAATTTTCTTGGTTTTGTGATGGTAGAAGTTGAGACCTCCCCCGTGTGTACCTATCCATACTCCTGAATCAACCGGGAAAAGCGAATAAACTTCATTGAAAGAAATATGCTTCCCATCTTCCGGACCGGCATCAAAATGCGTATAAGAGCTGTAGCCCGCTGGTTTATGCCAAAGTCCGTTTGCTTTTGTTGCTACCCAGTGCCCGTCGAAGCTATCAAAACATTGGTATTTAATATTGTAGGTATTTTGGTCGTTGGAGAGAGGTACTGTTGTAAAGGTGCCTTGTTGCTTATCAAAGCTGTTGAGCCCTCCCCTTTCGGTTCCAACAAATATTTTTCCATTGCTATCCTGAGCAAAACAACTGACCATATTATTACTGATAGATGATGGATCTTTAGAATGTGAATAGTTGATAAACTGATTATTGGCATAGTGATAATAACTAATGCCACCGGCCCATGTTCCGATCCAGATTCCATTTTGTTTGTCTTCAAACAGTTCAAAGATAGAGGAGTTGGGCAGTCCTTCATTCTTGTCACTGTCAATCCATAATAGCTGCTGTCCTGGTTGCTGGATAAACAGGCCATAGTAGGTTGCTATCCAGAATGTACCACTTCGATCCTTGATGACTTTACGAATATCCCAGCTATCATAATCGACCCCCATCGCTTTATTAAAATCAAACTTCTTGGTTTGGGTGCCATCCATTGAATACAAGATGAGACCATTTTTTATATAGCCTATCCAAATGTTGTGATTGTCTCTGTATATGGAAGTTACCTTATTTCCCTGGGCAGGGATAAATAATTCTGGCTTTAGGTCTGTGAGTTTTGCTTTATAAACACTCCCTTCCTGAGTGCCAATCCATACATTATTGTTTACATCAAAATAGAAGTATACAGGCTTTTCATCGTTGTCGAAGGCCAGACGTTCAAGATAGCCGTTGTCAGCATTAAGCCGGCCCATACCAGCCTGATCTGCTATCCATATATTTCCTTCATTATCACTCGCTATATGATGTATATATTTGTTTTTAACGATGCCATCTTTATCATTATAATGAAATTGACTAAAAAGCTGAGTAGCTTTGTCCATTACGCATATTTTATCACTGATTGCTACCCATATTCGTCCGTCACGGTCAATGGCTAAGGAATTAATCGCACCATTTTTAAGGCAGTCACTTTTCTTTTCTTCGTTGCTGAACTTGTTTTCGTCCCGCATACTGTATTTGAGTAGCCCATAATTGGTTGCTACCCATATAAAATCATTTTGATCTTGAATAATTGCATTAACCGATTCGGATGAAAATCCACCAAGAGGAGAAATGCGACGAAATGTAAAATCAGTATTACTGCCATTCATTTCGTGCCCAAAAAAACAAAGCAAAAATGTTATGAGTACGATCTTCATATGCAAATGTTTGTTGCAAAAATAGCTGAATTTAACTACAAGAACTAATATATATGTTGCAAGGCAACCGCATTTATCTCATTAGCGAACAATGCTTGAAAGAATATGCAATATGTGTGACAGAGTTCGTTTGATGGTGTATTTATATTTGAAAGGAAGAACGTTGGACGAGGGGTCTGACATGACCAATAGCTGAGATAAATAGGAGTATTCTTAGAATGATACAAGTCAGGTTGATTTTGATTGCGTTGAAGTCAGATATCTGGATCCGCGTTTGTCGCGTATCTGTCTAGATGGTCTTATGTTAATATTCTTAAAGATGAAAAAAGAGCAAAATAAAGAAGTTGCAGAGATGACAATTGAATGTATGCAAGAAATTCTTGTCTTTATTTAGGACCCTGTAAGAGAAAAATAAACACAACAAGATATGAAGAAATCTTTTTTATTACTGTTGTTAATTGTTGGTTTTATAACAATAGCATCAGGACAACGAGAGCAGATGGTGATTAATGACAAGTGGCGTTTCACCTATGGATATGAAGTGCGAAAAAATGTATTTACAGAAATAAATCTGCCTCACACGTGGAATACCAAAGATGCATTGGGAGGCAATGTTGATTATTATCGGGGACTAGGTAATTACGAGCGGACACTTAAAGTGGAAGAAAGCTGGAAAGGAAAGCGATTGTTTGTTCGTTTTCTCGGGGTCAATACGGTGGCCAATGTGTTTATCAACGGTAAACATGTAGGCGAGCATCGTGGTGGTTACACTGCTTTTGCATTTGAAATAACTGATTTTGTCAATTATGGCGAAGATAATATGCTTTGGATTCGTGTCAATAATGCGCCGCAACTGGATATCATGCCTTTGTTAGGCGATTTTAATATGTACGGCGGCATATACCGCGATGTAGAACTGTATATAACCGATACCGATCTTATATCGTTGCTGGACTATGGCTCTAAAGGAGTTTACCTTCATCAGCAGGAAGTGTCATCAAGCAAAGCCCGGGTAAATGCAGTTGTTAAAACATTGGGGTATTCAGAGTCTGTTGTGCGTTTAATGGTTGAAGATCATAGCGGTAAAATCATACTCGATAAGTCTGTTTCCGTGTCTCCGGATAAGAACCAAACTGGTGAGGTAGCTATTCCTTTCGAGATGCAGGAACCGCGCCTTTGGAATGGGCGAAAAGATCCCTATTTGTACACTGTGCGAACACAGTTGATTAAGCAGGGAAATGTTGTGGATGAGGTTGTTCAACCATTGGGTTTGCGCTTTTTTCATGTTGATCCAGATAAGGGCTTCTTTTTGAATGGTGAGCATTTACAGCTAAAAGGTGTGTGTCGGCATCAGGACAGACCAGAGCTGGGAAATGCCGTTTCGTACCTGCACCATGCCGAAGACATCGCCATTATGGAAGAGATCGGAGCCAATGCAGTGCGCTTGTCTCATTATCCGCAAGATCCGCAAGTGTACCGCTTGTTAGATGAGAAAGGTTTTATTGTTTGGAGTGAAATTCCTTTTGTAGGTCCAGGTGGGTATCGCGACAAAGGATTTGTAAATCAGGCTTCTTTTAAAGAAAATGGTAAGCAGCAACTGCTGGAGATGATACGTCAGCAAATCAACCATCCTTCGATTGTTATGTGGGGTTTGTTTAATGAGCTGAAGGAACAAGGAGATAATCCTGTTGAGTATGTAAAGGAGCTGCATGAACTCTCTCATTCCGAGGATCCGTCGCGAATAACTGTGGCTGCAAGTAACCAGGGAGGTGCTTTAAATACAATTACAGACATTATTGCCTGGAACAAGTATTATGGCTGGTACGGCGGAAACCCCTCTTCTATTGGAGCCTGGGCCGATAATCAACACAAGCAAATGCCTTCAACACCTATTGGAGTAAGTGAATACGGTGCAGGAGCGAGCTTGTATCATCAGCAGGAAGAACTGATTCAGCCTGCTCCCAATAGTTTCTGGCACCCGGAAAACTGGCAAACGCATTTTCACGAAGGCCATTGGGTAGCTATCGATCAACGCCCTTTCCTATGGGGAACATTCATTTGGAATCTGTTTGATTTTGGAGGAGCGCATCGCACCGAAGGGGAAGTGCCGGGGAAGAATGACAAAGGCTTGGTGACTTTTGACCGGAAAGATAGAAAAGACGCTTTCTACTTTTATAAAGCTAACTGGAACCAGACCGAACCAATGGTTTACGTGGCCGAACGACGCATCGTGAATCGGACAAAAGCAGCACAAACCATTAAAGTGTATTCCAATCAAAAGCGAGTGGAGCTATGGGTAAATGGAACGAAAGTAGGTACAGCCACCGGTGATTATGCACGCTTCTATTTCGATGTGACCTTAAAGCCTGGCATGAACGAAATAATCGCCAAAGCGGGAAAGGAATTAATAGATACGGTTTACATTAATTTACAGGTTAATAATTAAATAGATGAAGAGGAGAGTATTGCTGTTTGCCTTGGGTGTATTGGTATTAGTGGCTTGTGAACAACCACAGGATTTTACTGAAAAGCTTTGGTACAAGCAGCCGGCAAAAGAGTGGTTTGAGGCCTTGCCAATTGGTAACGGGCGCATAGGTGCTATGGTAAATGGGGGTATAAATCGCGAGCATTTGCAGCTCAATGAGGAAAGTTTGTGGGCCGGATGCCCTGAACAACCCTATCCGGAGGATGTCCAGAAACACTATAAGCACTTTCAAAAACTAAACTTGGAGGGGAAGTTTGAACAAGCATATGGATATGCGAGTAAGTATTTAGTTACCAGCCCAACCGGCTTTAGATCATACGAACCATTTGGTGACCTGTATATCGGCTTTGATCACTCTGACGGGCAGAATTATCGCCGGGAAATTGACTTGAACACAGGCGTTGCCACTGTAGAGTATGAAGTAGGGGGAAAACGCTTCCGTAGGGAAACCTTTGTATCCATGGAGCACGATGTGTTGGTTTATCATTTTAAAAGTCTGGACGGTCAGAAAGTGAATGCCGAAGTGGCGTTTAACCGTAAAAAAGATGTGCGAACAAAGGCTGTAGCGGACGGTGTTGTTATTCAAGGGCAGATTTTTGATGATCCTGACGGTTATGATGATAATATTGGAGGGTCCGGAAAAGGTGGCTACCACATGAAATTTGCAGGCCGTGCCAAAATAATTACCGATGGTGCTGAAATTGTGCGAAACGATGAGGCCTGTCAGATAAAGGAGGTTTCCTCATTTACTATTCTGTTTGGTGCCGCCACTAATTACAATTTGGCCGGGCTTAATTTTGACGAATCCATTGATGCCTCTGAAAAAGTTGCAGAGGACATTGAAAAGGCTGAGACATTCACGTATGCCGAATTGAAAGAAGCCCATGTGAAAGTTCATTCCGAATTATATAAGCGCGTGAACCTGGATCTGGCCAAGATGGTAGTGGACACCATTCCTACAGACAAGCGCCTGGATGCATTAAAAGCTGGGGGCGACGACGTGTATTTGCAGCAATTATTATTTCAATACGGACGATACATGTTAATAACCAGTTCGGCAGGCAAAGCCAACTTGCCAGCTAACCTCCAGGGGATTTGGAACAAGGATATGTGGGCGGCCTGGGAGTCGGATTACCATATGAATATTAATTTACAAATGAATTACTGGCCGGCTGATGTTTGCAATCTCCCTGAAACTGTCAGGCCGTTATCTGAATACTTAACCCGACTGGCGGTTAATGGGAAAGAAACAGCCCGCGAATTCATTGGTTCTGAAGGATGGATGTTTCATGCAAGCAGTAATGTGTTCGGACGGACCACACCTTCTGCTTCAAATGCTTTTTATCAGATAAGTGTCGGTTATAGCTTTCCTTTGGCAGGAGCCTGGATGACACAGACATTGTGGAGGCATTATCAGTTTACCCGTGACGAGCAGTATTTACGCGAAACCGTTTATCCAATGCTAAAAGGGTCGGCTCGTTTTATCATGGACTTTCTTCAGGAGGACGAAAACGGGGTGTTGGTAACAGCTCCATCTTATTCGCCTGAGAATGAATATATAGATCCCGAAACTGGGAAGGTATTGTCTAACACAGTGGCTTCTTCTGTAGATATTCAGATCATTCGTGATGTACTAAACAGTTGTTTGGAAGCAGAGCAGTTACTTGGAGAATCAAATCTCACCGCAGAGATAAAGTCAGTACTGCTTAAGCTGCCTGAGATTAACATTGGCGCCAATGGTACCATCATGGAATGGATTCAGGATTACGAAGAAGCTCAGCCTGGGCATAGACATATCTCACACCTCTATGGCTTGTATCCATCTACTCAAATAAATCCTTCGAAGCCGGAATTATTTGCTGCTGCGCGGAAAACGATAGAGAGGCGGCTGTCATTTGGTGGCGGACAAACAGGTTGGAGCCGTGCCTGGATGGTTAATTTTTATGCGCGCCTGTTGGATGGCGATGAATCGTATAAACACATCAATGCACTGCTAAAAGAGCAAATGACCAATAATCTGTTTGATTTGCATCCGCCACGTATTTTTCAGATAGATGGCAACCTGGGCGTTACGGCCGGAATGGCTGAAATGTTGTTGCAGTCGCATGAGCCAGGTATCATTCGCTTGTTGCCCGCATTGCCTCAACAATGGCAGGAGGGTACAGTTAGTGGACTCAGGGCAAGGGGAAACTATGAATTAGGTATGACCTGGTCGGAAGGTAAAATCACAAAAGTGCAGGTAAAAGCTTTCAGGGATGGACAGGTTTCTTTGGTATATCAATCAAAGGAGATGCCGGTTGATATGAAATCTGGCGAAACGAAAGAAGTGGTGTTTTTATAGTTGAAGCATTGAATAAGCGCTTGCTTTTAAGAAGATAACTGCAAAAAACATAGAACTACTTCCAATCCTCACGATCAATGATCGTGGGGATTTTTCATTTTCATTACCAGTGTTTTTCTTGTAGGTATATTGTCTGGTCTTTTGGCTTTCTGACACGAGGTACCTTTATTAATGAGACTGCTCGCAGCAAGCTGGCAAGGTATCCCATTGGATAATCATTGTTTTATTCGCACCAAGGTACGGGACATATAGCCCATGAGTTCCCTCTCCGTCAGTCTCACCGATTTAATAACCCAAAACAGCCTGCTGTTCTTTCATTATCTATGCCTGTGCCAATGTGTTCTCTAGGGGCGTTTCTAAACTTGGTAATAGGCTCCGTTTTTTCGGTGAGCACCGAAAAAACTTAATGGCAATAAGAAGAATCTTATTAAAGCTTAGAAATTCTAAAAAAAGTTAAATGCCGCTGTCGAGGATGTTGCAACTGTGAAACAATAGTGAAAACATGCAGCATGTGTCTCAAAACTAAACTCACAAGTGCAAAAGTCTTGGGAGCGCTTCATATATGTTTGAAATTAAAGAATGGAAACTTAGCGGAAGTAAAGCGGTGTTTAGTTTTCATTTTTTAAAGTATAATTCTAATTAACCATTTATGAAAAAAAACAAAATTGTTTATTGGTTTCGACTAAAAAAGTTTGTTTCCAATAAATTGAAGTTTAGCTTGCTGTTTCTGGGATGGAGTTTGTTCCATACATCAGCAATAGCCAATTATTCTAGCGGTGATGGTTTCAGGGAGTCAGGAAGTCAGACTGATAGAACAGTTTTTCAAGAGCCTAGCCGGGTAATGACAGGTGTAGTTAAAGATGGGCAAGGGCTAACACTGCCAGGTGTAACTGTGTTTTTAAAGGGCACAACTACCGGTACGGTAACTCAACCAGACGGTAGTTATCAGCTTAAAGTTCCGGAGAACGGTGGTGTTTTAGTTTTCTCATTTATCGGAATGGAAACGAAGGAGGTTGTAATTGGTGATCAAATGGTTATCAATTGTGTCCTGGTTAGTTCAGTAACAGCGCTTGACGAAGTAGCTGTTATCGCGTATGGTACTCAAAAGAAAGTGACTATCACGGGCGCTATCTCGTCAATGGATACTGAAGAGTTGGGAAGAATGCCTGTCGCTTCGGTTAGCAATATGCTGGCTGGTAACATGACGGGAGTGTCGGCTGTACAGTATTCAGGTCAGCCAGGTTCAGATGCCGCGCAAATTTATATCCGTGGTGAAGCGAATCCCTTAGTGTTAGTGGATGGTGTTGAAAGATCATTCTCTCAAATTGATCCGAACGAAATTGCCAATGTAACTGTATTAAAAGATGCATCTTCAACAGCTGTGTTTGGAGTGCGAGGAGCCAACGGGGTGATTTTAATAACCACCCGACGAGGGCAGGGAGGGTCTGCTAAAATTCATGTAAACTCGTCAGTTGGGGCACAGGTACCAACCAGCTTAGGTAAATATGTGAATGCCAGAGACTTTATGACTTATGTGAATGAAGCCAACTCAAATGATGGGCAGTCACCTACCTATTCTGAGGAAACATTGGCTCAATATGATGATCCTAACAGAAATGCATTATTATATCCCGATACAGATTGGCAGGAGATGTTTTTTGATGATTATGCAATTCAGCATCAGCATAATATGAATGTAAGTGGAGGCTCAAAAAGAGTTAAATACTTTACCTCTATGGGAATGCTTAGTCAGGATGGTATTTTTAATGGAAATGATGAGCTTGAATCTAACGGGAACTTTACCTACCGACGTTACAATTTGAGAAGCAACCTCGATTTTGAAATTACATCGAGCACTACCATGTCAGTAAATATTGGTGCCCGTCTTGAAAATCGCAACGAACCCAATGCCTATAAAGGAGGTGAATTTTTTCGTTCATTTAAAGAAGCGAACCCAATTGGTGGCGCTGGTATCATTGATGGTAAGGTGATTATAGGTAACCAAGATTTGTATGTTCCTCTTGCAGGTCATGCTATGGGATTTGCAGGACTTGGTACAACGTCTAGGTCTAAAAACGTACTAAATCTCGATTTTAATCTGAAGCAGAGGCTTGACTTTGTCACTAAGGGTTTGGAATTAAGTGTGAAAGGTTCTTATAATAGTGCGTATGAGCAGTGGAAGACCTTTAAGACACAACGTCCTAAATACACACCTTGGTTACGAAAAGATATTCCATGGCTGCAAGATGTGCCATATACTGAAGAGGAAGGCGAAGAAGTTATTCTGATTAAAGATGGAGATGATGGACAAACCGAGTTCAACACTGGTGTTGGTAAAGGGCGTGATTTTTATACCGAAGCAGCCCTAAACTTTAAACGAAGCTTTGGTGGGCATAATCTATCGGCCTTAGCTATGTATAATGCCAGGCGTATTTATTATCCTGCAAATGCTGTTAATCAGGATTTGCCGGCTGGTTATGTGGGCTTGGTAGGACGTATTACTTACGATTACGACACCCGTTACATGGTCGATTTAAGTGTGGGGTATAACGGTTCTGAGAACTTTCACCGCGATCGCCGTTATGGAACGTTCCCTTCTGTTTCTGTTGGTTGGACTGTAACTGAAGAAGACTTTCTGAAAGATAATAATATTATTAATTACCTGAAACTACGTGCTTCATATGGTATTGTTGGTAAAGACCGGCGATACAATGATTACAGATATCGATTTGGATACGTTCCTAATTCATGGACTTCATCTGGTGGCTATCGATTTGGAGATGTATCAGGGGGAACGTGGTATGGTGGTTACAATGAAGGTAAAATTCATGATGAATTTACTACATGGGAAACGGCTCATAAGCAGAATTACGGGGTAGATATGCGATTCTTAGACAGTAAATTATCTATTTATTTAGATTACTTTAATGAAGAACGCGATGATATCTTAATTGCTCGTCAGACTTACCCAACTTTTGTAGCCTTTACACCACCAGAGGTCAACATGGGGTCAAGAGAGATCACCGGATGGGAATTTAATATCGGTTGGAAATCACGTGTTAATGAGGTTTCTTACAATGTATCTTTTAATGGTTCATATGCTAAGCGCATTGTTACCTTTATGGACGAGGTACCAAATCCTGAAAATCCTTGGACCTTGCGCACAGGATATGAGGAGGGTCAACCATTCGGATATAAATTTATTGGATTCTACCAGGAAGGTATGCTTAATAACAACGGAGTAGATGCTAAAGAAGTGCAGCCTTCTATAGCAGAAGGAGACTGTGTGTATGAGGATATTAATGGTGATGGCGCTATTGATAGCAATGATATGGTTGCTATTGGTAACACAAACAACCCACGCTTTACAGCAGGTTTAAATATGGGTTTTGAGTGGAAAAACTTATCCTTTTCCATGCAATGGAATGGTGCTACCGGTGTTTCACGTGTGTTGGCAGGTGCCTACCGCGAGCCACTAGGACCTACAGGTAACCGCTCATTAATGCAAGAGCAGTTTGATAACCGATGGACACCAGAGACAGCAGAGACAGCTACGTTGCCACGTGCTTCAATGAGTTCATTGCCAAATAATAGCATGGTCTCTGATCTTTGGATTCGAGATGCCAGCTATATCAGATTGAAGAACTTCCGTATAGGTTATGATATTCAGTCTCAGTTTATAAAGGGTCTGGGGATTAGTAAGTTTAACGTTTTCGTTGCCGGACAAAATGTGTTGACATTTGATAAATTGAAAGTACTGGATCCGGAATCTCGCACAACAGCACTAAATCCTGCTTATCCGGTAATGGCTGTATACAACCTTGGGGTTAACCTTAGTTTCTAGGTAGTAATTAACAGATAAAAATGTTTGTAAAATGAAAACAATAATATATAGATTGCTGTTTGTTGGTGCCATTGTTGCCGGCTTGTTTGCAACATCGTGTGTTGATGAATTTGAAGTAGGAGATGACTTTCTGGTAAAAAAACCCAGTGGAGATATTTCGATTGATACCGTATTTAGTGATGCGGTTAGTGCTAAAGGTGTGCTATGGAATGCATATGCTACACTGTATTATGGCTTAACCGATAGGACTACCTATTTTCATAATCTGGAAGGATTAAACTCTTTAGGAGATGATTACGAGAGTTTTTTGAATCAGTCGCGTGGAACATCGGTTTATTATTCTGGTCAAATGAATCCATCAAGGGAATATAATGACTCAAAAGGATATTATACAAAACCCGAGAGATGGAAAGGAATACGTTATGCCTATACTTTTATTGAAAATGTTGATAAAGTACCAAATTTCGAGCAAGGAGAGAAAGAAAGGCTAGTTGGAGAGGCCAAGATGATAATCGCAAGCCATTATGCGAATATGTTTCGTCATTTTGGAGGTCTACCATTGTTGAAAAAGGCATATCAGCCTGCTGATGATACTAATATTGAACGTGCTACCGTAGAGGAAACTGTAAGTTTTATTACCAATTTGTGTGATGAAGCGGCAAGTGCTCTTCCCTGGCAGTTGAGTAATGATGAGATAGGAGCATGGGCGGGCAGATTTACAGCTGCTGGAGCAAAGGGATTAAAGGTAAGGGTGTTGCTGTTTGCTGCTAGTCCGTTGTTTAATTCTTCAGATACTTGGAATACATCTGGAAACGAATCGGTTAGCAACTTGCAAACAACCTATGGTAGTTATGATGCCAGTCGCTGGCAAGATGTGGTGAAGGCTTGCGAAGATTTCTTTACACTTAATGGAGGTATTGCGCCAAACACAGGTACATACTACCTGAATCAGCCTACAGGTACTGATCTGCAATCATATCGTGAAGGCTATCGCGAAGGCTATTACAACAGAAGTAACCCCGGAATGCTTATCTCAGTGCGAAGAGCTGATAAATCACCTTCTAAATGGGATTATTATTATTTCCCAACCATATGGGTACGTTGGAATGGTATGTTACCGACATTAACCGGATTGAATGCCTATCCAAAAGCAGATGGAACACCTTTCCTGGAAGCAGATATGCCATGGAAAAGGACCAACGCGGAACAGCAGATGGCCTTGGACAATGGTACATATGTTGATCCTTTCGCTGATCGCGACCCTCGCCTGTATGAAGTAAGTAACATAACCGGTAAGACCTACCATAACGGGAGATTGTTTGAAGGGTATATGGGGGGATCTCACCGTGGCGATAAAGAAGATGGATCGCAGGTTAAGACGGACAAAGGGTTGGCGGCATCAGGCTTTACAAATTATAAGTTCACGCTTGACTTTGCTGGAGAATATGATGGTCGTACAATCCATTGGCCTGAATTACGAATAGCTGAGATTTATCTAAGCTATGCAGAGGCACTGACAATGGTTGGCCGTTCAGGTGAAGCTTATCCATGGGTGGATGCAGTGCGTGCCCGCGTTGGACTTAAGGGCTTGTTGGAAGCCAATCCAACACGAAGTGCCATTGATGTAACACATCCTGATTTCAGTGTGGCGGCACCAGCTGATGAGTTTTTATTAAAAGAAATCTTGAGAGAAAGAAAATGTGAATTAGCGCTTGAGGATGTACGTTTCTACGATTTAATCCGCTGGCGTTGTGCCGAAGACTTCAAAAAGCGTTTGTCTGGCTTATTAATATGGAGATATAAAAAAGATGACAGTACAATAGTAGATGATAATGTCTCATTTGTATTTAATGAATTCCAGATAAGAAAGCGCTTTGTTCAGGATGGCGAGTCTGGTAAAGAACAAATTATTAAAATTTATCCTGGTGATGCCGAAACTGCTATCAATAAAGATGCACACGGGTCGATGTGGGAGCCTAAATGGTATTTGTCAGCTTTCCCAACAACTGAATTAAATAAGAGCTATGGTTTAACTCAAAACCCAGGCTGGTAAGCAGTAAAAAGTTGAATTTATGAAGACAAGATATTTTAAATTTATTATTGGGCTTTTCCTTGTATTTGCAGTTCAAAAGTATGCCAATGCAGACGAACTGACGGGCCGTGTGTTGGATGCAAAAGGAAAACCAGTTTCAGGAGCATTGATTTATTTGGTGCAGTATCCTGATGTTAAAGCGACTACTGACAGGAATGGTGAGTATACTATTGCTGCCACAGAAAATTCTGAAGCAGTTATTAATTCAGCTGATAATTTTTCTAAGTCAGTAATATTATCGGATAGCCTTGTGATTGCTATGGGCTTGGAAACGAGCCCGGTGAACCGTGGTTATGATTTAATTAACGCAACAAAAAACACTGCAGCATCTGCTCATACTGTATTTGCAGAAGATCTGGAGAAGAACGACTCAAAAGTGAATGCGTCCAATGCATTGTTTGGCGAGTTGTTGGGGCTTAGTGTGTTACAGAAAAGTGGAACGGTTGCCGAAAACCAGGCTAGATTGAACTATCGCGGTTTAGGACATCCTTTGGTCTTGGTGGATGGTTTCGAACGTGATCTTGATGGACTGACCGTGGAGGAAATTGAGTCAGTAACCTTGTTAAAAGACGCAGCATCGCAAGCTATTTATGGCATGCGTGGAGCAAATGGTGTTTTGTTGGTAAATACCAAAAAAGGTAAATACAATACCATGGAGATTGATCTTAAATACGACCATGGGGTTAAGTTTGCCAAGTCAACTATTCCAATGGTTGATGCTTTCACCTATGCGAGTGCCATGAACGAAGCATTAGCCAATGATGGGTTAGCACCTGAATTCAACCAGTATCAGCTTAATGCCTACAGAGATGGAAGTCAGCCCGGAATTTATAGCAATGTAAACTGGGCCAATGAGCTATTTAAGGATGTAGCTCACTCTAACTCCTACAATGTACAAGTTAGAGGCGGTAATGGCATAACTCGTTTCTATGGGGCGGTTGCCTATGATACTGATGAAAGTTTTATTAAGCTCGACGCGCCTGATCCTTCAATCCCGAACCAGTTCAAATATTCAAACCTGAATGTACGCACCAATGTAGATGTCAACATATCAAGAAATACACTGTTGACAATTAACATGCTGGGTAAGCTACAGGAGAACAGCCGGGGAATGCTAAGTGAATCGGACCTGATGAAAAGTATTTATAATACACCTGCCGGAGCATTTCCAATTAAAACCGAAAATGGTAATTGGGGAGCCAGCACAACCTGGAAAACCAATCCGGTTGCTGAATTATCGACAGCCGGTTTTACAAGGTTTCATACGCGTACTCTTTATGCCAATATAAATATTAAGCAAAACCTTGATGCGATTACCAAAGGTCTGAATGCTAGTGCCAGGTTTGGTATGGACTCTTATTCTGTTATTAGAGAGAAAAAGTATAGAACTTACCAAACAGAGACAATTACGCCTGTATTTGATAATGATGGTAACCCAACTGATCTTGAATATAACCTGATTGGAGAGCGCATGACCAACTTTCAGGAGTGGAATGCAGGCACCATCGATCAGTGGAGAAAACTTACCGGTCAGGGACAGCTCGATTACAAACGCATGTTTAACAAGTCAACCGTAGGTGGTGGATATATCTTTGAGATATCGAGTTATTCCGGTTACGGGCAGCACAAAATGTTTAACCGGGTAAATAATGTCTTGTATGCTTCGTATGGCTATGATAATAAATATTTGCTGGATGCTACATTCTCAGTTGGCTCTTCTAACGTGTTGAACCCCCGTAGAAAGTGGGGCTATTTCCCTGCCATTTCTGCCGGATGGGTTGTTTCGCAAGAAGACTTTGCTAAAAACAGCGAGTCCATTGATTACCTGAAAGTAAATGCTTCCTGGGGTATTACCGGAAGTGATAACATGAACTTTGATCTGTACAAAGTATACTATCAAACAGGTAAAAGCTATTTATTTGGAAACTTCCAGGGAGTGGGTACTATTGAGCCCGGTAGCTTACCAGTGGTTAATCTTACTTATCCTAAAACCCGAAGTGTCAATGTTGGTGCTGAAGGTACATTCTTCGGTGGTATGAATGTGAGTGTTGATGTGTTTGACATTAAGAAGTATGACCAATTGATTGAAAGCAAGAATATTGTTTCATCAGTCATTGGTATTGCCCCGGGCATGACGAACAGTGCAGAATATGCTTACAAAGGCGTTGAGTTAGGATTAGGATATACAGGCGCAAAAGGTGACCTTAAATATTCGGCGATGGGACATTTCACTTTTACAAGAAGTGAAATAATTAATAACAACGAGCAAGTATGGAAGAATGATTTTAACAGGGCTACCGGACATCCGGTTGGTCAGATCTTTGGTTACGAATCGATAGGTTTTTTCAAAGATCAGGCTGATATTGATAATAGTCCTGTTCAAACTTTCTCAGAAGTGCAGCCCGGAGATATAAAATACAAGGATCAGGATGATAATGGCATTATCGACCAATACGATAGAATTGCTATTGGCAATAATTCAATTGTACCCGAAATGTATTTTTCATTGGATTTGAATGTTGAGTATCGTAAGCTAGGTATCAATCTTCTGTTCCAGGGAACCGCTAACCACAGTGCCATCATGCAAGCAGATGGTATTTACCGTCCGTTGGTTAATAATAAGAATATATCGCAGCATTATTACGATAATCGCTGGACTGAGACAAATCAGGATGCATTGTACCCACGTTTAACAAACGCGCTAAATGAAAACAATAATGTGGCCTCAACTATTTGGTTGCAAGATTTATCCTATCTAAAACTTAGGACAGCCGAGATTTACTATACACTGCCAAAACAATGGGTTGAACGTGTAAAGCTGGGCAACGCCACAGTCTTTGCCAGGGGCTATAACCTGTTTTCGATCGATAAAATGAGAGTTGGTGATGCTGAGGCCTTTGGGCTTAATTTCCCAGTGTATAGTTCTGTTAATCTTGGAGTGAAGATCAATTTCTAATAGACTGAAGTATGAAAAATAAATATAAACACAAAATAGTATTACTGCTTAGTGCAGTGATGTTGACGTTTACTGCCTGCAACGACTTCCTGGAGTATAGCGAAACAGATACTCTCAATGAAGAGTTGGCATTTAGTAATCTGCAGCGAGCCACCTCCGCAGGTTTAAACTGTTACACTTATTTACAGGATAATTTTGGATCGGCCATGCGTTCTTCTGGTTGCGATGAATCGCAGTATGCCTGGCCTGCAAGTTATATTCATAAATACTATAATGGCAGTTGGTCGTCTTTTAATACGGTCGATGATCAATGGGGCCATTTTTACCAGGGCATCTTTGTGTGTAACAACTTTCTTGAAAAAGCGGCAGATAAGGAGTTTGAAGAGTATCTGTACAATGAGGATTATGAAAGATTGTATACCAACTTTAAAAATCTGAAATGGGAAGTAAGAGCCCTGCGTGCTTACTTTTACTTCGAATTGGTTAAACGCTATGGCAATGTGCCTTTGGTTACTGATGTGCTTAACAAGGAGGAAGTTAATAGTGTGTCGCAAACTGATGCCAAAAAAGTGTTGGAATGGATTGCCAGCGAGAGTCATACTTGTTCTGATTATCTGCCCGATACCTATGATGTTAATGAGTATAGTAAACAAACCGGTCGTGTTACAAGGTTGTTTGCAAAGGCCTTGGAAGCACGCGTACTGTTATATGCAGCCAGCCCCTTACACAACAATGGTACTTATGACCTGGATCTGTTACGTTCGTCTGGCTTGGCTTCGTTATCCATCATTAACACAATGGAAGCCAACGGTGTTAGCTTGTCTTCTATCGAGTACTCGGATTTGTGGAACTCAGAAGGCGATACACATGCAAAATGCCCTGAAGTTATAGCTAATATCATGAAAGGTGCAACAAACTCGTTTGAGCGAGAAAATTTTCCGATTTCAGTAGAAGGTGGAAAAACAGGTAATTGTCCGACACAGAACCTGGTCGATGCTTACGACATGCAATCTGGCTTTACTTACGATCCGGCCAATCCATATGCTAATCGCGATCAGCGTCTGCAACAAACCGTGGTGGTCAATCAGTCGGAATGGGCCTATAACGAAACCATGGATATTTTCTTTGGCGGAAAAGATGGTTTGCCAAACAAAGGTGCCACTCCAACCGGCTATTACCTGAAAAAATATGCGATGAAAAACACCAACCTTAATCCGGTTGGTACCACACAGCATAAAATGGTTTGGATCCTGTTTCGTTTAGGGGAAGTGTATTTGAATTATGCAGAAGCAGCCAGCCAAATCAATGGTGTGTCAGGTACTGATGCTGACTTGCCGCTTTCAGCTGTTGATGCGATTAATAAGGTGCGCACACGCAAAGGCTTAACCATCGATGTTATTTCAAATGCTTTATCTCTGGAGGATTTTACCGCTCAGTATCGAAAAGAGCGCATGGTAGAGTTGGCTTTTGAAGATCACCGTTTCTGGGATGTTCGACGCTGGATGATTGGAGATGCTACCGTTGCGATAAAAACAATGAAGATTGAGAAAGCAGTTGATGGTTCATTTATCTACACAAAAGAAGTAGATAATAGCACTCGTCTATGGGAGGATAAATATTACTTCTATCCGATAAATCAAAGTGAGTTGAATATTAATCCAAATTTGAAACCAGGTAAAAATTGGTAAAAATTACAGGTGCAGAGCTATCTCTGTATCTGTATTACAAAATTTTAAAAAGTTTAATTATGAAGAAAAAATTAAGCTATATATGGATATTGACCATTGCTGCAGTGGCTTTTATCTACGGATGTAACAAAGAAGATATATTGCATAATAGTCAGGAAAAGGAAGATGTTGCCTTAAAAATGACAGTGAAGAATGATGTACTGGTTTCGGGTGACAGCCTAAGTATTGTTTTCGATGTTGAGGAAGACGCTGTTGCCGGTAAAGACATTGAAATTACACTGTCGGTAAGCAATGCAAACGGAGAAGATGCTTCTCAGCACTTTCTGGGGTTTATTGAAACGGTTGTTTTTCCAAGAGGTGAGAAATCACTTACTAAAAACTATTCAGTCAGTAAACTTAAAATGGCTAAAATTAATGTGGAGCTGGGTGCCAGTTGTGAAACGAACACTATTACTAGCGAAAAGATTCCTTTAACGATTACCAATAATCCATCGTGTAACCTGAACTCTTTTCTTCTTGATGGCAGAGAGGCCGAGATTAACCAGGAAGATCGCACTGTTTTGGTATACATGGTATACGGTGCTGATCTGACAGCTTTGGAGCCAGTGTTGGAAGTATCGCTCGATGCAACATATTCACCGGAAGGTAAGCAGGATTTTTCATCTCCGGTTGAGTATACCATTACAGCGCAAGATGGTGAAACTAAAAAGGGATACACCGTTTCTGTTAAGTATGCTAAAAATGATAAAGCTGTTATCGAATCATTCATACTTGGTAATTACCCTGCTGTTATCGATCAGGCTAACCGGGTAATCAATGTAAATGTGCCAACAGGAACCAATGCTGCTGAGTTGACCGGTTCACTGACAGTTGCCTATGGAGCCACATATGAAAAAGTGGGAGACACTTATACGGTAACCGCTGAAGATGGAGTGACAACGCAGGAATATAGCGTAAACATTGTTGAAAAAGCAGTTACGCCGCTAATGGTATTTGTTGAAGGAGGCACCTTTACGATGGGAGCCGGAGGAGCCTCTATGTTTGAAGCTACTATTTCTAAAGATCTATTCGTAAGTACTTTAGAGATTACGTGGGGAGAGTATGGTAATTTATTAGGCGAAGACAGAGCCAGTGTTCAAGGCTGGAGATGGAAACCTGCCGGACCAACTATTCCTATGACTTGCTTGTCATGGTTTGATGCTTGTGACTTTACTAATAAGCTGAGTATTGAGCATGGCTTAGAACCATATTATACAATATCAGATGTAGTGACTGAGGCAACTGGTCGTATTTCTTCAGCAACTGTAACCATCAA
The DNA here is from genome assembly GCF_050589705.1 of Sunxiuqinia rutila. Taxonomy (NCBI): domain Bacteria; kingdom Pseudomonadati; phylum Bacteroidota; class Bacteroidia; order Marinilabiliales; family Prolixibacteraceae; genus Sunxiuqinia; species Sunxiuqinia rutila. The sequence goes on from NZ_JBNGOT010000001.1 coordinate 131,314, forward strand.
TGATCCTAACGGTAAAGGTTACCGTTTGCCAACTGAAGCAGAATGGGAATTCATAGCACGTGGAGGAAACCAATCTCTTGGATACATTTATCCAGGTGGTGATGTGGCAACAGAGCTTGGATGGGTACAAGCTAATGCGACAAAAGTTTATAATAACTGGGGAGAACCACATCCTGGTGCAAACTTTAAAGCCAACGAGCTAGGTATTTACGATATGTTGGGTAATGTGAGAGAATGGTGTTGGGATTGGTCTGGCGGTGAGCATCCAGCAAACCCAACTACAGATCCTATGGGGCCTGAAGCGGGTACTGATAAAGTGACTCGCGGAGGAGCCTATTGGACTCGTCCAACAGATGGTGAGATGGAATTGTGGGAACGCGGTAAGGCGTTTGGCGTTAATCCAAACCATATGTCGATTGGATTTAGAATTGTTCGTAATAAGTAGAATGTTTATCTATAAGGGTTGGTATTTTGAGGGATACCAACTCTTATTTCTTTATGATTCGATCAAATACTCATGAATATTGTGTTGGTCGGGAAAAGGTTATGGATAGCTTGTTATTGAATACTTTATAGAATAAATGAGAAAGCATTGATCTGGAGTTTGTGAATCCTCAATGGGGGCAGATAAGAATCGAACTGATTATAAGATGGTTTATTCGTTAGCTAGTCAATATTGTTAATAGAAATAACTAGTGTAGTTGTTTTTTTAAGTAGAGAAATTATGAAATATCTTGTATGGGTAGTAGTTATCGCAGCTTGCTTTATCGCTGCATGTGGTCAAGATGAGATTTTGGAAAAGGACAAGCCGATTGCTGCGATTCCTTTAAAAATGGCTCTGGAAGAAAAGAGTCTTGTTTCCGGAGATAGTCTCGAAGTAGTGTTTAGCTCGGTGTATGGTACACCCGCAAAATTGGATATCCCAATTTCTATTGCCATTAGCGATGGTGATGGTGTAGATATTTCGAATTATTTCAATGATTTTGAAAAGACGATAACCTTTCAGAAAGGGCAAACTGTTCTGGCAAAAAAATTTCAGCTGGGTGATGCGCAGATGACTAAAGGAGAGGTCCAACTGATCGCTGGTTCAGAGATAACATCAATTGCCAATAGTTCAGTGAGTTTTACTATCTCAAACAGCGAGTTGTGCAACCTGGTATCTTTTCAGCTTAGCGAGGCTGTTGAAATTGTAAAAGATGGAAGTACAATATATGTAACAATGCCTGCCGGTGCTGATTTAACCCGTTTGACGCCTGAATTGGAGGTGTCTGCCAAGGCTACCTATTCACCGCAAGGTCCACAGGATTTTTCATCTCCTGTTGAATTTACCGTTACCGCGCAGGATGGTGTGACAAATAATAAGTATACCATCATTGTCAATGCAGTAATGCCTTACTTGTCAAACTTAGTGGCTGATTTGGAGATGTACAATGCCGCGGTGAAAGAGCTGGAAGAATCAGGTGCAGCGAGGAGCGCGTTTAACAAATGGATTACAGAAGTGGCCAATGCCGCCATGACAAGTGAACCATACGCCGTACAACAATTAACCCAGGAAAACCAGGCAACTGCAAAGGAAAATGCCCAAAATATTTACGCCATTGCAGTTGATTGGATGTTCATGGATAAAAAAAGTGAACAAGCCGGTTTATACCTTCAAAAAGCAACCGCTTTAATAAAAGCATGGGCGAGTATTAATGAGCCCACCGAGCATACTCCGCGTGAATCGTTAATAACTCCTTTGTATGAAGCTTACTCGGTAATAAGACAACACATTGGTGAGCAGGATCGTGTCGCAATTGATGGCTGGATACGTAAGCGGGCTGACTATTATAAGCAATTGAGCTTTACCGGCAACCTGCTCGAAAACAACTGGAATACGATACGAATCAATTTCCTGTTTTATTTTTCTCAGATATTAGACGATGAAACACTCTATAATACCTCTGTGGATAACTTGAAAAGTCACATTGAGCTCAATATTCTGGAAAATGGTGTTTCTCATGACTTTGTTAACCGCGATGCGTTTGCTTATCATTCATACAACCTGCTTTTTTATGCGCGTATATTAAAGGCAGCTGGCATGTACAAAGATAAAGCAGCTGCCACAGCGCTTTATCAGTTGCAGAACAAAAAAGGAAGTTCCATCGAAAGTTGTGTGAAGTTCTGGGAACCATATATGATGGATACCGAGAATTATGTTCACCTGGAGTTTGTGAATACCGAGTGGGCTCCGGATAAGGACCGCAACGATTACAACAAGCCTTATAACCCAATGGGAACAGTATACGTTTTGGATGAGCTCCGGTATATTGACACTAAATGTGCCGAATATGTGCTGAAGATAACATCGATGAATAAATACGGGCGGACTTTTAATTATTGGATGAATAGTCTTCAGCCTGCAAACTAGCAGTGCTATGGCGATTATGGTAGGTGGGTAAACCAATGTCGCTATGTTTCCTGTATGAATAGAAATTTAAATAATTAAAAGAATGAAGAAGCGTATTTTGCTGATGGTTTCGCTTATTTTTTTGGCAGTAGTAATTGGTTTTGCGCAAGAGAATAGCACAATAATAGTTCCTTATCCCAATCATTATGAGGCTAAAAAGGGGCACTTCGATTTTACCAATCGGTTAACCGTGTCAACAGATGCAGATGGGTTCGATGATATAGTCAGGGTATTTACGACACAGGCCAAGAGCTATGCCAATATCAATGTGCGTCAAAAGAAACAAAACGCGCGGGTTAAGCTGGTCAGATCAAGCGAAGTAACAGCCAAAGAAGCTTATCGTTTGGTAATTGAACCGGACGAAATTGTTATTGAAGCAAACGCTTCGGAAGGAACGTTTTACGGGCTGCAGTCACTCCTTCAGTTGCTTATTAATGCGCAGCAAAAGGGTAATACATCCATTCCCTGTGGTGTGGTAGATGATAGTCCACGCTATGAGTGGCGCGGTTTTATGCTCGATGAGTCTCGTCATTTCTTTGGTATGGAAGAAGTGAAAAAGATACTGGACATGATGGCGCTGCAAAAACTAAACAAGTTTCACTGGCACCTGACAGATGAGCCCGCATGGCGTATCGAAATAAAACAATATCCTTTGTTAACCGAAGTGGGTGGTGCCGGAACCAAATGGGATAAGAATGCACCCGTCAGGTTTTATACCCAAAACGAGATTAAAGAAATAATTGAGTATGCAGCCGAACGTTTTATCGAAATTATCCCTGAAATAGATATGCCCGGTCATGCAACGGCTGCTGTTAGAGCATATCCCGAATTTGGCGGAGGTGGTTCAGAAAGAAACCCTGATTTCACCTTTCACCCGGGCAAAGAAGGAACATACCAGTTTCTGACCAATATCCTTAAGGAAGTGGCTGTTTTATTCCCTTCTGAATTTATCCATATCGGAGGTGATGAAGTGCACTATGGTAATCAACAGTGGGCAAGTTTTCCTGAAGTACAGGATCTGATGAAAAGAGAGGGCTTGAAAGACCTGGTTGATGTAGAGCATTACTTTTTAAACCGGATGGCCGATTCGGTTAAATGCATTGGGAAAACAGTAATGGGATGGGACGAAGTGACGAATGCGGGTTTAAGAAACGAGCATACCTGGGTAATGTGGTGGCGACACGATAAGCCACAAATGTTACAGACGGCGGTTGATAAGGAGTACGCAACAATTATGTGTCCTCGCAGACCGCTTTATTTTGATTTTGTGCAGCATGATTCGCACCAGGACGGAAGACGATGGGGGGGATTTTGTCCTATTGAAGACGTATATGCTTTCCCCAATGAGGAAATGACAGGTGGTCAGTTTTATAAAAGTGACTTTGTTAAAGGAATTCAGGCCAATGTATGGACGGAAACCATGCATACTGTCGAACGACTTGAGTTCATGATATTCCCACGTTTGTCGGCACTGGCTGAAGCAGCCTGGACCAAGGAACGAAACAAAGATTATGAGGGCTTTAATAGTCGCCTTGGCTGGTTAATTACATTTTTCGAGGGGCAGAATATTAGCCTGTTTGATCCGCTTCGTCCGGAGCGTATCTCAGAAATCAATGGGGTGAGTGAAGAGAAACACTAAGGTGATTAATTCTGCATTTCTAATTTTTAAACTGGATGCGAGTTGTCAGTTCGAATTCGGTTGTTGGATTATAAAACAGCTATTATATGAAACGGATTATTACATTGGCCATCTTCGTGCTTAATTCTTGTTTTTGGGTAAATGCGGGTACAGATGGCGGAACAAAAGAAAATAAGAGTGAAATAAGTAATAAGCTGACATGGTGGGAGGATGCCAAGTTTGGCATGTTTATTCACTGGGGCTTATATTCAAAAACAGCCGGATATTGGAAAGATAGGAAGGCAACAGGGTTTGAGCATTTTATGCTTTACGAACGTATTCCCTGGAAAGAGTATGCCACTATTGCTGACGACTTTAACCCGGTTAACTACAATGCCGAAGAGTGGGTGTTGACCGCAAAAAATGCCGGGATGAAATACCTGGTTATTACCGCCAAGCATCATGATGGTTTTGCCCTTTATAATTCACCTTCGAGTGATTATGACATTGTAGATTGCACGCCATATGCAAAAGATCCAATGAAAGAATTGGCTGCTGCTTGTCATAAACATGGCATCAGGCTTGGGTTTTATTATTCCCTGGGGCGCGACTGGCAAGATCCGGATGTGCCGACCAACTGGCCGGTTAAGGGAGGGAGAAGTAATACCTGGGACTATCCTGATGAGGATAAAAAGGTGTTTAACAAGTATTTTGAACGAAAAGTTAAACCTCAGGTACGAGAACTGCTCACCCAATACGGAAAAGTTGACGTTTTATGGTTCGATACGCCCGGATTAATCAGTGAAGCCGAAAGCGAAGAGCTGCGTAATTTTATATTAACGATTCAGCCCGAATGCATTATCAATAGCCGCATCGGAAACGGGAAAGGCGATTACAACGTTCACGAACAAAACATTGTACAAAAAGGAGATACCAGCCTTTGGGAATCATGTATTACAATGAGTCGCAACTGGGGGTTTGTAGAGTATGATACAGCTTACAAAAGCCCGGAGCTAATGGTACGTCAGCTGCTCGAAATAGTGAGTAAAGGAGGTAATTTCTTGCTTAATAATGGGCCTACAGCTAAAGGCGATATGACGGAGCAGACGCTTATCAGCTTAGAAAAGATTGGTGAATGGATGAAGCTCAATGCAGAAGGAGTTTATGGTACACAGCCGTGGCATGTGGCTAATGAGCGACTTGATAATAAAATCAGCGAGCATACGCTTCAAAAGCACGATGATAAAAACACTATGAAAGATGCTGTAAATGATGCAACATCGAAGCAGATTTTTCCGGAAGTTCGCTTTACATCAAAGGGAAATAATGTGTATGCCTATGTGTGCAGCCCTGTAAGCTCTGAAGTATGCATTAAAGCTCTGGTAGCCGGTAAAGTCAGTGAAATTGAAGATGTTGAAATGCTGGGAACATCAAAAAAGATAAAGTGGAAACAATCAAAGGAGGGATTAATACTTGAGGTATCAGATAATCCAATTGAAGAAGTACCGGTGATTGGTTTCAGAATTAGATTTAGTAAATCTAACGGATAAGTGGTTTGGTGTACCAGACTGCTTTTTAATACTGTTACAATGAAAATTGAGAGAATCACAACTATTGGTATCCTCGTCCTTAGCGCCATGTTCTTATTGACGGGATGTTCAGGGACGAAAACCAATGAAGAAACCGAAATGCCGGAATGGACAAACCTGGTGTACGATCGCATTGGCGAGGCTCCTGTGGGAGGTGGTTTTGAGATGGAAGATTACTGGGTTTGGGGGAGTTCAGTAGTGAAAGGCGACGATGGCTTGTATCACATGTATGCTAGCCGTTGGCCCAAAAAATTGCCTTTTCATCCAGGCTGGATGACTGATTCAGAAATTGTACACGCTACTTCTGACAATTCCGAAGGCCCCTTTGAGTTTAGCGATGTGGCTCTTGGTGCCCGGGGTGCGCAATATTGGGACGGGCGCTCTGCCCATAATCCAAGGGTATTGCGCTACAAGGATTTATACGTCATGTTTTACACCGGATCAACTCACCCCTTTGATGATGTTACCAATCCGGATACATTGAAACTGGGTACTGCTTATCCGATTGTCGCGCGTTCCAATAAACGCATTGGCATTGCTACCTCTAAAAGTCCATATGGACCCTGGGAGCGTCGTGATGCACCTGCTTTAAACACAAAACCCGATTCTTTTTACAGCTTCCTAACTTCAAATCCATCGCCTTGGATTAACGAGGATGGAAGTGTGGTGCTGATGTTTAAATCGAGAGCTTATGGTGATAAGTATCCTTTCCAAAGCAGAATGTTCATTGGTATGGCCATGGCTCCCGACATTAACAGCCCGCTAAAGGTGGTTTCTGACGAACCTGTATTTAGTAAAGACAAATTTGGTGTTATAGAAGATCCTTTCATTTGGAAAGATGAAAATGGGTATCATATGATTGCCAAAGACCAGTACGGTGAAATCACAGGACATCATCATGCGGGTGTAATGGCACACTCTGTTGATGCAATCAACTGGATGGTAGATGATCAGCCTCTGGCCTATGAACGTGTCATCAACTGGAGCGATGGACAGGCCGTTAAAATGGGACAACTGGAAAGGCCTTTTGGATTAATTGAGCAGGGAAGACTTACGCACTTGTTCTTTGCCACAATGGATGGTCCGGGAGGCTTTAATCGTTCTACAAAATCGTGGAATATGGTATTGCCTCTGAAATAGGTTCGACCGTTCTAAAGTACGGCATTGAAGCGATGTGCAACGATGGTGAAAGAAACCACAAAGACGGTTTGCTAAGTTTAAAGTCGTGAAAAGTGCGAAAAATAGAAATTGATAATTATAAATAGTGTTATGAGATTTTTGGGACAGCTTTTTTTTATTTTGATTTCCATAGGAGTCTTTTTCGGATGTAAGAAGGAAAATGCAAATCAAACTTTTATAGAAGAGAATATAGAATTTGCATCTGGTCAAATCGGATTGCAATTGGATGCAATTCGTAAAACCAATAAGGTGTTGAATCCAAGAACAATTAATGAGGATGGGACTACCCGCTATGTGAATCCGCAATGTTGGACAAGTGGCTTTTTTCCTGGTACGATGTGGTATATGTATGAACTAACTGGCGAGCAGAAATGGATCGATTACGGGACTGAATTAACTGAATCGTTGGAGAGTGTGCAATACCTGAAGTGGCATCACGATGTGGGTTTCATGATCGGATGTAGTTATGGCAATGCATACCGATTAAACAAAAAAGAGAAGTATGCCAACGTGATTGTCCAGGCAGCTAAGTCGTTATCAACCCGATTCAGACCCGGAGCAGGCGTTATACAATCGTGGAATACCACAAACGGATGGATGTCGCAGCGTGGTTGGGAATGTCCGGTCATTATAGACAACATGATGAACCTCGAACTGTTGTTTAATGCCACGCGCCTGAGTGGTGATTCCACTTTTTATAACATTGCAGTACAGCATGCTAACACTACTTTAATAAACCAGTTCAGGGAGGATTTTAGCTCGTGGCATGTTGTTGACTATGATACTATTACCGGGGATGTGCGTCAGAAAAATACCGCGCAGGGGTATTCCGATGATTCGGCCTGGGCCAGAGGGCAAGCCTGGGGCTTGTACGGCTACACAGTGTGTTATCGCGAAACAAAGGATCCCAGGTATCTTAAGGTGGCCGAAGAAATAGCTAATTTCATTTTTAGCTCACCAAGTTTACCGGATGACTTAGTGCCGTTTTGGGATTACAATGCACCGAATGTTCCTAATGAGTTGCGCGATGCTTCAGCCGCTGCTATAACGGCGTCTGCCTTGTACGAACTTAGCGGTTTCTCTGAAAACAGGGAGCTTTATCTTGTAAAAGCGAAAAAGATAATGGAATCATTGGCCTCGTCGGTCTACAGAGCAAAGTTAGGAGAAAACAATTTCTTTTTATTAAAACACTCAGTAGGAAGCATTCCTCATGGAGCCGAAATTGATGTACCTCTCAATTATGCTGATTACTATTTCCTTGAAGCACTCAAACGGTTTAGGGAATTAGAACAATAATTAATCTGTTTCACTCCCATCCGCCAAGAATTCTTGGCGAAATAATAATTAGCGAACCATGTGTATGAAAAATAATAGTGAGAATAAATTAATGATGGCCTTTCGAAACCTAGCGGCTCTATTAGTCGTGCTTTGTTTTTCGATAGGCCAAACCGAAGCGCAACAGCACGACTGGGAAAACCCTGCGGTGATCGGGATCAATAAGGAACAACCGCACGCCACGCTCTATCCTTTTGATACATGGGAACAGGCCCTGAGTGGGCAAGCAGAAAATTCACAATGGATACAGCTGTTGAATGGAAACTGGAAATTCAACTGGGTTAAGCACCCGGACGAACGACCTGTTGACTTTTATCAGACCAGTTTTGATGATTTTAAATGGAACACCATTCCGGTACCGTCTAACTGGCAGTTGCACGGCTATGGAAAGCCGATTTATACCAATGCAACTTATCCGTTTAAAAACAATCCTCCCTACGTTATGTCGGAGCCGGATAGCGCCTACACTTCATTCGAAATGCGCAATCCGGTTGGCTCTTACAGACACCAGTTCATGGTTGATGAGAGCTGGGATGGACGCGAGCTGTTCATCCATTTTAATGGTGTGAAAAGTGCATTCTATTTATGGATTAATGGTAAGAAAGTAGGATATAGTCAGGGAAGTATGACTTCAGCAGAGTTCAATGTGACCGACTATGTGAAGCCGGGTAAAAACCTTTTGGCGGCGGAAGTATACCGCTGGAGTGATGGTTCCTACCTGGAAGATCAGGATTTCTTCAGGTTCAGTGGAATTTTTAGGGATGTTTACCTGATGGCTGCACCAAAATTGCATATCCGTGACTTTTTTGCCCGAAGCACTTTCGACGCGGATTATAAAAACGCAGAATTGAATGTTACGGCTTACATTCACAATTATGGAGAAAAAGCTCAGTACCGCACGCATTTGCAGCTTGACCTGGTGGATGCCAATGGCAATTACTACAAACAATCGCCTTTAGCAGAACACCTGACGGTGATGATTTTTCCCGGTAACGAAAGTGTTGTTCATTTAAAACAAAAGGTTTTGAATCCGCGTCAGTGGAGTGCCGAAGATCCATACTTGTACAAAGCTATTCTGACGCTAAAAGATGATCAGGGCAATGTGCTTGAACGGGTATCCACCGATTTTGGTTTCCGTGATGTAAAGGTGGAAGAAGGTGAATTGCTGGTTAATGGACAGCCTGTCTATATAAAAGGAGTGAACCGTCATGAGCACGACCCTGTTACGGGACGTAATGTATCCAAAGAGCGTATGTTACAGGATGTGTTAATCATGAAGCAAAATAACATCAACACGGTGCGGATGGCACACTATCCCAATGATCCCTACTTTTATGAGTTATGTAATAAGTACGGCTTGTATGTTATTGATGAAGCCAATGTGGAATCGCACGGAGTGGGTTATGAACCAGCTAAAACACTGGCCAACCAACTGGAGTGGCGCGAGGCTCATGTCGATCGGATTCGTCGGATGGTAGAGCGCGATAAAAACCATCCTTCCATTATCATCTGGTCATTAGGAAATGAAGCCGGAGATGGTACCAGCTTTGAAGTGGCGCGCGATTACATCCGTCAGCGCGATCCGGAGCGTCTGGTGCAATACGAGCGCGCCGGCACACGCAGTTATACCGATATTATCTGTCCGCAATATTCTCATCCGTGGGAATTGGTTAATTATGCCACAGGTAAGAGTGGTTCTGTGTACCCAGGCTCATGGAGATGGGGTACCTTTGATTATGCGGCGTCGCAAACACGCACACAGCCCTGGATTTTCTCTGAATATGCACACGCTATGGGCAACAGTTTAGGTAATTTCCAGGATTACTGGGATGTAATTGAAGGGTATAAATACCTGCAGGGTGGTTGTATTTGGGATTTTGTAGATCAGGGGCTTCAGGCTACAGATGATAACGGAAACGTGTATTTCAAATACGGTGGTGATTACAAAGATTACCCTAACGATGGTAATTTCTGCTGTAACGGAATTGTACGACCAGACCGAACACCAAACCCTGCTTTATATGAGGTGAAAAAGGTTTATCAATATCAAAAGGTTGAACCAGTGAACCTGTTGATCGGGGAAGTGGATTTGTTTAATAAGCACTTCTTTATAGGAACAGAACATTTGGTATTTAGCTGGGAGCTTACCGAGAATGGAAAATTGCTGCAGCAAGGACAATTGCCTCATTACAACGTGGTACCTCGTCAAAAGATGCGTATCCGCATCCCGTTTGAAAGGCCGCAATTGAAGCCGGGTGCCGAGTATTACCTGAAAGTAACAGCTGCTTTGCGCGAAGATGCTTTATGGGCGAAGAAAGGGCATGTAACAGCCTGGGACCAGTACGCTATCCCTTTTGAGGTACCGGCCATGGAAGAACAAGATCTTGCGGCATTACCTGCTGTTCAGGTCTCGCAAAGCGAAGAGGCGATTCGTGTGTTCAACAAGGAATTCTCGGTTGAAGTAGATCCTAAAAGTGGCCAGTTGGTGTCGTACAGGCAAAGAAAGACCGAGCTGCTTACCGCGCCTGTGAAAGTGAATTTCTGGCGTGTGCCAACCGACAACGATCGAGGCAATAAAATGCCTAAGCGCCTGGGAGTGTGGAAGCAGCCTCAAATGGAAGTTCAAACAATAGATGTGAAGCAGGTGAGCAGCACACAAGTTATTGTGGAGGTTAAAAATAAGCTGGAGATTGGAAAGAATAGCCAGTTAGTGAATAAGTATACCATAACTGGAGATGGAGCATTGAGAGTGCATACATCGGTAAGTTTAGAAGGTGAAGAAATCCCTGAAATGCCTCGATTCGGAGTTCAACTAGCCATTGATGACAAATACAACAATGTTAGTTTCTTTGGTCGTGGCCCATGGGAAACCTATTGGGACCGCAAAACATGCGGGGAAGTGGCTATCCATTCGGGAAAAGTAGATGAATTTATTCACGATTATGTTCGCCCTCAGGAAAATGGTAATCACGCCGATGTTCGTTGGGTAACACTGACCGATTCAGGGAAGAACGGATTGAAGGTGGTTGCCAAAGAATTAATTCATTTTTCGGCATGGCCTTATAGTATGGAAACACTGGAGGCAGCGACCCATCCTGTTTATTTGAAACGAGATGGCAACATTACTTTGAATATTGATTATAAGCAGATGGGAGTTGGTGGTGACGACAGTTGGGGATCTAAAACCCATGAAAAGTATTGGCTGAAAGCAAATAACTATGCGTTTGAATTTGTTCTACAATGGGAGTAGCATTAATATAGCGGCAGTGGATAAAAATGACCCTGTAGTAAGGAATTTTTGAGCCAATGGTGTACTGGTTGAAGCATCGTGACGATCCATGGTTTCAACAAGTTTTTAACAGGTTAATTAGTTGGAAACATAGGTCAGAATAGCTATTTAAAAGATTATGAAAGAGAAAAAAAATCTGCGGATATTATTGATTGTGATATGTTCCTGTGTTTTTTTGGTGGGATATCAATTATTGAAGGGTAATGGTACCGAAACAGATATTGAACAAGGCGTTAAGCATCCTAACGTTGTCATTATATATGCCGATGACTTAGGATATGGTGATATAAGTGCTTATGGGGTAGGAAAACTTAATACGCCCAATATAGATCGGATAGCTACCGAGGGTATTCGGTTCGGAAATGGATATGCCACTTCTGCAACCTGTACACCAAGCCGTTATTCATTGCTCACCGGGCAATACCCATGGCGTAATGCCAAAGCTCAGGTGCTTTCAGGAGACGCACCTTTTTTGATAGATACTGAGCAGCCTACATTGCCAAAAATATTGAAGAATGCTGGCTACAGAACAGCCGTAGTAGGGAAATGGCATTTAGGAATGGGCGACGGCTATGTGGATTGGAATGAGACAATAAAATTAAATCCCAATGCCATAGGTTTTGATTATTCATACGTGATGGCTGCTACCAACGACCGTGTGCCCAATGTGTATGTTGAGAATGGTGATGTGGTTGGATTAGATAAAACCGATTCATTAAAGGTTAGTTACAAGAAAAACTTTGAAGGCGAACCAACCGGAAAAGCCAATCCTGAACTTTTAAAAGTAATGTATAGCCACGGACACGATATGAGCATTAATAATGGTATTTCCAGAATTGGCTATCAGAAAGGAGGGAAGTCTGCGCAATGGATAGATGAAAATATGGCAGATACATTTCTTGTAAGGGCGCAGCAATTTGTAAAACAAAGAAGTGACAATCCATTCTTCCTGTTTTATGCCCTGCACCAGCCGCATGTGCCGAGGGTGCCACATCCCCGATTTGTGGGCACAACAGGAATGGGACCGCGTGGCGATGTTATTGCAGAAGCAGATTGGTGTGTTGGTGAATTTCTGAAAACGCTGGAGCAGGAAGGGCTAATGGAAAACACCCTTATTGTATTCTCGAGTGACAATGGGCCGGTCCTCGATGACGGTTATTTGGACGAATCGGCAGAGAAAGTAGGTGATCATACACCCGCCGGTCCTCTCAGGGGAGGTAAATATAGTTTATATGATGCCGGTACAAGGGTTCCTTTTATGGTGATGTGGAAAGACAAAATTAAACCGGGAGTGTCGGATGCAATTATTTCTCAGGTTGACCTGGTGGCATCCTTAAGCAAATTAACTGGGCAAACCGTCCCACAAACCGATAGCGAAGATATGCTGGATGTGCTGCTTGGCCACTCGCAAAAAGGAAGAGAAAGTGTTGTTATCGAAGGGCTCTATCATCGAACAGCATTCAGGAAAGGCGACTGGATACTGATACCTGCGTACGAAGGCACCAAAAAAGTGCGTTGGGGGGTCGATAATGAAACTGGTTTTGGATATGATACACAGCTGTATAATATTACAGACGATGTTGCGCAGCAGAATGATTTGGCAAAACAGATGCCTGAAAAGGTAAATGAGCTGATGGAAGAATTTAGAATAATTTTAGATGACAACTGATTCATAGTAAGGAGTTAGCTGGCGAGGCTCATTTAAGTTGTTATCCAGTTATGCATTAAAAAGATATTGATTGGGTTTTGTTCTGTTGGCAAGCAAGGTAGCGGATTGTTAGGCGATGGAGCCTTTCTTATTACCTAGTTGTGATTTAAAATGCTGTCTTGGTTCCCGTTAAATTTTGATGAGATTATTTGACCTTAACCGAGAATAAATTACAGGGTAGTTATAGATGGATATAATCTCTAATTTGATCCATTTGGAATAATCAACGTTCGAATGTTCCAATGTTCCAGTCTATTTGAGATATTCTAAATTCTGATATTAGAATCTTGAATATTATCTCAAGCATTCTATTTTAGAATGGAAAATGAAAAGATTGGAACATTGGAACAATTTTAGAAGGATCTATTTAGATGCATCATCAGCAAATCTGTTTCTTGGGTTTCCAGTTCAATTTTTTTCGAAGATTTCCTAAGGAGCAAGAGTATTGTCTAGAGTGAATCTGTTTTTTTGCAAAAGCGCAGTTAAATCGAGTTTTATTGTTGGTGCAATGAAACCCTAGATCTTTTAATACCTGTTTTAATACAAATTCATCAGTCCTATCTAGTCCTAGGTAATCTCTAGCAGGAGAAATAGCAAACTGGATATCGTTGTCATTTGAATAAGAAAACCACAGATCATTTAGAAGTCCTAAGAAAGTAGTTGTTGTTATGTCCATAACTTCGAAGTACCTTTCCCCCTTTACAATTTTGTTTAGGGCAGGAGTCTTATAAGCCTCATAAGGAAACCAAAACCGTGTTGAATTATTCCAGAAGAATTGGTGATGATTCATAAGATAGTCCAAAAAATTAGGTAATTCTGCTTCAATCTTATCTAACAAGAATGGATCCTCACTGTTAGGGGCAAGAGGAGCAACTTCTAATACGAAATACCTGTTCTCTTCTATATCGACTTCAGCAAAGTCTGCAATCTCATTTGATGCCATTACGAACTTAGTATAGTTTGGAACACTCAAGTGATTTTTAAATTTAGCATTGATGATTCGACTAGAACTAGTTGCTTCATTACGTATGGCTACTTGGAGTCTTTTGTTGATGCAAGCTTCATCTACTAAAACAAAATTTTTAGTTCCCCATGTCAGATTGAATTGAGATTCAAGGTCTGAGGATGAAACTAATTGAGCATTGTTTTGAAACATTAATTCAATTAATCTGAGAAATGTTGTTTTGCCAGTACTTCGCTCTTTTGATAAAAGTACTAGAATCGGTAGACGTTGTTTGGGATACTTCCAGGCAATAGCTAGATATTCTAGGATTAATTCGGTATAGGTGTGTTTTGAGAAGGGGAAAGGTTTTGAGTATGGAGCAATATGCTTTAAAAACTTTAAGATTGTTGGCCAATTTGTAGATTTATTATCTGTTACAGTATGTTGCCCCTCTGGATGAGACGGTAAGTCGTATAGATTAAAATTTCTCACACCATCTCCTAAGTCGATTGAACGGTTATAGGTATTAGGAGTGTTGTCCGGTTCTATTGTAAAACCTGCGTAAACAGGAATCTGATGGAAATTTTCTTTTGGAATATTGTAAACTTTAATTAAAGTTAGAGGACTAACTTCGTCTAATAATGCAAAGGTATTTCTTCCATTCGAACTTAGTCGATATACATAGTATTCAGATTTTATAAAGAAGTGTTCAAGTTTAAAATGCTCTGTATTGACCATAATGATGAATTTTGAGTATAGAATACCTAGAAATATGATAGATATTAAGTATCTATTATTAGTATCGAAGCAGGTATCCTACACTTGATTAATAGTAAAAGTTTTGAAAATGGCTAGATCTTTGAAATTCAAGTCTTCAAATTTAGAGACTGATTTAAAACAACTCCGATAATGACTTCCAGGAATTATTTTGAAAGCATATAGTCGTTCCTTCTGACGACTCTACGTGCTTATCGCTATCTTTCAAAGCTCTCTAATGCGGAGTAAATTTCTTTTTTTCGGTAATAAATACGATTACTTATTCGATGTGGAGTGAGAAAACCCTTCGCCTCCCATCGTTGCATTGTAAGATTTGTTTTAACTTTCAACAATGCCATAGCATCTTTTCGTGAAAGATACTCTGTTTGCTCCAGTTTTTGTTTTACCACATTCTCCGCGGTCGATTTGGCAACCTTGTCGATAATCTCCATTAGATCTTGAGCTCTTACTTCAAACCTGAGAGCTCCAGGAATCTTTACAAGGTTAGTAAAGTCATACACCATACTTAATTATTTGTATTGAGACCGCGAAACAAATAAAGACTGTTTTATTAAAAGAGGGTAAAGTTTTTTTCAAAAAGTTCCCTTCTTGATAATTAGGGGATTAATACGAAATCTTTTTCAATATATTTTTTGATGCGATTATAAATAATAGTCGAACCTTCCGTGTTGTATATGTTTAAGCGTCTATTATCTTCAGGTTTATTCATATTTGCTTTTGCAATTTCATTAGCTTCATCTAAAGTTAAAAATGGAGCTTGGTCGAAGATCTCAAGATCATGCATTATTAGGCTAACCATAATGCATTTTTCTTTTTTATTTTTCATTGGGAAAAGTTCATTGATTAAATAAAAGAAGCCATTGATAAGGTATTTTATTGGATCGATTTCCAAGACTAAATGTAGTAGCTGAATTTCTTGGCCGATTAGATATCTGATTCTGGTTTCTCGATGACATATATCTGAATTGTAGAAACTTTTCGCTTCCAAGTATTGCTTCTTTATTTTGGGTCTCAGCTTTTTATAAACTTTGGTATAATAGGATCTGTAGATTATTTCAGTAACAACAGGATTCCACTTAGTATGTGCAGCCTGGTCTGATAACTCCGAGATGGTTTGACTTTGCTCCAGAAATGTATCAAAAAAACAACCTGCCTCCTCAAACATTTTTTGATCCATATCTTCAAAGGCCTTATTTTGTATTCTCTCAAACCCAATAGTTCGTCTTCTAAAGCTCAAAATCTGATTGAGAAATTCGTTTGATATTCTAGTCATTTTAGATTAATTGTGTTGCGATTCCCAGTGCTTTAAAAGCATCTCGGCATGCTCTTCTTCATTTACTTTGATGTAGCTATAGAATGCTTTCTCTGTTTTATGTCCAGTGATGGCCATTATGCTGATGGATGGGAAGCCAGACTTATAAAGGTTGGTTGCGAATGATCTTCTGGCGGTATGGCTAGTGACCATTTCCCATTTCTCTTTAACTTCAGTTTCTCTTCGGCCACCTTTAGTTAGACTTTTTGATATTTTTTCTGAAAAATTAGCTGTTTTGCAGACTTCTTTAATATAATCATTGAATTTTTGATTGCTAATCATTTTTGGAAGCTCTCCATCGTATTTTTCAATAATCGAACGTATTACGGGATGAAGTGGGATTACTACACGTTTTTGCGTTTTCTGTTGTTCGAGATGAATAAAGTTGCCTTTAATATTGTCGTGATTTACTTTATCCAGGTCGCTAAATCTACAGCCAGTCCAACAGCCTATAAGAAATATATCTCTAGCTTTGTCTAAGTATGGTTTTGAGGATAAGTTTAGTTTAGATATGATATTTAGCTCCTCCTCACTTAAGTATATATTATAAGATTCTTCTGTTTGCTTTTTGAAGCTCTGATAACTTGTGTTGTTATGAATATTTCGTTCTAGTGCTGCTCGACAGAAGACCTTGAGATTTTTAATTCTTGAAGCAATCGTATTCTTTGCGAACCCTTTTCCTGTTAAATATTTAATAAACTTGTAGTAAAAATCGATATCCAGATCATTCCATGTTAAGTCAGGGTTGAATTCTTTTAGGCTTTTTAGAGTGGAATGGTAAGCGCGGATAGTTCGGTATTCGTTCTCCGATTTGTCAATCCACTCTTGAATCCATTGAGACATGGTGGTAGAGCTATTATTTTTGTGCTTCTCAGGGAATAGATATTTGTCGACAACATCATTTAACCAGCCGGTTGGATAAGTTCTTGTCTTTGCGGCTTCTTCCAATACGTGATTCTCAAGATTCTTTAGCCGAAGTTTCAAATTATCTTTTCCCTTAAAGCTTGTTCTCTTTAATTTCTGAGAACTTAGATCCCAATATTGTAGGGAGACTTTTTCCCCTGTCTTTGAAATTTGATCAGTTTTCCCGGATTTGAATCGAATCCGTATTGAAACCATTTGTTTAGGATCATCTTTCTTTGTTCTAACCTTAAAATATACATTTGGCATATTGCTTGTGTTAGGTTATTAAAATGAATAGGGTGCAAATAAACAGAATTGCACCCTATAAATGTGCACTCAAGTAATATTTTTTATAATTTCAGGAATACGGCATTGGTTGAATTGCCAGTTAACATAGGGGATTGATGTTTGTTGTGTATTATCTATTCTCATGAAAGAGGACTAAAATTATTCCCGTCGGGACTACTTTTGAAAACTCAAAGCCCTTGTGATCTGGTTGATTGCAAGGGCTTTGTTTTTTCAGGGGACAGGTTTGATTTTAAAATGCCCACAAAGAGAATCCATAGGAGGCCATAGGTGCTCTTGTTATCTATTGATGGAGTCGCTCCTTTTATCTTTTCATTTATGTTTAGACAGCAACCAGAGGTGCTGCTGATTTTATTCCTGATTACAGTCGATAATCGAGCGCGTGAGTTCCTGCTTTTTGCGTTTTTGGGAAGAATCCCCTCTTGTTGGTGGGGGATTTATTGAATTTTTGCTGCTTTTTAGACTAACTGCGGGCATGTAAAAGTATCGTTCATGAGTCGAAACGGGCTATTGGGTGGTTCAAAAGCCTCGCTCATGAAGTCATGGCCATTTTCTTACCTCTCTTCATCCATTTATTCTATTTTTGGAAACAAACAAAAGTGCAATTTGTAGGCCGTGAATTTTAGTCGCCCATGGCATTGGATTGATCAAGCGAAGATGTTCAATTTCTTTTGAGTGTGCAGTGGTAATCCGGCTGGGTGTTGTTTGATAGTCGTTGAGAGGGGCGTAATTTTTATTCGAAAGTTCACTTTTGTTTACAGCTTAAATTTTCGAGGGAATGACGTGTGATTCAGTTGAGCAGTGCCAGCGGAATTATTAGATCGTAATTTGAGCATACACTAAAAGTATAACATACCTAAATTTGTGAGATGAATCATGGAAAAACAATTAACCATTGCCGTTGATTTTGATGGCACCATCGTTGAGCATAAGTTTCCGGCCATAGGAGGCGAACTTCCATTTGCCACGCACACCTTAAAAACCCTGCAGGAAAAGGGGCATCGGTTGATTTTGTGGACCTACCGCAGTGGGGAGCAGCTTGATGAGGCTGTTGATTTTTGCAAGGACAGGGGGTTGAGCTTTTATGCCGTGAACAAGAATTACCCCGAGGAAAAGATGACAGATAGTATCAGTCGTAAGATTTTAGCCGATGTGTATATTGATGACCGCAACATTGGTGGCATGCCCAGTTGGACCGAGATTTACCATCTGATTCACCCCGAGGAAGCCCCGAGAAAGGAAAAACAAAAAGCCAAAAGATGGTGGCAGTAGCTGCCTTGTGGGCAAGAATAATAGCATTTTAGGGTATCTGAAAAAGATAGCCAATCACTTTACAAACTAACAAATGAATCTTCTTCAACTAATACCCCGGATCTGTATTCTGCTTATTTTGGGTTTATCTTCCTGTAGAAACAGCCAAGAGCTTGTTTACATGCAGAATGTTTCCAATCATGAGATTCTGGAGGCTTTGCCGGACTCTATAATTGAATACCGGGTCAAGCCCGGCGACATCTTGTATGTTAGTATTAAGTCGATGAATGCCGAGGTGAATGCCCTCTTCAATCCCGAAGCTGGTATGAGTACACAGAGTTACAATTCTTTTCAGAAGTTTACCACGCCACAAGGCGCCTACCTGTATGGTTTTGAGGTGAATAAAGACGGGGATTTGCGACTTCCCATTTTAGGCTTGATTCCGGTGGCGGGGAATCCCCAATCAGAGATTGAAGCCATTGTCCAGGCTCAGGCCGATAAGTACATGAAAGATGCCATTGTCAAAGTGAAATTGCTGAATTACATGGTGACCGTGCTGGGGGAAGTAAAAAGTCCCGGTGTCTATTATAATTACAACAACAATTTCACCTTGCTTAGCGCTTTAGGGATGGCCAATGGGAATACCGATTTTGCAGATATTAACAAGGTAACTATCATACGTCCGATGGAGAGTGGAAAGAAGGTGATCAAGCTGGATCTGTCCAATAAGGAATCCTGGATGTCGGAGGCCTTTTACTTGTATCCCAATGATTATGTGTTTGTAGAGCCGGATAAGCATAAAAACTTTCAGCTGAACAGTCAGGCTTATTCACTGATGTTTTCATCATTCAGCATTCTTTTAGCTGTTTTTGGATTTTTATTGTGATGATTCAGGCTCAACTCGTCGGTCGCCTTGGTGTTGTTTCGGAGCAAGGTAGAGGCATAAGAAAGATAAACTTGTTCGGAGTGGGATATAGCTTCCAGTAAAAACAGATCAATTCGTTGTAGTACCTTTTTAGCACCCTGATAAAATATGAATAAAGATTATAGTGCTCAGGCACAGCCCGTAAATGCAGAAGACGAAATTAACTTAAAACGTCTGTTTTTTATTTTATTGCAAAAGTGGTGTTGGCTGCTTCTGGTTACTCTTGTTGGGGCTTTGGGTGGCTATCTTTATGGTAAGTTTACTCCTCAGTCGTACCGTATCAATACAAGTATTATTGCTCCGGAAGATAAAAGTGTGGTTAACCTTGGAAGTTTATTTGAAAGCGAAATGCCTGGAGTTGGGAAAATCACTATCAATAATGAGATTGAACTGCTGAAATCGTATACGCTGAATCATCGGGTTGTTGGAAATTTGAACTGGCGTACGGCCTGGTACGAACGGGAGCTTTTGATCTGGAAAGGGTTGTATGCCCATGAGCCTTTTCAGGTGGAGGAAGGATATAACGGGCAAAATGTTGAAGGGGTTTACCTGAACATTACCCCGATGGGCGGCAATACTTGCAGGGTTGAAGTTGACGGTACGGGTTTTCTCCATAATCAAAAGGTGGAAATCAGTTTTTCCGAAACCATTGTGTTGGGTCAACCTTTTCAAAATCAATTTTTCAATTTCACGCTTCATCCGAAGGAAGGAGCAATGGACTATGAGGACAAAGAGTATCGTTTTGTCTTTCAGAATAGCAATAAGCAAACCTTCTGCTTTCTGGATCGGATGCAGGTGACTCAGGCGGATAAACTGGGAGAAGTGATTTGCTTGACGCTGGAAGGTACAGAGCCGCTTCGGAATATTCATTACCTGAATGAGTTGGTTCGGGTGTACCTCGATTTGAAGCTACAACAGCAAACGCAGACTCAGAAGCGATCGCTGGAGTTTATCGATAAGCAGTTGTCCGGTATTTCCGACTCACTGCATTTGGCAGGAACAACTTTTTCTGAGTTTCGTTCGCGTAATCAAATCATTGATCTTAGCGCACAGGGTGCAATGGTGATGCAGCAGCTGGGAGATATTGAACTACAGAAGTCGCAGCAGCAAACCAGGTTAGAATATTTCCGAAACCTGCTCAATTACCTCAATAGGGGACAGGATATTAATCAAATTTCAACTCCCTCGGTGGTTGGTATTGAGGATCCGTCCTTGAATGCAATGGTTTTGAAACTTTGTGATTTATATAGTCGACGGGAAGTCCTCTCGTTTAGTGCATATGAGAGTAACCCTACCTTGGTGCTGCTGAATCAGGAAATCAGACAGGTAAATGAGCAACTTCGCGAAAACCTGCTCAACCTGATTGATAATGCCCAAATCAGTATTAGGAGTTTGGATGTTCGCCATGACCGGATTAATGACGAGCTTAATAACTTGCCTGGGCAGGAGCAGCAGCTTGTTAATATCCAACGGCAATACCAGCTGACAAGTGAGATTTATACGTTTTTGCTCCAGAAGAGGGCGGAAATTGAAATTGCGTTGGCAGCAGCTGTAGTTGATGTTCAGATTATTGATCAGGCTCGTTTGGAGCGTATCATTCCGATGGGGAAATCAAATTTTTTGTTATTGCTCTTCGGGGCGTTTATGGGGCTGGCTTTGGCTGTGCTGGTCGTGCTGTTGTTAGAGCAATTGAATAGTAAAATCCATTTGCTGGAAGACGTGGAAAATCGGACCACTCTTGCGATTGTCGGTAATGTTTTGCATAGTCGTGAAAAGTCGGAGTTGGTAGTTATGGAGCATCCAACGGCGCCGATTTCTGAATCGTATCGAACCATTCGTACCAACCTGCAATATAAATTTAGGGGGCCGGGAGAGAAAGTTATAGGCATTCATTCCATTAGTCCTGGTGATGGAAAAACCTTTACATCAACCAATCTGGCTTCGATTTTGGCAATGAATGAAAAAAAGACCTTGCTGATAGGAGCTGATATGAGAAAGCCGCGTTTGCATCAAATCTTTGGAGTTGATAATCGCCATGGATTGAGTAGTTACCTTGTTGGACAGGGAACTGTGAGGGAGGTTGTGAAGGAAAGCCTGATTGATAATCTGTTTGTTATTCCTTCGGGACCTATACCTCCTAATCCGGCCGAGTTGCTGGAGCGGAAACGACTTAAGGAATTGATCGATTGGGCGAAAGGCGAATTCGATTACATCATTTTTGATAATGCGCCGGTGTCGATGGTGACGGACGGGTTGATTACCAGTCAGCAAAGTGACTTGAATCTGTTTGTGTTGCGCTATGGTGTGAGTGATCAAGATCAGCTTCGGTTTATTAATGATATGACAAAAAAGGGAACCATGCCCAATGCTGCGTTGGTAATTAATGATATTAAGTTGAAGGGATACGGTTTTAGTTACTCCTATAAATATGCCTATGCAAAGGGGTATTATGCAGAATAAAAGTCAGGGGGGTGAGGTGTTTGTGTATTGAGTTGTCGCTATATGGGTTCTTTGCGGTCAAGATTGAAAACGTGTCATTATTAGTCATTCATTGGATGCTCGATTCTCGCCATTTTCATTTGACATTGTGCCTGCGTTCCTTCGTGCGCTCGTGCGTTCTTCTGCCTTCTTCCTCTCTAGCGTCTATTGTCTGTTGTCAGATGTTCAGATTCTCAGATCGTCAGATTGACGGATTTTACAACGTTCACGGGGTCTTGAGTTCGTGCCTTCGTACGTTCGTGATTTCTCTGCCTTCTCCCTTGTTTCTTTAACCTTGTCTCTTGCTTATACCGGACGGGACTTCATTTTTTCCAGTTGATGAAAAAACGAAGGAAAAAAATCTTGTCAACCGGATCCTTCCACGCGCGTCCCGGTTTTTTCTTTCCGGCCCACTTCCCTGAACACCCACCAAAAACCGCTTCCGCCATCGCTGGCCCGGGCGAGTTTGACGGCCTACGCTGCATTCGCCTGCGGCGAAGTGGGGGGCTTGATTGAGGCCTTTCAGGCTTTTGTCAGTCCTATGAAATCTTCACCCTGTTAAATTTTCACTTTGCTATTTCACTGGGTGAACTGCGTGAATTTCACAGGATAAATTGTCAGTTCTCGGTTATCAGTTTCAAATTCCAGGTTTCAAGTTCCGTCATTGCGAGCGTAGCGAAGCAATCTGTTTTCGGATGCTCGGATTTTCGGATGTTCAGATTTTCGGATTCCAATAATGTGCATGCGTTCGTGCGTTCATCCTGTCTCCTGTCTATTATCTAATGTCTATCGTCAGTTTTCCAGATGCTCAGATTTTCGGATACTCGGATGTTCAGACACTCACTACTTTATCCTTTAACCCTGTTCCGGTCTCCGTTTCCCGCCCTTGTTTAACCGCTACGCGGTATGCTTTGCGCGTTGGCCTTCCCCTTTAGGGGCTAGGGGTAGCGTTGGACTCGTGCGTTCTGCTTGCTGGTTTTAACCACCCCGTCCCCGGAGTACCGGGTCCACCGCTCCTTACCAGGCGGGGAAAGGGTATGGTTCGGAGAGCAAAAGACAAAGCGCATTCGTGCGTTCTTCCTGTCTATTGTCTAAAATCTAAGGTCTAAAGCCTAGCGTTATCTAAGCCTCATAGACTCCCGCGGTCAGCGCATATTCTCTAGGATAAACAGGCCTTGGGTTGGTATTCATCGAAATGATTTTCCCTTTGCTAAAGATGTTGCTGAACGCTGCCGGGCTCTTTAGGGTTTCTTTGGCTTTATCAATGCCTTTGTCTTCTTTGATAGCCGATTTGATGGCTCCCTTTTGGTAGTAATAACGCGTTACAATTTCATCAGTCAGGATTTCTTTCAGCTCCTCCTTAAAGGCCTCCAGGTCTTTGTCCAGCTCATGGCCAATCTTGATTTTCAGCTGTTCAAATTCAGCTTGGGCGATCTCATAGTATTTTTCTTCTTTGGCTGTTTTTAGCAGCTCGTTGAACGCCTCTTCCGTTTCCGATTGGTAGGAGAATTTGCGCGCTTTCACAAAAGCTTTAAAATCGTTGAAAATCTCGTTGGTCAACTCAAATTCTTCCGGAGTGGCGATTGACTCGTGTTCGCTGGCAAATTTG
Organism: Sunxiuqinia rutila; assembly: GCF_050589705.1. Classification (NCBI taxonomy): domain Bacteria; kingdom Pseudomonadati; phylum Bacteroidota; class Bacteroidia; order Marinilabiliales; family Prolixibacteraceae; genus Sunxiuqinia; species Sunxiuqinia rutila. The sequence goes on from NZ_JBNGOT010000001.1 coordinate 154,985, forward strand.
GTGGCATAGTCGAAGAAAAGGAAGTCGCGCATAAGGTTGATGGATAGGCTGCTGATTCGGTCCATGTCAATTTTAATGTCCGGAACAATGCCGCCGCCGTCGTATACCTTACGTCCCTTTTTGGTGGTGAATTCACTGATCAGCGAGTCCGGAACAACGCCTACGCTGCCATCCTCGTTGCGATGTGAATAGTCGAGTGCCTGAATGCACCGCCCGCTGGGAATGTAATATTTAGCTGTGGTAACTTTCAGTTTGGCGTTGTAGCTCAGGTCGCGTGTGGTTTGTACCAAGCCTTTTCCGAAGGTGCGGTTGCCAATGATTACCGCGCGGTCCAGGTCCTGAAGGGCGCCCGACACAATCTCAGATGCTGAGGCAGACCCCCGGTTTACCAACACCGCGATGGGCATTACTGTGTCAATGGGGTTTTCGGTAGCATGATACACTTTATCCCATTGTTTTACTTTGCCCTTGGTGCTGACCACTTCCGATCCTTTCGGAACAAAAAGGTTGACAATTTTAACTGATTCCATAAGCAGGCCGCCCGGGTTGGAGCGCAAATCAAGAATCAGTGATTGGGCCTGATGCTGCTCTTTCAGTTCTACAAAGGCTTTTTTGACTTCATTGGCACAGTTCTGGGTGAAGTTGGAAAGGCGAATGTAGGCTGTTTCGTCGTCGAGCATGCCATAGTAGGGAACCGCATCAATCTGTATTTTTTCACGGACGATGTCAATGTCCAGCTTTTTCTTTTGTCCCGGGCGTTCAATCTTAATTGAAACCACTTTATTGGCAGGCCCCTTAAGCAGGTTGCTTACATCTTCAACCGACAGGTTCTGGGTTTCCTTTCCCGCTACTTCCAGCAGAATGTCACCGGCTTTTAGGCCCGCCTTTTGGGCTGGAAACCCTTCGTAAGGCTCAGCAATAACAACCTGTTTGTCGTGCTTGCTTATGACGGCTCCAATGCCGGCATATTCTCCCGTGGTCATAAACTTGAAATCTTCCATTTCTGATTCGGGAATATAAGTGGTGTACGGATCGAGCGATTCAAGCATGTCGTCAATGCTGGTTTTGACCAGGTCCGTCGGGTTGATGTCGTCAACATAGAACAGGTTGAGTTCGCGAACCAGGGTGTAAAAAATATCCAGATTCTTGTCGATTAGGAATAACTTTTCATCGCGGTTGAAGCTTGTGAATACCAGTAGTCCAGAGAGAAGGACGGCAGTGAGGGTTAATCCTATTTTTGTTTTCCTGTTTTGTTTCATGGTGAACTGTTTTTAATGCAGACGACAAAAATAATAAAGCTTTGTTTAAAAGCGGTTGTCATTTTCAGCTAATTAGTTAAATAATCTTAATTGGCATTACACTTTCAAGTTGAATTTTGACGATAGCAAACTTCGTGCACCAGTGTTTGTCTTCGTTAAAGAAGAAGATACCGCTTTTTTAAAAGGCTATCTTTGTGTTATGGATGCAAGTTCAAAACGGCTCCCGGCCGTTTTTTTTCAGCGCGGTACGCTGCAGGTAGCCAGCGAGCTGGTGGGTAAAACCCTTGTTCGTGTGTTTGATGATGGAACGGTTTGTCGGTACCGAATTACGGAAACCGAGGCCTATTGTGGGCAGGAAGATTTAGCGTGTCACACCAGCAAGGGACGTACCCGGCGAACTGAAGTGATGTTTCAGCCGGGTGGGCTGGTGTATGTGTATTTGATATACGGCCTGTATTGGCTGTTGAATGTGGTCACCGATCAGGAAGGACAGGGCTCGGCCGTGCTGATTCGTGGGCTGGAAGGATTTGATGGGCCGGGAAGGGTGGGGCGTGAGTTGCAACTTGACCGGTCGTTTTATGGGGAGGACCTGGATACTTCCGCGCGGTTGTGGGTGGAAGATGCCCCTCATGATGTAACAGTAACCGCCTTGCCGCGTATCGGAATTCAGTATGCCGGGGAGCCTTGGGTGAGTAAGCCGTGGCGTTTTAAACAGGTGTCGGAAATTTATATTTCCCCCGCAGGCCCTGAGCACAGGTAAAAGGTGGCTGTTATTCCGGATATCCCTTGCTATCGGCTATTTGAGTGCAGGAGGGTATTTGCAGCTTCTTGCTTGTAAATCTTTGGGTTAATTTTATTTTAGCTGCACTTTTCTGTTTGGTTTTTCAGAAAAAAGAAATACTTTTGCAGTCCCGATTATTGTCCGTACTTGCAGTTCTTATAAATGATTGATAATGTTGTTGGTAGAAATCTTATTAACATGCCCGATGTTGATAAGTCGGAAGCCTCTCAACCAATTGGATTGTAAGTTTTTGCAACTTTTAGTGTTAATTTAAAAAATTAAAGGCAAGTGGATACTTTATCTTACAAGACCGTTTCGGCCAACAGTGCCACGGCAAATAAGGAATGGGTTGTGATTGACGCAACAGACATGGTGCTTGGTCGTTTGGCCACAGCAGTAGCCAAGATTCTGAGAGGCAAACACAAACCTAACTTTACACCTCACGCTGACTGTGGGGACAATGTAGTTGTTATCAACGCTGAAAAAGTGCGTTTAACAGGTAACAAACTGAGTGATAAAATTTACCTGCGCCACACTGGGTACCCAGGTGGACAGCGCAAGCAAACTCCAGCCGATATTTTAGCTAAATATCCGGAACGTTTAGTGGAGAAAGCTGTAAAAGGTATGCTACCCAAAAATCGTTTGGGCCGCAAGGTTTATGGCAACATGAAAGTATACGTTGGTGCTGAGCACAAACAAGAGGCTCAAAATCCAAAAGTAATTGATTTAAACAAGATTAAACTATAACAATGGAAGTCGTAAATACCCTAGGACGTAGAAAATCTGCTGTTGCTCGTGTTTACATCAGCGAGGGCAAAGGAAATGTTACCATTAATAAAAGGGATTTGAAAGAGTATTTCCCCAATGGAACACTGCAGTATATTGTTATGCAACCCTTAAACCTTGTTGGTGTAGCTGATCAATATGATGTAAAAGTAAATCTTGACGGAGGTGGTATTAAAGGACAAGCTGAGGCTTTGCGTTTAGCAATCTCCAGAGCTTTGATCGAAATCGATCCGGAAGCAAGACCAGTATTGAAACAAGCCGGCTTTTTGACGCGTGACCCACGTGAAGTGGAACGTAAAAAACCAGGTCAACCAAAAGCACGGAAACGTTTCCAATTCTCAAAACGTTAAGAACGATTATCAATCTAAATATGACTGTGGATCTGAAATCACTGAGACTTCCAACTTTTGGTTAGGAGCTACTCAGCGGTTGCTTTTCAACAAATTATTTAAAAAAGTAAAAAGATGCCAAGAACAAATTTTCAAGAATTATTGGATGCAGGTGTACACTTTGGTCACCTGAAAAGAAAGTGGAATCCAAACATGGCTCCATACATTTTCATGGAGAAAAACGGAATTCACATCATCGATTTACAGAAAACTGTTGTGAAAATCGATGAGGCCGCTGCCGCCTTGAAACAAATTGCCAAATCGGGACGCAAAATTTTATTCGTTGCAACGAAAAAACAAGCTAAAGAAATCGTTGCCGATGCCGTAGGGGGTGTGAACATGCCTTACGTAGTTGAGCGTTGGCCAGGGGGTATGCTAACCAACTTCCCAACCATCCGTAAAGCGGTGAAAAAAATGATCGCTATCGACAAAATGGCGAATGACGGAAGTTGGGATAACTTGTCAAAACGCGAAAAGTTGCAAATTACACGTCAGCGTGCTAAACTGGAAAAAGTTCTGGGAAGTATCGCCGACTTAACGCGTCTTCCAGCAGCCTTGTTTGTTGTTGACGTATTGAAAGAAAAGATCGCTGTTCGCGAAGCTCAGAAATTGGGTATTCCTGTATTCGCAATGGTTGATACCAATTCAAATCCAGAGGGATTGGATTTTGTCATTCCTGCTAACGATGATGCTTCTCAATCGGTTCGTTTGATTGTTCGCCTGATGTGCGATGCTATTGGCGAAGGTTTGAACGAGCGCAAAGTAGAGCGTGAAAACGAAGGAGACGAAGACAAACCCAAAAAAGCCAGAAGCAAAAAATCAGCTGCTAAAGCGGAAGTGAAAGCTGAAGTAAAAGCAGAAGCTAAGGCTGAAGGAGATGTTGAAGTAGAGAAAAACAACGAAGAATAATTGCTCTTTTAACAACTAAAAACACAAACAATTATGGCAATTACTGCTGCAGATGTAATGAAGTTGCGTAAAGCAACAGGCGCCGGCATGATGGACTGTAAAAACGCCCTTGCCGATGCAAACGGTGATTTTGATGCCGCCGTTCAGATAATCCGCGAAAAAGGTAAACTGGTAGCAAACAAGCGTTCTGACCGCGAAGCTTCAGAAGGTGTTGCGCTTGCTGGTGTTAGTGATGATAATAAATTCGGAGCAATCGTTGTTTTGAACTGTGAAACAGACTTCGTGGCCAAAAATGAAGACTTTGTTAATAAAACCAAATCCTTTTTGGATGCGGCAATTGCTAACAAAGCAGCTGACTTGGAAGCATTGAAAGCACTGGAAGTTGATGGACGTACAATTGAATCACACGTAGCAGAGCAATCTGGTGTGATTGGTGAGAAAATTGAATTGTCTTTCTACGCTAAAGTGGAAGCCGAAGCTGTTGTTCCTTACATTCACCCAGGAAATAAATTAGCCACTTTGGTTGGTTTCAACCAAGGAGTAGCTGATGTGCAAATTCTGAAGGATGTAGCGATGCAAGTGGCTGCAATGAGCCCGGTAGCTGTTGATAAAGACAATGTTGCTCCTGAGGTTGTTGAGAAAGAATTGGAAATTGCTAAGGAAAAATTCCGTCAGGAAGGCAAGCCAGAAGCAATGCTTGACAAAATCGCTCAAGGTGCTTTGAATAAATTCTTCAAAGAAAACACATTGTTGAATCAAGCCTTTGTGAAAGACAACAAACAAACAGTAAAAGAATACCTGCAATCAGCTGATAAAGGGTTGACGGTTACTGAGTTTGTTCGTACAACACTAGCAGAATAAGAGCTTAGAACTCTATACATAGCAGGGCTAACCATTTTGGTTAGCCCTTTTTTTATGCCTTGTGTTTGAGGAAAAGTTTCTGAGTACATAGGGGCAGGGGCATGGACTTCCAGATGCTCACGACTGACTACTTTCTTTCTCCTTTAACTTTGGCTCTTGCTTCTCTTAAGCCATCCGGCCCGGTTCCCGGGGCACCTTCCCTTCGAGAGTGGAAGGAAGGTCAACCACTGGGGCATGTGTGCATTCTAACTTGTTTTTTCTTTTGCGTGCTCTGTATCAATGCCTGAATAAGGTTGAATGGGAAATAAAGATTATTGGTTTTCTCTTCAACGAGTGCAGCCATCTTGCATCAGAGAATCATTCTACCCTGTCCGACAACGACCATCTTTTAAAAGATGAGAACAATCTTACAGAAGATCATGATGCTACCCCGCCCGATGGAGGCTATCTTCCATCAGAGGAACATGCTACCCCGCCCGATGGCCTCTCTCTGGCGTAAGATTAAGACCATCTTCCATCAGAGGAAGCTTCTCTTATAGAAGATCAAGACGCTACCCCGTCAGATAGCCATTATCTGGCATAAGATAATGGCTATCTTATGGAAGATGATGATCCTACCCTTAAAGCAAAAAACGCCAAAGATCGCGAGAGGGCAGGGGATACGGGGGCTCCATTTGCCAGCTAACTGCTGTTTGTCACCGGTCCTCCTTCTTCGTTTTCCTTGGTGTCTCATTGTATGAACAAAAAAAGGCCGGATCTATCGAAACGGCCTTCAAGGGTAAGTATGTGTTATTGCTTAGCTTAACTTAGCAAAAAGCGCTTTAAAATTCACCTGCGAAGCAATGATTTCTTTTAGTTCGCTGATTGCTACGCGCTCTTGTTTCATCGTGTCGCGGTAGCGAATAGTGACCGTTTGATCCTCCAGGCTTTGGTGGTCTACCGTAGCGCAAAATGGGGTTCCTACAGCGTCCTGACGACGGTAGCGTTTTCCGATGGAGTCTTTCTCGTCATACTGACAGTTGAAGTCAAACTTCAGGTCATCAATAATTTCGCGGGCCTTTTCAGGCAGTCCGTCTTTCTTCACCAAAGGCATTACAGCCAGTTTTACAGGCGCTAGCGGTGCAGGCAGTTTCAAGACTACACGGGTATCTTTTTTGCCATTTGCGGATTCCAGCTCTTCCTCAAAATAAGAGGCTGACATGATTTGCAGGAACATGCGGTCAAGCCCGATAGAAGTTTCTACGACATAAGGAACGTAGGACTCTCCTAATTCCGGATCGTAATATTGAATTTTCTTACCGGAGAATTCCTGGTGTTGAGAGAGGTCAAAGTCGGTGCGGGAGTGAATTCCCTCTACTTCTTTGAAACCAAAGGGGAATTTGTATTCTACATCCACAGCAGCATTGGCGTAGTGAGCCAGCTTTTCGTGCTCGTGAAAGCGGTAGTTGTCATCGCCAAAGCCCAATGCGCGGTGCCATTTCATGCGGGTTTCCTTCCACTTTTCAAACCAGTCAAGCTCTGATCCGGGGCGAACGAAGAATTGCATCTCCATTTGTTCGAATTCGCGCATGCGGAAAATAAACTGGCGGGCCACAATCTCGTTCCGGAAGGCTTTACCAATCTGCGCAATTCCAAACGGAATTTTCATGCGTCCGGTCTTTTGAACGTTCAGGTAGTTTACAAAGATTCCCTGGGCTGTTTCAGGGCGCAGGTACACTTTTAAGGCACCGTCGGCTGTCGAGCCCATTTCGGTTCCAAACATCAGGTTGAATTGACGGACATCGGTCCAGTTGCGTGTGCCGCTGATCGGGCAGGCGATCTCCTGGTCAACAATGATTTGTTTGAGCTCAGCCAGGTCATTGTCGTTAAGGGCTTTTGCAAAACGGGCATGCAGCTCATTCCATTTCTGCTGGTTGGCCAGCACACGTGAGTTGGTTTCGCGGAATTGTTTTTCGTCAAACGCATCGCCAAAACGTTTTTGAGCTTTGGCAACTTCCTTGTTCATTTTTTCTTCGAACTTAGCCAGTTGCTCTTCAATTAAAACATCGGCACGGTAACGCTTCTTCGAGTCCTTGTTGTCAATCAACGGATCGTTAAAGGCATCTACGTGACCTGAAGCTTTCCAGATAGTGGGGTGCATAAAGATGGCCGAGTCCAGGCCAACTACATTTTCGTGCAGCATCACCATGCTGTCCCACCAATATTTTTTGATGTTGTTTTTAAGTTCTACGCCATTCTGACCGTAATCATACACCGCTCCAAGCCCATCGTAAATTTCGCTTGACTGAAATACAAACCCATACTCTTTACAATGCGCAATCAGCTTCTTGAAAATATCTTCCTGAGCCATAATAATCGTTATTAAAATATCCGTTTGAAATTAATCGACTTCTTCAAAATCAACATACTCGCCTTCGTCTTTGGGAATGCGTCCATTGTTGTATTGGTTTTTCTCAATGGTTACTTCGCCTTCTGGTTTTGAGGGGCGGGGTTCCCTGAAATCCCGATGTTGTTTTGGCTGACTTATAAATAAGGGGAGAACATACTTTGTAAGCAACTTGATCAGATAGTAAATGACCACGAAGACAAATAATGTTCTAAAAAATCCTACCAAAAATAAAATCACATTTAATTGTTCCATATCTCTTGAAAATCAGCGGCCGTAAAATTAGCAATTATATTATGAATTGGGAATTTGATTCGCTCAATTATTGAAATTTGGAGATAGAATTGATTTATCGGAATTTTTAGAATATTTCTACCTTTGCAGGAAAAAGAAAAAAATGACCACATACAAACGCGTTCTGTTAAAATTAAGCGGTGAATCTCTGATGGGAGAACAAGCTTATGGTATTGATCAGGAAAGGCTGAGTGATTATGCTATCCAAATTAAAGAAGCGGTTGCTTTGGGTGTCCAAATCGGAATCGTGATTGGCGGCGGCAATATTTTCAGAGGACTTAGCGGTGCTGCCAAAGGATTTGACCGGGTAAAGGGTGATCAGATGGGCATGATGGCTACGGTGATCAACAGCCTGGCTTTGAATTCGGCCTTGACCGCCCATGGGGTGAAGTCGCGGGTGCTAACTGCGATTCGCATGGAGCCGGTTGGCGAGTTTTACTCCAAAGACAAAGCCATTGAGACCTTGGAAAAGGGCGAAGTTGCCATTTTCTCCGCCGGAACCGGAAACCCTTACTTTACGACAGACACGGGCTCATCATTACGCGGAATAGAAATTGAAGCGGATGCCATGTTAAAGGGAACGCGTGTAGATGGTATTTATACTGCCGATCCGGAAAAGGATGCTTCGGCCACTAAGTTTGATAAAATATCTTTTGATGAGATTTACAACCGGGGTTTGAAAGTGATGGATTTGACGGCAACAACCATGTGTAAAGAAAATAATTTACCCATCGTTGTGTTTAATATGGACGAGAAAGGCAACCTGCTGAAAGTCTTGTCTGGCGCGAATATTGGGACGTTGGTACACGTCTGAACGAAATTTTTATACTAAAATTGATTAAAAAAGTTAAGGAATTTCAAAATTCTTTAATTTTTTCTATATTTGCTCACAGCACAACGATACTGACCATTTTAAATTGAATATGGAAGAAGAATTAGAATTGATACTCGAAGTTTGTAAAGAGAAGATGGAGTCAGCCATCAGGCACCTGGAAGATGAATTAGTTCATATTCGTGCCGGAAAGGCTTCTACAAGGATGTTGGATGGAGTATTAGTTGATTACTACGGGAGTATGACTCCGCTGAATCAGGTTTCAAATGTCAGTACACCTGATGCTCGTACCATTGCTGTCCAGCCTTGGGAAAAACCAATGATTGCTCCGATTGAAAAAGCGATTATGAACGCCAACCTGGGTTTCAATCCAGAAAATAATGGTGAGATGATTCGTATCAGTGTTCCTCCTCTAACCGAAGAGCGTCGTCGAAACCTGACGAAGCAAGTTAGTCAGGAGGGCGAAAAGGCACGTATCAGTATTCGTAGCGCACGAAAGGAAGCCAACGAAGGGTTGAAGAAACTATTGAAAGATGGCTTGTCTGAGGATCTGCAGAAGAATGCAGAATCCGATGTGCAAGAAATGACCGATCGCTTTGGTAAAGAAGTTGATGGCCTGCTTGAAGAGAAAAATCAAGAGATTTTAACGATATAATTGTTTCTAGTTTTCTGTTTTCTGAACATTGTTTAATTGTTTTCATGGCTTTGAGGCAGCTTGTTGAAGCTGCCTTTTTTTTGTCCTTTTTTTTGGGATTGTTCGGTCTTTAAAAGGTTACATCATTGTCGGTCATGGCTCATTTGTTGTGTGGATGAATACCAAGCTGAGCCAATCTTTCAAACACATTTTTATATTCCCGCCCTTTCATTAATTTTAGATTCAAATTAGCATCAGTGCCGATACGTGGTGCGATGTGGTTTCAGTTAAAACAAAAGATTAAATAAACACCATGGTAGGATTAGTTGATTATCATATGCATACCGTCCTCTCTGACGGAAAGAACACCTATGAGGAGATGATTGAAAGGGCTATTGCTATTGGGCTGGACGAGATTGGCTTTAGCGATCATGTGGGACTTAAAGCAGTTGACTGGGCCGTTAGTCCGGTAGATATTCCGGTGATGACCGAGCAGATTCTGGAGCTTCGTGAGAAGTATCGTTCTCAAATTAAAGTCCGCTATGGAATTGAAATGGACTACTTCCCCGGGCGGGAAGCTGAGATTCAGGAGATCATCAGCCAGCTCCCCCTTGATTATGTGATTGGCTCGGTTCACTTCATCGGTGACTGGAATTTTGATACGGACAAATCGTTGTATGGAAAGTGGTCCAACGACGAGCTTTATCATATTTACTACGACTTAATTCAGCAAGCGGCAAAATCGGGTTTGTTTGATACAATCGGACATTTGGATATTATTAAAAAGTTTCAGATTTATCCGGAGTCCGACCAATCGGAATTGATTGAGGACACCTTAAGTGTGATTAAGGAACACGACCTGGTTGTTGAGCTGAATACGGGAGGACTTGATCGTCCGTGTGCCGAATTTACGCCAAGCCCGGAGATTGTGACGCGCTGTTATCATCATCATATTCCAATGACCTTGTCGTCTGATGCACACGGCGCTGATCAGATTGCTCGTCATTATGAGTCGGCACTTAACCTGATGAAGCGGGTTGGCTTTGAAGAAATAGCTACTTTTGATGGACGCCATCGTAGAGCGATGCGGATCTGATACTAATCGGCTCGGCGGCTCGTTAGTCTTTCGGCCGGATGATTTTAATCGCTTAATCATTCAGCCTGTAACTAATAGAAGTTGTATATTTGAGCCCTAATTTTTTGAGATGGAAGAACCTGTGGGAAGCATACTTGAAACAATAAATACGCCCGCCGATCTTCGTCAGTTAAAGCAGGAGGACTTAATCACGCTTTGCGACGAGCTTAGGCAGTTTATCATTGATGAGGTATCTAACAATCCGGGGCACTTGGGGGCAAGTCTTGGAGTGGTAGAGCTTACCGTAGCCTTGCATTACGCTTATAATACCCCTTATGACCAGCTTATTTGGGATGTGGGTCATCAAGCTTACGGGCATAAAATACTCACGGGGCGCAGAACCCAGTTTCATACCAACCGGAAATACAATGGCCTGAGTGGTTTCCCGAAACCTTCGGAAAGTGAATACGATGCTTTTGGTGTAGGGCATGCCAGTACCTCGATTTCTGCCGCCTTGGGCATGGCTCAGGCTGCTTCAGTTAAGAAGGAGAAGAACCGGAAAGTTGTGGCTGTTATTGGTGATGGCTCAATGACCGGAGGGATGGCTTTTGAAGGGCTAAACAATGCAGGTTTCAATAATTCAGATGTGCTGATTGTGTTGAATGATAATCAAATGGCCATTGATCCGAATGTGGGCGGAGTAAGTAATTACCTGTTAAATATTTCCAAGTCGAAATCTTATAATAAGCTGAAGAACGAAATATGGGAAGTCCTTGGAAAACTCAATGGTTTTGGGCCTAAAGCCCGTCGGTTGGTTCAAAAAATGGAGGGCGCCTTAAAGTCCTATCTTCTGAAGGAATCAAACCTCTTTGAAAGTTTAGGTATTCGTTATTTTGGACCGGTTGATGGACACGATGTAGAATACCTGAGCAATGTTTTGCGTGACCTTCGCGATATTCCCGGGCCCAAGTTACTTCATGTAATAACCAAGAAGGGGAAAGGGTTTAAGCTGGCTGAGATGAATCAGACGGTTTATCATGCTCCTGGTAAATTCAATAAAGAAACGGGAGAAATTATTGGCTGCGAGTGCGATTTGAACAAGCCTCCCAAATTTCAGAATGTATTTGGCAACACCTTGGTGGAGCTGGCTGAAAATAATCCCAAAATAGTAGGAGTGACACCTGCCATGCCAACGGGCTGCTCCCTGAATATTATGATGGAAAAAATGCCGGACCGGGCATTTGACGTTGGTATTGCTGAACCGCATGCCGTTACTTTTTCGGCCGGAATGGCTATTCAGGGTTTGATTCCTTTTTGCAATATTTACTCCTCTTTTATGCAGCGGGCCTATGATCAGATCATTCACGATGTGGCCATTCAGAAGCTGAATGTGGTTTTCTGCCTGGATCGTGGCGGCTTGGTTGGAGCTGACGGGGCCACACACCATGGGGTGTTCGATCTGGCTTATATGCGGAGTATCCCGAACATGACTGTTTCTGCACCGATGGATGAAATTGAATTGCGCAACCTGATGTATACGGCTCAGCAGGATAATATGGGGCCTTTTTCCATTCGTTATCCTCGCGGTTGTGGATGCAAAGTTGATTGGAAGCAGCCTTTTGGGCTTGTTGAAATTGGTAAAGGACGATTGCTGACTGAAGGTGAAGATTTGGCGGTGCTAACCATTGGTACAACTGGAGTTAACGCCTCAAGGGCAGTAAAGTCGCTGAATAGCAAAGATTTTTCGGTGGCGCATTATGACATGCGCTTTGTTAAGCCGTTGGATGAAGAATTGCTTCACCAGATCTTTCAAAAATACACTTGTGTGATTACGGTCGAAGATGGGGTGATTCAGGGAGGTTTTGGCTCGGCTGTGCTTGAATTTATGAATGACCACCATTATCAGGCGCAACTGGTTCGCTTGGGAGTACCTGATCAGTTTATTGAACATGGTACGCCGGAAGAGCTGCAGCATGATTGTGGCTTCGATCAGAAGGGGATTTACCAGGCTTGTATCGACTTGCTTGAGCAATAAGGCAAGGAGTGTCTGTGTTGGTTTTAGTTCGTTAGGAGGCAGGTGCTCGTAGCCTGAGGTGAGTCTGGATTGACGAAGAAAAGAGGGGGCGGTTATACTTTATAGTCAGATGATTCGTTTAGAAAGGAAATCAAAACTGAATACCATTGGAACTCTATTTCAAAAAACGGCGCTGGAAACTACTTCTTTTACTAATTGCAATGCTTATTGGCGCCAGTTCTCTTATTTATACCAACTGGTTGATCGGACAAATGTCCAAGCAGGAGCGCAAGAGTGTTGAACTGTGGGCGGAAGCCATGAAAAGACTGGTGGATGTTGGAAATGGCAGCAATCAAGACCTGACTTTTTTGCAGGATATCATGGAGGATAATACCACCATTCCTATTATTTATACCGATGAAGCGGGCACCATTTTAGGCGATCGGAACATCAGTTATACCGAAAAGCGAAAAGCTATTGTGTTGCAGCATGAACTGGAAAAGATGAAAGGGCAAAAGGCTCCCATCGAGGTCGTTCTTTCCGAGGAAGTGAAGCAATATTTATACTACCGGGATTCCAACTTGCTTCAGAACTTGCGTTACTTTCCCCTGGCTCAGTTCGGAGTCATTATGCTATTCATCATTGTTTCCTACTTTGCCTTTAGCTCTTCGCGTAAAGCTGAGCAGAACCAGGTTTGGGTAGGAATGTCGAAGGAAACGGCGCACCAGTTGGGAACGCCCATTTCATCCTTAATGGCTTGGGTCGAGCTTTTGAAAATGAAACAGATTGATCAGGAGCTAATCGCTGAGATTGAAAAAGATGTTTCCCGGCTGGAAAAGATTACCGAGCGTTTCTCCAAGATTGGCTCAGCGCCGGAGTTGGTGGTGGCTGATTTGAAGCATGTGCTGCAAACGACGGTCAGTTACCTGCAGAACCGATCCTCTCAGAAAGTTCGCTTTCAACTGGAGGTGGATAACGAGCAGAGGTATGATGTGCCTCACAATGCGGCTCTTTTTAGTTGGGTGATCGAGAACTTGTGTAAAAATGCGGTTGATGCCATTGAATCGGATGGTATTATTCGCTTGCAGCTATCGAAAAATAGTAAACAGACGATTCTGGATATTTCGGACAATGGAAAAGGTATTCCCAAATCGCAATATAAAACGGTTTTTGAGCCCGGGTATACAACCAAGAAGCGGGGCTGGGGTTTGGGACTTTCGTTGGCCCGACGAATTATTGAAAATTACCATCAAGGTAAAATTGCCCTTAAACACTCCGAAATAGGCCGGGGAACGACCTTCCGGATTGTGTTGCCGAACGCCTGATTTTTCAACATTTTTGGGCTGCATAATTCGTTGAGCAAAAGAATTTTGTAGAAAAGCCGGGAATCGATGTTAAAAAAATCAGATAATTTTCTCTGTTTGTTTATTTTTTATACTTTTGCAACACTTTTTTCTAGGCAATGGCAAATTTGAAAGCATATAACGTTGCACTTAAAGGACTTGGATTAGGCAAGCATCGGTTTGACTATCAGGTAGGATCAGCGTTCTTTAAGTACTTCGACGGAGGAATCGCCGATGACGGGAATGTTGACATTACGCTGGAGCTTGAGAAACAAAGTGCATTGATAGTTCTTTGGTTTCATGTCCGTGGAACGGTGAAAATACAGTGCGATCGCTGTTTGGACTTGTTTGACCAGCCGGTTGACAGTCAAAACAAGGTTTTCGTAAAGTATGGTGAAGAAAAATTTGAAGAAGGCGATGATGTGGTTTGGGTTGCACCGGATGAATCTCACATCAACGTGGCGAAGCTGATTTATGACTTTATCATTTTGTCGATTCCAATAAAACATGTACATCCGGATGATGCGAATGGAGAAAGCCTTTGTAATCCGGAAATGTTGGAAAAACTGAACCTATTGTCTGTGCAGGACGTTGAACAAGAGGAAGAACCTGAGACAGATTCACGATGGGACGAGTTGAAAAAATTATTAGAATAACAAATAAAGACTTTTTAAAATGGCACATCCAAAACACAAAACATCAAAATCCAGAAGGGATAAGAGAAGAACACACTATAAAGCAACGCCATCAACATTGGCTACGTGTTCTAACTGCGGCTCGACTGTAAAATACCACACCGTTTGTCCGGAATGTGGATACTACAAAGGCAAGCTTGCAATCGAAAAAGACGTTACTGTTTAACTTTCATATCATGATCAGAAGAGCCACTCTTCTGATCTTTTTTTTACCCCATTGTAAACTTTTCGAACGATTTAATTAGTTGTTTTAAAATGACTTAGGGTTATTCTTTTGCCCGCTTTTCTTTGCTGTTCGAATTTTTCACCCTATCTTTCGCAACCAAATTAACAACGTTTTGTTTCTCCATTTCCAGTAGCCTTTCAGTCAGGGATTGAAAGCGCTTTTTTGATTGATATAAAGATTAAATTATGCAAAATATTCGTGCCGCGATTACGGGCATTGGTGCTTTTCTGCCTGAGTATAGGCTTAACAATGAAGAACTAAGCACCATGGTTGATACGACCGATGAATGGATTATGCAACGCATCGGTATTAAGGAAAGACGTATTCTGAAAGAAAAAGGGAAAGCGACTTCAGATATGGGGGCAGAAGCCGTTAAAGAGCTGTTAAGAAAAACCAATACGCATCCTGATGAAATTGATTTGGTGATTTGTGCCACCATTACTCCTGATCGTCCCTTGCCCGCTGCGGCCAACGTAATTAGCCGTAAAACGCGGCTGGTGAACGCCTGGAGCTTTGATATTAATGCAGCCTGTTCAGGTTTTGTATTTGCTTTAACTACCGGGTCGAAATTTGTGGAAAGTGGTCAGTATAAAAAAGTAATTGTCGTAGGAGCCGACATGATGTCTGCAATTACGGATTACACGGATCGTACGACCTGCCCATTGTTTGGTGATGGCGCTGCCGCTGTTTTGCTTGAGCCAACCACGGAAGATGTGGGCATTATTGATCACATCAACCATACCGACGGGAAAGGACGTCACTACCTGCATATGAAAGCCGGAGGTTCTAAGATGCCGGCATCGATGGAGACTGTTCAAAATCGGATGCACTATGTCCACCAGGATGGACAAACGGTGTTTAAATACGCTGTTTCGCGCATGGCCGATGTGGCAGTTGAAATTATGGATAAGAATAACATCACGCCGGAAAACCTGGCTTGGCTTGTTCCTCATCAGGCCAATATGCGGATTATTGATGCAGTGGCTCGTCGTATGAAGATTAGTCCCAAGCAGGTGATGATTAACATTCAAAAGTATGGAAACACCACGGCTGCTACGATTCCGTTGTGTTTGTATGATTTTGAAAGCCAGCTGAAAAAGGGCGATAACATTATTCTGGCTGCTTTTGGCGCAGGTTTTACTTGGGGATCGGTCTATTTGAAATGGGCCTACGATTCAAGCAAATAATCTTATTCATAAAATATAAAGGAACCTTCTAATGAGTAAACTGTTAATTCAAAGCCATCAGGAATTTGAAAGTTACCTGGGGCAGAAGTTGGGTGTTTCAGATTATCATACTGTTACGCAGGAGCAGATCGATCAATTTGCGGATGCAACGCTCGATCATCAATGGATTCATACGGACCCGGAGCGGGCCAAAAATGAAGGTGCCTTTGGCGGTACCATTGCACACGGCTATCTGACGCTTTCGTTGCTGCCTTACTTGTGGGATCAGGTTATTGAGGTGACCAATTACAAGATGCTGGTTAATTATGGTATTGATCAGCTTAAGTTTGGAGCGCCCGTAGTGGTAAACAGCCGGCTTCGGACGCATGTTTGGCTGAAAGAATGCACTAACTTGCGAGGAATCAGTCGTGTGAAACTTCGGGTGCAAATGGAAATTGAAGGCAATAAGAAGCCTGCTTTCGATGGACACATTACCTTCCTCTATCATTTCAATGATTAACTGGAATATCTTAAAATAAAATAGCTTCATGCACGTTTCTAAAGGGAAAATGACTCATTTTCCCTTTAGAAACGTGCATGATCTGTGTACTGAAAAATCGGGGGAGCCCGATTTTAACTTTTGGTCATGTTGGAGATTCTATTGAGGAAAGTCAGTGGATTAAACCAGTTTCTTACTATATTTGATGCTTCTCAAAAAAACAAACAACATGGCAAGAATGAACAATGAAGTTGATTCGCAGGGGATTAACTTGATCGGGAAAGGCACTCGAATTACGGGTGATATTGAGTCGGAAGGCGATATCCGGATTGATGGAGAATTGATTGGTAACCTGAACTGTTCCGGACGTGTTGTCATTGGTGTTACCGGCAAGGTAGATGGAGAAGTCACTTGCAAAGACTCTGAAGTGTCGGGCTGCCAAAAGGGAAAACTTTTGGTTGAACAACATTTAAGCCTAAAGTCTTCATCCAAAGTATATGGAGAAATTAGCACCGGAAAGTTAAGCATTGAACCCGGAGCATTATTTTCAGGTTCATGCCAGATGGGCGAACAACTCAAGCATGAAGAATCCCAAAAACTTCAGGAAGCCTAAGCGAAAATTTGACGATTTCATCCGCTATTCGAACATCGCCTTTGAAATGATTGCAATCATGGTCGGAGGTGTTTTTTTGGGTTATAAGATCGATCATTGGTTGGAATTGTCTTTTCCCGCTTTTACCCTTGGGCTGATGATTCTTTCTGTGATAGCTGCTATTTATCATGCCATTAAAAATTTTCTGAAATGAACAAACTCATGAAGCGATTCCTGTATCGGTCCATCCTATTAACCATTGTACTTATGTTGGCGGGCTGGGGGCTTTATGCTCAGCTTATTCCGCAGTATTCCTTGCCGGGATGGCCATTTATTCTGATTTTTTTCTTTTGTACAACAAACCTTGTTCATTTTTATTTGTTAAGGATTGCCGAGAAAGATATCGCAAAATTCTCAACCCACTTTATGGCCTTAAGTACATTGAAAATGTTGTTTTACCTGTTCGTTGCTCTTGGCTTTTTTTTAGCGAGCCGAGATCAGGCAAAACTGTTTTTAATTAACTTTTTAGTGGCGTACATGGCTTATACGGTAATGGAAGTAGCCGAGATCAGCCATGTCGTAAAGTTGAAGAAATAGCTTGAATCAATCGAATTTTTTAGTAATTTGGAGTACTTTTTTAAAAAGGACATTCAGACTCATCTATATGTTATGAAAGCAACGAAAAACCAAAGATACAGCGCTTTTATTTTATTCCTTCTAATCTCTTTTTGCTTGGTGTCAACTCCTGCATTTGCGGAAGGCGATACGCATGACGTACACACCAATGAATTTGTGCCCGGAGAATTTATTATGCACCACGTAGCTGATGCCTATGAATGGCACTTGGCCACCATTGGCGAAACACACATTACGGTGCCTTTACCCATCATTCTTTACAGTAAAACTACCGGCTGGCATGTGTTTATGTCGTCGAAGTTTAAGCATGGCGAAGAAACCTACCACAATTTCAGACTGGCGCACCACGGTGAGAACGCCGGAAAGATAGAAGAGCTTAACAGTGAGGGGGAATATGTTGGCTTACCCATCAACCTGTCCCTTTCCAAATCGATAACGGGGGCAATTATCAGCGTATTTTTCATGGTTTGGATTTTTGTTGCAGCAGCCAAATCAGCCCAGCGCAATAAAGGAAAAGCACCCACTGGCGTGCTGAACGTGGTGGAACCAATCATTGTGTTTGTTCGCGATGAAATTGCTAAGCCAGCAATTGGTGAGCATAAGTTTGAGAAGTTTATGCCTTATCTGCTTACCCTGTTTTTCTTTATCTTGCTGAATAACTTAATGGGACTTATCCCGATTTTTCCGTTTGGAGCCAATGTTACCGGTAATATTGCGGTGACCATGGTACTGGCCTTGTTTACCTTCGCCGTTACCAATCTGAATGGGAACAAGCATTATTGGAAAGAAATTTTCAATCCGGATGTGCCATGGTGGCTGAAATTCCCCATTCCGATGATGCCCATTATCGAGCTTTCCGGAATGTTCACCAAGCCGTTTGTATTAATGGTTCGTCTTTTTGCCAACATGATGGCTGGACACATGATCGTTACGGTGTTCCTTAGCTTGATCTTTATATTTGGAAAATTAATGGGAACGGTGGCCGGTTTGTCTATCAGCCCGGTATCCATTGCCTTTTCATTGTTCATCATGATGCTTGATATTCTTGTTTCGTTTATTCAAGCCTACGTTTTTACCTTATTGTCCGCCTTGTATTTTGGCATGGCAAAAGCAGAACATCACTAGTTTTAATACTATAAATTAAAGTTTATGTTATCAACTATTTTGACAGTTTTATTGCAAGTTACTGATGCGGTAGATGCAGCCACTGCAGCAGCTACTTTTGAAGGGTTTGCTAAGTTAGGAGCTGCTCTTGGAGCTAGTTTTGCAGCAATCGGTGCTGGATACGGTATCGGTAAAATTGGAGCCACAGCAATGGAAGCAATTGCGCGCCAACCTGAAGCAAGTGGTGATATTCGGTCAAGTATGATCGTATCAGCCGCCTTGATTGAAGGGGTAGCGTTCTTTGCTGTAATTACCTGTGCCTTGGTCCTTTTTGTGTAAAGGAAATTCATTTACTGTTCGTCCGCTCCCGGGGTTGCCGGGAGGCTGGGCGACATTAACTTAAAACTAGAATTATGGGATTTGTCACTCCGGATTATGGAACCCTGTTTTGGATGACTATCATCTTTGGGATCCTGCTGATTATCATGAAGAAATTTGCATGGAAACCCATTTTGAACGCCTTAAAAGAACGGGAAACATCGATTGCCGATGCACTGGCATCCGCCGATAAGGCTCGTGAAGAAGTGGAAGACTTAAAAGCCGACCATGAAAAAATTATTGCCGAGGCTCGTAAAGAAAGAGAAGTTATTCTGAAGGAGGCCCGCGTTTTAAAAGATAAGTTGCTTATTGAGGCGAAAGCACAAGCATCCAACGAAGGACAAAAGATTGTTACTGCTGCTCGTCAACAAATCGAAAACGAGAAGCAGGCAGCCATTTCTGAAATTAGAAATCAGGTGGCTGATTTGTCTGTATTGATTGCCGAAAAGGTCATTCAAAAGGAATTGAAAGATAAACAAGCTCAGGAAAGTATGGTGGAAGACCTCCTGAAGGATCTTAAATTACAATAGAGGTTTATGGATCAAAGTAAAGTTACAGTTCGTTATGCCAAAGCGTTCTTTAGCCTGGCTAAGGAGAAAAATATGCTGGAGGAAATCAAAGCTGATGCCAGTCTGGTTGAGCAACTGACGAAAGAAAGCGCTGACTTTGTCTTGCTTTTAGAAAGTCCGGTTATTAAAACATCCCAAAAAATTACGCTGCTGAAGTCAATTTTTGAAGGGAAGGTAAACGAACTGACAATTAATTTCCTAACCCTTGTTGCTGAAAATAAGCGTGAAACTTATATCGGTGACATGTGTCGTCACTTGCTGACCCTGTATCGTCAGGATCAGGGAGTCAAATCGGCTGTTATTACCACGGCCGTCCCACTGCAAGAAGATCTCATTACCCACATCAATAAAAAACTCGAAAGCGAATTCAATACCCGTGTTGAATTGAGCCAACGGGTAGACAGTGACCTGATTGGAGGATTTGTTTTACGGATTGATGACCGTCAAATCGATGCCAGTCTGGCGAGCCAATTACGCAAGGTCAAAGAAACACTTTTACAAACTGAAATCAACAAGTAAAAAAGATAACAATGGCTGATATAAAACCCGCTGAAGTATCCGCAATACTGAAACAGCAACTGGAAGGCTTTAAATCGGAAGCCGAATTGGAGGAAGTTGGAACAGTACTCACGGTTGGAGACGGCATTGCCCGTATTTATGGACTTTCAAATGTTGAAGCAAATGAGATGCTCGAATTTGAGGGTGGTATTAAAGGGATTGTTTTAAACCTGGAAGAAGACAACGTTGGCGCTGTACTACTCGGACCTTCTGAAAACGTTAAAGAGGGCGATACGGTTAAACGACTCAAACGAATTGCGTCTATCGAAGTAGGTGAAGGACTGCTGGGACGTGTTGTCAACACCCTTGGAGAACCTATTGATGGTAAAGGGGCAGTCAGTGGTGAAAAATTTGAATTGCCTTTGGAACGTAAAGCTCCCGGGGTAATTTTTCGTCAGCCGGTAAACCAACCTTTGCAAACAGGAATTAAAGCGATTGACGCGATGATTCCCGTAGGACGCGGACAGCGCGAACTTATTATTGGTGACCGTCAGACTGGTAAAACAGCTGTAGCTATTGACACCATCATTAACCAGCGGGAAAATTTCGAAGCCGGTAAGCCGGTTTATTGTATCTATGTAGCTATTGGGCAAAAAGGTTCAACCGTTGCCAACATTGCTTCCACGCTGGAAAAGTACGGAGCCATGGATTATACTGTTATTGTTTCAGCAACAGCAGCTGATCCTGCAGCACTTCAATATTATGCCCCCTATGCCGGTGCTTCTATTGGAGAATATTTCCGTGATACAGGCCGCGATGCCTTGATTATTTACGATGACTTGTCGAAGCAAGCTGTATCCTACCGTGAGGTGTCTTTGTTGCTTCGTCGTCCGCCGGGTCGTGAGGCCTATCCGGGAGACGTTTTCTACTTGCACTCACGCTTGTTGGAACGGGCTGCAAAAATTATCGACTCGGATGAGATTGCCGCTAAAATGAACGACTTGCCCGAATGTCTGAAAGGCAAAGTTAAAGGCGGGGGCTCTTTGACCGCACTTCCCATTATTGAAACGCAGGCCAGTGACGTGTCGGCCTATATTCCGACCAACGTAATTTCCATTACTGATGGTCAGATTTTCCTTGAGTCAAACTTGTTTAACTCAGGGGTGCGCCCCGCGATTAACGTAGGTATCTCTGTGTCGCGTGTAGGTGGAAATGCTCAGGTGAAAGCCATGAAAAAGATTGCCGGTACTTTGAAACTGGACCAGGCACAGTTCCGTGAACTGGAAGCCTTCTCGAAGTTTGGTTCCGACTTGGATGCTGCGACCATGCGGGTTCTTGACAAAGGACGTAAGAACGTTGAAATTCTGAAGCAGGGACAGTACGCTCCGATTAAGATTGAACACCAGATTGCAATTATATACTGCGGAGCCAATGAGTTGCTACGTTCAGTTCCGGTTGAAAAAGTAAAGGCCTTTGAAAAGGACTTTATTGATGTCATGGAAACAGAACATCGCCCTATTTTGGATGAGTTGCGAAAAGGCGTTCTGAATGACGAAATTGCCGGGGTGCTGAAAAAGGTAGCCGGAAGTGTAGCAGAACGATTTAAATAATGGAATGACAGCCGGCTGCCCAGCAGCCTGTCATTTAATGATTTTTTGAAAAATGGCCAGTTTAAAAGAAATACGAACACGAATTTCATCGGTAAAAACGACGCGGCAAGTAACCAGCGCGATGAAAATGGTATCGGCAGCGAAGTTGAAAAAAGCGCAAGATGCCATTCTTCAAATCAGACCCTATGCCGATAAATTGCACGAAATATTAAGCTCGTTGAGTTCCAGTCTGGAAAACAGCGAAGACTCGGTATATACGCAGCAACGGAAGCCCGAAAAGGTTTTGCTGGTACTGATTAGCTCAAACCGTGGCTTGTGTGGCGCTTTTAATTCATCCATTGCTAAAATGGCTTACGAGGTGGCCACCACCAGGTACCGGGACCAGCTTATGGCTGGTAACCTTGAATTTTTAATTATCGGGAAACAAGGTGAAAAGTTCCTGAAGTTAAAGCGAATGCCAGTTGCTGCGCAGGCCAATGATTTGCTGGAGACGCTCACTTTTGAACAAACATCAGAACTGGCTTCACGCTTGATGAATGATTTCGCCGAGCACCGGTTTGACCGGGTTGAACTGGTTTACAATGAATTTAAAAATGCGGCTGTGCAAATTTGTACTGCCGAACAATTTCTGCCGGTTGAAATCTCGCAGGAAGATGAAGATGACACCGCTAGCTTCGATTTCATTTATGAGCCGAGCAAGCAAGAAATTGTTCAGGAGTTGATTCCGCGATCACTGAAAATTCAGTTTTATCGGGCATTGCTTGATTCGAATGCCGCCGAACAGGGGGCACGAATGACAGCCATGCACAAGGCCACTGACAATGCCACTGACCTGATTAAAGATTTAACCTTAACCTTCAATAAAGCCCGTCAGGCTGCTATTACCAACGAAATTTTGGAGGTTACCAATGGCGCCGAGGCCTTGAATGGATAAGCACAAATATGCCTTTAAAAAGTCTTAAAAAGCCTGTCAGTTTCTGACAGGCTTTTTTGTTGTTCTCTGGGCTGAGTTTACTGTTTTAGCCCGAATCGTGTATCGAACGCCTGGAGATAAGTACCTGCAGGAATTGGCTGCCGGTTTTATTCTTAGGTAAATACAAGTTGTGTTCGAAGTTGTTCTAACGCTAGGAGGATCCGGATTCCTGGATAAAAAAAAGCTCCGAAGTCTTCTTCGGAGCTTTTAAATATGGGGTGGATGAAATTCGCTAGATAATGAATTTGATCACAAACAAAACTGCCAGTACATACATGACAACAGAAACATCTTTGTGTTTTCCTGTCAGCAGTTTCAGAATCACAAAGGCCAACATACCAAATACGATACCCTCAGCAATGCTGTAGGCTAAAGGCATCATAATGATGGTGAAAAAGGCCGGAATTGATTCGGTGTAATCCTCCATGTCAATTTTCAGGATTGGTGAAAGCATGAACAAACCGACAACAATTAAAGCCGGAGCGGTTGCTGCACCAGGAATCATGATAAACAATGGAGCGAAGAACAATGAAATCAGGAATAAACCGGCAACTGTCAGTGAAGTTAATCCGGTACGCCCACCTTCGGCAACACCCGATGCACTTTCAACATAAGTTGTAACGGTACTGGTTCCAAGCATTGATCCGAATGTGGTACCGATGGCGTCAGCAAAAAGAGCTTGTTTCGCGCGTGGTACTTTTCCGTCAGGAGTCAGCATATCTGCTTTTGATGACACGCCAACCAAAGTTCCTACTGTATCAAACATGTCGACAAACAGGAAGGTGAAAAGCACGATCAGCATGTCGATTGTAAAGATCTGGTGGAAATCAAATTTGAAGAAGATTGGACTTACAGAAGGAGGTAAGGATACCAAATGTCCTTCAGGTAAGTGGGTAACACCAAATGGAATTCCTGCAATTGTGGCTGCAAAGATTCCAATCAATAAGGCACCTTTCACTTTCAGGGCCAGCAACACACCAATCAACAGCACGCCAAACAAGGCGATTAATACACTTGGAGAACCCATGTTTCCTAAGCCAACTAATACAGCGTCGTTATCCACGATAACACCGGCACCTTGCAAACCAATAAAGGCAATGAATAGTCCGATACCTGCCGATACGGCATGCTTCATGGAAAGCGGAATAGCATTGACAATCAGCTCTCGAATGTTGAATGCAGTAAGCACCAGGAAGATAAGTCCTTCCAGGAAAACAGCCGTTAAGGCAAATTGCCAGCTGTAGCCCATTCCAAGAACAACCGTGAAAGCAAAAAAGGCATTCAGTCCCATACCCGGAGCCAACGCAAAAGGCAAACGGGCAACAAGGGCCATAACCAAGGTTCCAATCAAGGCTGAAAGGGCAGTGGCTGTAAACAGGGCGTTTTTATCCATGCCGGTGGCGCTCAAAATACTGGGGTTAACCGCCAGAATATAGGCCATGGTCATGAAGGTGGTAATTCCCGCTAAAACCTCAGTTTTTACGGTTGTTTTATTTTCTGCGAGTTTGAAAAAACGATTCATTTTTGGGGTCGTTTAGGATTAGAAAGTCCATTTCGCAGCAACGGTAGGATTAACCATGAATCCGTCTTTGCCAAAGTTATTGCTCATTTCAATTTCCGTACCGATGGCAAAATTCTTGCAGAAGTTATACCAAAGTTGTGGCTCGGCTAAGAATCGGTAGTCTGAACCCCAGAACATTTCTTCTTTCCAGAAGTCAGCAAAACCAGTGAAGGTCAATTTGTTTTCCAACATTTGAACTGTCCAAACAGCTGTCAATTGGAAAGCAGCGTCTTCTTTATCTTTAATGTACTTGTAATTAGCTTGTAAAGTCAAAATTTTAGAGAAATCAGCCGAAGCAAAAGTGCGTTCAACACCGGCCAACCAGCAATTCTCGATAGGCACAAATGGTGCGTCGCCATCAAGCTTAAAAACTCCGCCGTTGAACTCCACACGAGGCATAAATTTCTGAGTCTCATTCCATTTGAATGCACGGGCAATTTCCCAGTATGCCAGTGAAATACCATTATCAACATTACGAGAGTCTGAACTGTAGTCCATGTCTACAAAGAAGAAAGTAGAACCATACTTGTCAGGACGGAACATCTCAACAGTTGTAGTGACTAATTTGCGGTCTTTGCCAAAATCGTAGTGTGTTTGGATGTTTTGAGCAAAAGCACCCATAGTCAGAATGCTCACAAAAAGAGCCAGTAAAAGTTTCTTCATTTTGGTTTTAATTTTTAAGTTTTCGAAAAAAAAATAAAGTGCTAAAATAATAAAAATCACCACTGCCGCAGTTAAATAGTAGTATCTGAAACTTATTTGTAATCAGTCCAGATGATGGTCTCGTATCCTGATAGGATATTTTTATTTCTAATTAATAGAAAATGAGTCACATATAGCTTTGCTTGTTGATTGAGTGAGCGGAGGATATTTAACCGTAAAATTGAAAGGCATTTAGAGTCCTTTCTTTGAATTTTTGAATGGAATAGGTCATCGTACGTTTCAAAGCTGCTTTTTATGCAGAAGACTCCTTTCATTCTGACCAAATTTTTCACCTGTAGCCGCCCTTCTACCTTAATTAGGGATTCGTGCCATTTCTTATGTTATTCTGACTAATCGAACGAAAGCTCAGTCTGGGGCGGGAAAGGCTGAGGAAGGGCTGATCAATCGGCATTTGTCTTCAAAAAGAGGAACTTCGGGAAAAATACTTAAATTAGCCAACCAGCCTAAAGGTTGCGCATGCAATTCTTTTGAAGCTGAAAATGAGATTAACGGCGCTTGTGTGCAAGACAAGTTTGCCTTAAACAAATAATAGTTAAATTGCTTTTATGAACCAGACATTACCTCCTCAGGGTTTAATCAAGCTCTACAGAGAATCTATGTTGCAGAATTGGGAATTACCATTGTTTACAGATTATGGTGGTTCAAGCTACCGTTATGGCGAAGTGGCGCAACAAATCCATCAAATCCATCTTTTCTTGCAGGAAATTGGTATTCAAAAAGGGGACAAGATTGCTTTGTTTGGACGAAATACAGCCAATTGGGCGACTTCGTTTTTGGCAATTATTAGTTATGGAGCCGTTGCTGTTCCGGTGTTGCCCGATTTTAATCCAGCTGATGTTCACCATATCCTGAATCATTCCGAGTCAAAACTGTTGTTTGCCGGTGATGTTTTGTTTGAAAAACTGGACGTGGAGCAACTCAAGCAGGTGCAAGCGGTGGTTAGTCTGATGAATTTTAGTTTGCTGCTTAATCCGGGCAATGGAACCGCACAGGCCTGGGAAAACCACTTGAAGGCTAAAACCCGGGAGCTGATTGGTCCGGGTGATTTTGTGCTCGAAGAGTTAGCCGATGAGGAGCTGTGTGTGTTGTCATACACCAGTGGAACATCCGGCTTTACCAAGGGGGTGATGATTCCGGCCCGGAGTTTACTCTCGAACATTATTTATGCACGCGAACATATGCCGCTGAAAACAGGAGAGCAGATTGTGTCGTTCCTACCCATGGCGCATGTATTTGGCCTGCTGTTCGAGTTTTTATTTCCGGCAACATTAGGTTGCCACATTACCTTTTTGAGTAAAACACCCACTCCGCAAATTATTACAAAAGCTTTTGGCGAAATCCGTCCCCATCTCATTCTGTCAGTTCCGCTGGTTATTGAGAAAATTTACAAGAAAAAGATTCTGCCTACCCTGGAAAAACCGGTGATGAAGTTTCTGTTGAAGGTGCCGCTGGTTTCAAGCATCCTGAAGACGAAAATTAAAGAAAAGCTGGTGGAAACTTTTGGAGGACGTTTCTATGAAATTGTCATCGGAGGGGCTCCCTTAAGCAAAGAGGTGGAGCAGTTTTTCAAGTCCATCGGTTTTCCGTTTACCATTGGCTATGGCATGACTGAGTGTGGTCCTTTAATTTCATATGATGCCTGGGACAGCACCCAAATTTCCTCAGCTGGTAAGGTAGTTGACCGAATGAAAGTCCGCATTGATTCCACAGATCCGTATCGGGTTGTTGGCGAAATTCAGGTGAAAGGACCCAATGTGATGCAAGGCTACTATAAAAATGAAGAGTCTACCCAGCAAGCCTTTACCGACGATGGATGGCTCCGGACAGGTGATCTGGGGCTGATTGATCCCCAGGATTTTGTATACATCAAAGGACGCAGCAAAAACATGTTACTCGGATCTTCCGGTCAGAATATTTACCCAGAGGAAATTGAAGCCAAGCTGGCCAACCTGCATGGTATTCAGGAATCGGTTGTTGTTGGGCGCGAAGGCAAACTGGTAGCGCTTGTTTATGCCGATCCGGAAGTGATTGCTGCTGATGGCCTGGACGAGGATGGCAAACGAAAGCTGATGGAGGAGAACAGACGATTGGCCAACCGCGAATTGCCTAAATACAGCCAGCTCGCCCAAATTGATTTGGTTAGCGAGGAATTTGAGAAAACACCCAAGCGAAACATTAAACGTTATTTATATACCGAATAAAAAAAGAAAGCCGGATGATCATCCGGCTTTTTCTTTCTACAAAAATAAAATGGGTTGATTGGGAAGAAACCATTGTATAGGTTTATTCAGTGGGAAGCCATTTGGTAACCCCCTTTTCTGAAAAATTGTATGAACTGCACGTTTTTTGGCCAAAACTGGCCTTCCGGACTCATGAACGAACATTTTTAAAAACTTACTTCCACCTTCCAAGGGCATAATTCAGGTATCGGTTAGCCTTGGAAAGTTCGCGAAAAGCATCAACAGCTATCCCCACAAAATCATCACTCAACACCGTTTGGTCATCCAGCGAAAGTCCGAACGTATATGATTTGTACCGAAGCAAATCAATGTCCTCAAAATCTTTAGGGAAACCCTTTGGGGCTGTTTTTAGCTTTTCTCCTTCAATGGAAGGGTAATAGTTTTTGAAGTCCGCATCGTGAATAACCTCTTTGAAGCCTTCCGGGTGGTGATAGATTTCGCTTCGGATGGCTTTGAGCTCAGCAGCTTCCGGCCGCCAGATGCCACCACCCAGAAACGAGTTTCCAGGTTCAACATGAATGTAATAACCGGCCATCCTGCTTTTTCGTCCTCCCGGGGCAATAAAGCTTCCCATGTGGGTCTTGTAGGGTGATTTGTCATGCGAAAAGCGGACATCCCTGAAAATGCGGAATAAGCAATCCTTGGGATCAATCAATGGTACCGACTCATCGAACTTGTGAATTTCCTGAATCAGAAGTTCTGTAAAAAAGAGCATCTGTTCCTTGCCTTCTTCATAACGTTTCCGGTTGTCATTAAACCAATCTCGATTGTTGTTCTTGCGCAAATCTGTCAGAAAATTCAAAAGTGTTTTCATGGGCGAATCAGTTAAATAAGGCTGTTCTTTTCAATTTCAGGCTTGAAGGTATTCATGTTGTTTGACCAAAACAAGGGGAATTGCAAATTGAATGCTACTTTTGCTTTTAACATTCTGATGTATGAAAAAGTTTGCCTTAATCGTTGCCGGAGGTGTTGGTGCAAGAATGGGAGCAGAGGTTCCCAAACAGTTTATTTTACTAGCGGGTAAGCCCATCCTGTTTTGGACCATTCAGCGTTTCCTGGATTTTGATCCTGGAATCGAGCTTACACTTGTGTTGCCCGAAAATCAATTTGGACGATGGCATGCCTTGTGCCGGGAGTATGCGTTTACTCCCGATGTTCAATTGGTGAAGGGTGGACAAACGCGATTTCAATCCGTCAAAAACGGCTTGGGTGCGATCAAGGAAGAAGGCATTGTTTTTATTCATGACGGAGTTCGCCCTTTGGTTTCGCATCAAACCTTGTCTAACTGTTTTCAGCTGGCAGTGGAAAAAGGCAATGCCTTGCCGGTTGCCCCGGTTGTTGAGTCGCTGCGACAAGTGACTGAAGACTCAAGCCGGCATGTCGATCGCAGCCAGTTTCGCTTGGTGCAGACTCCACAAACCTTTCAAACTTCAATTATTCAATTAGCTTACCAACAACCAGAGCAGGCTTTTTTCACTGACGATGCCTCGGTGTGTGAAGCTGCTAGCATTTCCATTCATTTGGTGGATGGGAATCCTGAGAACATTAAAATTACCACGCCGGTTGATCTTTTGCTGGCCGAAACCCTGCTGAATAAATTGCCCTGATCGACCTGGTTCCTTCAACAGGCATTTACACCCCATTCCTCGATTTATATCGGCATTCGCCGATTGCAGTCCGGTAAACTTGCTGCAATGAAATAGTTTTGTTCCCGGCATGAAAACAATCTTTATAGGCTGATGTTATTTCTGTGTAAACCATGGAAACTAAATTTGTTATTTTAGTTTCCTTCATTGTCAGAAGCTTATATTTGTTAAGGCATGGAAAACAAAAAAGAATACATCTTGAAACAGGTTGCCCAATTGTACATGCGCCATGGAATCCGAAGCATAACAATGGATGATGTGGCGGCGGAGTTGGGGATGTCTAAAAAGACCGTTTACCTGTATTTTAAAGATAAGGCAGATTTAGTGGGTGAGGTGGTGACCAACTTTTTAATGAAAGATGAAGCTTTTCATTGTGAGGAAAACAAAGGGTTGAATGCGATTGACCGGGTTTTCTGGATTCGAGAACACATCAACAATATGCTCGATCTGGTTCACAACAATATGGAATACGACCTGCGGAAGGGCTATCCCAAGGAGTACAAGAAGATAACGGAATACAAGCGAAAACGAATCTACCAGGACAACCTTTCCATTATGGAGCAGGGGAAAGCTGAAGGCTTATTTCGCGAAGAGGTGGATAATGATTTTGTAGCGCGTATTTCCGTTGGGCGTTTCCTGCTGGTGTTTAATCCCGATCATGAAATCTTCTCGGAAGAAGAGGTGCGGGACATTCGTCTGTTTGACCAGGTGATTGATTATCATTTTCATGGTATTTGTACCGAAAAAGGCTTGAAATACTATAAACAACAATTAAACAATGCTCAGAATGAAAACTAAGACAAAACAGCTTGTATCCCTGCTTTTGCTGCTGCTATGGACAGGCACCTTGAGGGCGCAGGATGAACTTAAGTTTAGCCTGACGGAAGCACAGGACTATGCGCTTACGAACTCTTTTGTCATTCAAAACAGTAGCCTGGATGTGCTGGCGGCCCGTAAAAAAGTGTGGGAAACCATTGCCATCGGTTTGCCTCAAATCACCGGTGAAGCCAACTACACCAAGTTTCTGAACCTGCCGGTTTCGCTTATTCCGGGTGAGTTTTTTGGCGAAGAAGCCGGAACCTATATCCCGGTGAAATTTGGACAAGACTATAACTCCGATTTTGGATTTACCGTCAACCAGCTCATTTTTGATGGCTCTTACATTGTTGGGGTCGGCTCGGCTAAAGTGTATTTGCAGATGGCTACTCAAACCAAGGAAAAGACTGAAATCGAAATAAAGCATGCTGTGGCTCAGTCCTATTTTATGGTGCTGGCTGCCGAAGAAAACCTGCTGGTGATGAACGAAAACCTTGTCAATTCGCAAAAGCTGCTCAGTGATACCCGCGCTTTGTATGAGAATGGTTTTTCGGAAGAGCAGGACGTGGATCAAATGCGTTTACTGGTGCAGAAAGCAGAGAATGAAATACTGAAGGCAGAGCGTGAAATCCGCGTGGCACGCATGGTGCTGAAATACACCATGGGCGTTGACGTGGAGTCGCGTATTGAACTGACGGACTCCTTAGATGGCTTCATCAATCCCTTGCTGGAACAGCAGGAAGCAGTTGGCGGTTTTGACTATGCTTCGCACATCGATTTTCGGATGCTGGATACGCAGCGTCAGCTGAGCATGAAAGAACTGAAGCTGGCGAAGTCCGCTTATTTGCCCAACATCAGTGGTTTTTATAACTGGTCGAAAACGGCCTACGGAAACAGTGCCAACTTGTTTAAAAGCAGTGTTCCGTGGTTTAAATCCTCCATGGTAGGCCTGAACATTTCAGTGCCGATTTTTACGGCAGGTCAGCAAATGGCCAAGGTGAAGCAGGCTCAGTTTGCTTACCAGCAAGCCGAAAATGAACAGAAACTGGCCGAACAAACCCTGCAGAAGGATTACCTGACTGCCGTGGCCGATGTGGAAAGTGCGGTGGATCAGTTTAGAAATGATGTAGACAACAAGCAACTGGCACGCAGGATTTACGACAAGACAACGGTCAAATACAACAACGGAATAAGCAGCAGCGTGGAGCTTTCGCAAACGGAGACCCAGTATATTCAGGCCCAGGCGGCTTGGGTGGCCTCGGTCATTCAGCTGTTGAATTCAAAAATAACCTTAGACAAAGCGATTGGAAAACTTTAAACACAAAACACGATGAACCGACTAGTTAGAAACATAAAATTGATACCCCAGCTTGCTGCTCTTTTGGCCGTGATTGTTTTGGCTTCCTGTTCAGCCGGAAATGCAGAGGATACCCAAGCCAAGCAGGCGCAGCTGGTTGAATACAAGCAGCAAATGCATGAGCTGGAACTCAAGATAGCCGAACTTGAAAAAGAATTGAAGGACAGCCTGGAAGTAGAGAAAATACAGGTGGTGCTTTCCGAGCTTCAGCCGCAGATGTTTGAGCATTTCATCGAGGTTTCCGGAAGTGTGGAAGCCGATCAGGAGGTGAATGTCAGCCCCGAAGGTTCCGGACAGATTCTGGAAATCCAGGTTCAGGAAGGAGATCGCGTGTCGAAAGGAACCGTTTTGGCCACACTGAACTCGGAGCCGATTGAGCGCACCATTGATGAGGTGGAGATTAACCTCGAACTGGCCCGGACAACTTTCGAGCGGCAAAAGAATTTGTGGGATCAGAATATTGGTTCAGAGTTGCAGTTCCTGCAGGCCAAATCAGCTAAAGACGCGCTGGAGAAACAGCTGCAGGGCTTAAAAGCACAGAAAAGCATGTCGACCATTACCGCGCCGGTTGATGGAGTGATTGATGTGATTTACCAAAAGCAAGGGCAAATAGCCAGTCCGCAGGTGCCTTTTGCCAAGCTGGTCAACATTCAGAAAATAAAAGTGTATGCCGATGTGGCCGAGTCCTACCTCACCAAAATAAGTGAAGGCGATGACGTACAGGTTTATTTCCCGGCTATTGGTCAAAGCCGGAAGACCAAGGTGCAGATGATCGGAAATTACATCGATCCGAACAACCGGACTTTCCGGGTCCGGATTGATCTTCAGAACAAGGATAACCTGATCAAGCCCAACCTGGATGCCGTTGTTACCCTGCGCGATTATGTGGCTGAAGAGGCCATCGTTATTCCATCGCTGTTGATTAAGGAAGACTTTAAGGGCAACTACACCTTTGTTGCCCGCAATGAAGAGGACCAGCTGGTGGCCCGAAAGGTTTACATCGAGCCGGGAATGTCGGACAACAACATGTCCGAAGTCCTTGGAGGTCTGAATGCGGGCGAGCATGTCATTGCCGAAGGCTTTAGCCAGGTGGTGGACGGAACTGTTTTACATGCCAATTAATGATCAGAATGTATCGTTGCAAAAAACACAAACATGGATAAAGTTAAAAAAGGGGAAAATACGGAACAGATACACCGGAAATTTGGTCCGGTTTACCTGGCCTTGAAAAATAAAACAACGGTTTATATTCTGACCTTCATGCTGGTTGTTTTCGGACTGTTTTCCTACAACCAGATGCCACGCGAATCGTTTCCCGAGATTGTGATTCCTTACATCTTTGTGCAAACCGTTTACCCGGGAAACTCGCCGGTAGATATCGAAAACCTCATCACCCGTCCCATTGAGCAGGAGCTGAAAGGGATGGACGGGGTCACCAAAGTGTCTTCGGCTTCCTACCAGGATGTGAGTACCATTGTGGTGGAATTTAACACCAATGTTGAGATTAAACAGGCCTTGCAGGACACCAAGGACAATGTGGACAAAGCACGTTCAGACTTGCCCGGCGACTTGGAAGATGACCCCCTGGTGATGGATTTGGACTTTGCAGAGTTCCCGATTCTGAACGTCAATATTTCGGGCGATTTCAGCATGCGGGAGCTGAAAGAGTATGCCGAGCTTCTTCAGGATGAGTTTGAAAGTCTGTCCGAAATTTCGGAAGCAACCATCCGGGGGATTGATGACCGGGAAATTCAGGTGAATGTAGATCCCTACAAAATGGAAACCCGTGGCGTGAGCTACAACGATATTGCGCTGGCTCTGCAGATGGAGAATGTCACGATTGGAGCCGGCGAATTTACAGCCGATAAAACCCGCCGGGTGGTGCGTACCGATGCCGATTACACCAACATGGATCAGATTCGGAATACCATCATCAAACTGAATGAAGGGAAAGAGGTGTATGTGCGCGATGTGGCCGAGGTGGTGGATGGCTACAAAGAGAAGTCAACCATTTCGAGGCTGGACAACAAGCCGGTGGTTACGCTGGCCGTGGTTAAGAAAAGCGGGGCCAACATTTTGGAGGCCACTTCAAAAATCAACCAGATACTGAAAGACCAGGTCGATAATGGCTACCTGCCCCGTAACCTGGAGATTATTGTGACCGATGACATGTCGACCTACATTGAAAATGAAATTGCCACCCTGGAGAACAGCATCATCATGGGAATGATTCTGGTGATTTTTGTGTTGTTCCTCTTCCTGGGGTTCCGCAATGCGTTGTTTTCAGGTCTGGCCATTCCCATGTCCATGTTTTTGTCTTTTATCATTCTCGACCAGTCGGGAGTCACCCTGAACTCGATGGTACTGTACGGTCTGATCTTAGCCTTGGGGATGTTGGTGGACAATGCCATTGTGGTGGTTGAAAATGTGTATCGCTTGCACGGCCTGGGCTATTCAACCCTGAAAGCCACTAAAAAGGGCGTGAGCGAAATCGCTTACCCCATTATCACTTCCACACTCACCACGCTGGCTGCCTTTTTCCCGCTGATGTTTTGGGAGGGAATTGTCGGCGAGTTTATGAGCATTTTGCCCCGCACCCTGATTGTGGTGCTGGCCTCGTCCCTGTTTGTGGCGCTGGTGCTTAACCCGCCTTTCATTGCCCGGTTTATGAAGATCGATGATATCCGGGTGAAGATGGACTGGAAAAAGACCTCAAAGAAAGCAGCTATTCTGGCTGCAGTCTCGGTTGTTTTCTACGTTTCTAAAATCTATTTGCTGGGAAATATTTTACTGACAGTGGCCTTGCTGATGGTGCTCAACCTGCTTGTGTTTCGGCCGGTGGCGCGTTGGTTTCAAACCCGTTTTTTGGTGTGGCTGGAGAATTTTTACGAAGGGCAGTTACGGTTTGCATTGAGTGGTAGAAAGCCCTTGTACTACTTCATCGGGACCTTCCTGTTGCTTATTGCGTCCATTAAATTTTACGATATCCGGCAGCCCAATGTGGTCTTCTTCCCCGATACCGATCCGCAAACCATTTATGTAACGATGGAATTGCCGCTCGGAACCTCCATTGATCGGACCGATGAAGTATCGCGGCGGGTGGAGACGATTATTAATGAAACCATTGAGCCGTACATGAAAATTGTGAAGTCGGTGACCACCTCGGTGGGGAACGGCAAAGGCGGGATGTTTGAAAACGATCAAAGCCCCAATAAATCGCTGACTTCTATTTCATTTGAGGAATATAAGCTGCGCGATGGCATCAACACCTCCAAAATTATGCAGGAGCTGTCGGCCAATCTGTCTGGTTTTGTGGGGGCTAAAATTTTTGTAGAGAAGGAAGAGAACGGGCCGCCCGTTGGGGCTGATGTTAATATTGAAGTGTCGGGTGATGACTTTGAAACCTTAATCAAGATCACCGACGATTTCATGTCCATGATTAACGAAGATAACATTCCGGGGATTGATGAGCTGAAGCTGGATATCAATGTGCATCAGCCGGAAATGTTGATTAAGGTGGACCGGGATAAAGCCCGTCGTTACGAGCTGTCGACCCAGGAAGTGGCCATGACTTTGCGTAACTCGCTCTATGGTTACGATGTGGGTGACTTTAAAGACGGAGAAGATGAATACGATATTTTTATTCGACTGAAAGAAGAGTACCGGAACGATGTGTCTACCTTGATGAATCAGAAGTTGATGGTGGAGGGGAACAAAATCCCGATCTCGGCCGTGGCCGATTTTGAGTACTCATCCACCTACGACAAGGTGAACCGCATCGATCATAAGCGGGTGCTCACCATCAGTTCGAATGTGACGGAAGGCTACAATTCCAACGAAGTGAACGACCGGATCCGACAGGTGCTGGCCGAGTATGAAATGCCTTCGGGCTATAATTATGCCTTTACCGGCGAGCAGCAGGAGCAGGACGAAAGCAGTGAGTTCTTGATTTTTGCCTTGCTGGTGGCTGTCGCTCTTATTGGGTTGATTATGGTCACCCAGTTTAATTCCTTCATCCGCCCCATGATTATTATGATTACGGTCTTGTTCAGTACCATCGGGGTGTTCCTTGGTCTGGCCGTTTTCAAAATGGAATTTGTGATTATCATGACCGGTATTGGAATTATTTCGCTGGCAGGTATTGTGGTGAACAACGGCATTGTATTGATTGACTACATTGATCTGATGCGGCAGAAAAAAAGGGAAGAGCTGGGCTATAGTGAAGGGGTTTTCCTGTCGGTGAAAGATGAGGTTGACTGCCTGGTGACGGCTGGTAAAACCCGATTGCGCCCCGTGCTTTTAACAGCCATTACGACGGTGTTGGGGCTTGTCCCGCTGGCCATCGGGTTAAACTTCGATTTCCTGACGCTGTATACGCATTTTGAACCCGACTTCTCGTTGGGTGGTGAAAGTACGGCCTTTTGGGGACCCATGTCGTGGACGGTGATCTTTGGCTTAAGCTTTGCAACCTTCCTCACCTTGCTGATTGCACCGGTGATGTACATGCTGACCATCCGGATCAACTTCCGCATTAAAAAGATGCTGGGCGTGCTGCCGGAAGAAAATCAACCGAAAAAGGTTTCAGAATAAGTTCATTTAAAAAATCCATGGAAGAGCTTCACAATTGTGTGAGGCTCTTTTTTTGCAACACGGAAAAGCTTTTGTCAGAACAAGCATGGCTGCTGCTAAAAATCTTCTTCCAGAATGTCGCAGGCGGTGGCTACAAAATGCGGACAAAACTCTTTGAAGGCATCTTTCTCCTTGGCTTTTACTTGTCCTTCGGGTGTGGAGATGTCACAGCCAATCAGTTCTTTGCAAATCAGTGAGCCGTGACGGGCTTTAAAGCGGGCATTGAATTTCAGAATCAACTCTTTGGTGCGATGTTTTTCCAGCAGATCGGTGCTGCTGTGCCCGTGCTTCATGCCAATAACCAGGTACGATCCGGTGACAGCACCACAGGTTTCGGCACAAGCCATGCCGCCGCCAAAACCGCTGGCCAGCTTGAGGGCGGTGGTTTCGTCCAGTCCCAGCTCATCGGCAAAACTGGAAAATACGGATTGAGAACAGTTGTAGGAGGGAAACTTCTGTAGAGCAAGGGTCGATTTTTTCATGACGTGTGGATTTGCTGTTAAAGATACGCAGAATTGCGAAAACCGGAGGGTGTTCGTTGGCGGTAAAGCGTTTTCAGTTGGCAGTTGTCAGTTTTCAGTTCCGTAACTTCATGCATTTGTGACTTCGGTTATCCGCTTTGAGCGTCTTCCTGAACTTGTTTCAGGATCTGTTACTGGTCAGAAGTTGTCGGTTTCGATTAAACGCTGACAGGACCTTCCGATGCAGTCGGGTTGTGGGCTACCGTTCACCGATGCGCTCTTTTCTCCTCCATTTTTGGCAAGGAGGAGTGTCACCGGTTTACCGGTGACGAGGTGGTTTTGTTGTCAATTCAGAAATAGTCCGCTTCCTTCTTTGTTGCTGATTTTGACCACCCCGTCACCGACAAGTCGTGGACACCCCTCCCTGTCAGGCGGGGAAATGGGCCTGAGCCAAACAATCGACTTTTGGCTATAGCGAAAGGAAGGTGCTTTTTGGTTCTTAGGTTCGTACGTTCGTGACTTCGTGATCTCGTGTGTCCCTCTCTTCGCGCTTTCTCTGCGTTCTTTGCCGTTAAGATGACTGTTGTCAGCATTAAGAAAACTTGTCCTTTTGGTTTGATCCAAAAGAACGAAAAGATCAAGGCGGACGATGCTTTTGAACGAAAACTACGGGTCGGTCACTCCCCGAAAACCAACTCCTCCCGTTGGTCGTCAAACAAGGTTTTCTTAGCAGGGCCCGCGCGGATTCCTTCCCTTGTTTCCGGTTTCAAAACCTTCGTAGGCCGTCCTTTTCACCTGGCGGTGAAGTTGGGGAATTGGATTTTGTCAGCTTCGGCCTTTGTACGTTCGTGTGTTTGCCTTGAATTCCAGCTATTTCTTTCTCCTCTTGGTCAGGAGGAGTCCTTTCGCTCAACGCAAAAGGAAGTGATTTTTCGTTCCTGAGTTCGTACGTTCGTGACTTCGTGATCTCGTGTGTCCCTCTCTTCGCGCTTTCTCTGCGTTCTTTGCGGTTAAGATGACTGTTGTCAGCATTAAGAAAACTTGTCCTTTTGGTTTGATCCAAAAGAACGAAAAGATCAAGGCGGACGATGCTTTTGAACGAAAACTACGGGTCGGTCACTCCCCGAAAACCAACTCCTCCCGTTGGTCGTCAAACAAGGTTTTCTTAGCAGGGCCCGCGCGGATTCCTTCCCTTGTTTCCGGTTTCAAAACCCTCGTAGGCCGTCCTTTTCACCTGGCGGTGAAGTTGGGGAATTGGGTTTATAAAAGTTCCGGAGTACCTAAGTTGACTAGCGGTAAAGAGCATGGGAGATCACCTTGCTGCCTACTGCCTGTCTCATCTGCTCACTTTTTGGTAACCCGACTTCAGTTCCCATTTTGGTGACTTGTTGCCTGTTTTTGCCGACTGTAGTTTGTTTGGAGGTAACTCGAGTCATGCGGGAACTGACTTCAGTCAGCTTGGAGGTAACTCTTCGCATCTTTTTACCGACTTCAGTCACCTTTTGGATGAATTGAGTCAGGTCAGAACTAACTGCAGTCACCCCGAAGGTAAGTCGAGTCAGGTCGGAACCGACTGCAGTCACCTCAGAGGTAACTCGAGTCATGTTTGAGGTGGGGGGGGGGTACCTCGGAGGTACCCCCCTGAGGTGTTAAATAGAAAATGCTCCATAAAGATTATCAGTTATTTAGAATGAAAATAAAAAGTTGCTTATTCGTACATACATTTTGTAAATTTTTATAACTTAATCGGCGAAATCGAAAAAGAACGAAACCTAAGAATATGAATTCAAACACCAGCCTCCTCCGCTTTTCAATCCGAGATAGCAAAACGATTTTCAATAGTGAAAAAAAACAAGTCAACTAATAGCGGGACAGATGTACCTGGTTAATATACACAGACGTTGGCGGGCATTTATAATAGCCCGTGAGCTATGGGTTATGTCAAAGCATGTCATTTCAGCGATATTTCTATGTCGTAACTACGTCAAATTATGACATTATCAATGACGTAGAAATATAATGTTTTTGGCGCAATCTGTTTCTAAGACTGCACTTATATTTGCTCCAAAATCAAACATATGACTAATATGAATACACATTATAGAATAAAAGAATTAAGAGAGACTAAGGGCTTATCTCAAGAAGAACTTAGTGAAAAAACAGGTGTTAGCTTACGAACAATACAAAGAATTGAAAGTGGAGAAAGTGTACCGAGAGGTAGCACGCTAAGAACTATTACGTCTTCATTAGATGTTGCACCTGATTACTTCAGCACTATTCCTCTTGGGGAAAGAACAGATACAATTGGGCTAGTTGAAAGTAAGCTACAAAGATTTAAAATAAGATTTCCATGGTATCTTTTCGGTTTTACTTTCATTGGAGGAGCTTTGGGTTTTCTCGTGGGAGTATTAATAATGATAATGCAACTCGTGCCAGAGAAAAACCATGAAGGAATGTTAGCACTTGCAATTACCATTCTATTTGGATCAATCGGTTTAGTAATTGGTAATTATATTGAGAAAAAGAATAAATAATCAAGTCTAACGAACTCTAGCAAAGTGAAACGAATAAAAAAGATAGCTAAAATATTTCTAATAATTTTCGCAAGCTTAATTGTTTTAGCAGTAATTGCTTCCACAATAAATAATAGAATTGGCAATTGTAGCATAAAAGGAGAAATTGAAGGGCTAGGAACCCGATTGGCTTTGGTAAATGGTGGAAATAATTCTGGAGGTGAAATATTCTTTAAATTGTTATTGGTTGTCAATGGTAAATTTAGTTTCAATGTAAAACTTGATAAACCTGGTGGAGGTAGACTAATAACACGAAATATGTTTTTTCAAAGAGCTAGTGGGAAACCCTTATGGATGCGTTCAAAGCTTATTGATTTTGATATTGCACCAAATGAAGAGATTGCTATTAATGGTTCTTTACGAGATTATTCAATAGATTATCTTATCACCGGTAATAATATTGCATCTGAATCATCAAAATTAAGAGCTAATAATTTACATATTCTGGAAAAAGAAACTCAACTCGCAATACTTGTTGATAGTTTGAGGTTTAACAATTCAAATAAAACCGTACTTGATTCAGCACAGAGAGAGTTTAACAATATTAGACGTGAGTATGCAAATAAAAGGTTGGAATATGTTGTTAAAAATCCAAACCAAACACTTAGTGCTACATATTTAGGAAAGCAACATAAGGACACCATAATGAAGTATTTGCCTACACTTGGAGAAAATGTTTTAGCAACGTACCAAGGAAAAATTTTGCAAGAAAGAGCAAATGTTTATAAGCAAACAAAAGCAGGGAAGCTAGCTCCTAATATTATAGATGGAAGTACTTTTAATTTATCCGACTTAAAAGGCAAATATGTTGTTTTAGATTTTTGGGGGACATGGTGTGGTGGATGTGTAAAAGGATTTCCTAAAATGCGGACCTATTATAATAAATACAGAACCAAAGTTGAATTTGTAGGAATTGCTTGTAAAGACAAAAAATCAGTGTGGGAGAAATTTATCAAAAGAGAGGGTTTACAATGGACTCAGCTTTTAAACAACCCTGAAAAGGATTTTGAAAAGCTATACGATATTCAAGTGTATCCAACAAAAATTATCATTGATAAAGAAGGAAATATTGTAAAAATATATGAAGGAGAATCACAAGATTTCTATGATAAATTAGATGAGTTGATGCAAGGATAAGAAATAACTACCGCTAACGCGCTGTAATAATGCATTAAAATGCCCCGTATCCGAACCGCTATCGGATAATGTAGCCAAGCCAATTTCTTAGTGAGCAGCTACTAACGAAAGAAACAGGATTGGAATCCATTCATACAAATTGAAAATGATTAAACTTAGTTCTCAAAGCTTCCAGCTAAAAGGGATATCCACCGAGGAGTTCTGGACAAAACTGAATGGCATAACCGTTGGGCAGCACATGAACCCTGAAATCAGCTACACCAATGCCTTTGATGGTAATCATGACAATGTATTTGGAGGCCGAAAGAAAAACAATACGTTTTCGCTTTATTTATACCGGCCAATAGCTCGCGGGTTTAGAACCGAAATATTGGCCAAAGGTGTTGTGACTACTCAAAACTCAAGCAATGAATTACAAATTGATTGTAACTACGAAATTCCCTTTTGGAGTATTCTGATGTTCCTGGTTTTTGGGGTGCTAATTTTCTTGCCTGCATTTGCCATGTCAACCACTGTAGGGATGGTAACCACAGCAATCGGCGTTTTGATCTATGGAATGATAATCAGTTCGAACCATGCTGACATGAGGAAAGCGCTCAACGAACAATTACGAAAACTATCTTCCGCCAGCAAGGACTCGTAAAGCCGAACTCGCCAAAGGCGCCAACCAAGCCACGTCTGTTACTCTTATTGCTTGGGGAGCGAGAAGGACCCGTCGGGGGTGTTCACCATCCAGTTGGAGAAGTCGTGCAGGTATTTCCAGAAGGCGACAATTAAATGCTCGGGAGCTTCCAGTTTCAGCAGCACTTCGCGGTAGCACTCCAGCCACACGATACGGGCGTCGGGCGTAATCTTAAAGGGTAGATGTCGCCGCACCAGCATGGGTTTTCCGCGGTGTTGGTTGAAGTAGTCGGGGCCACCCAGCCGCTGAACAAAGAAGTCGGCCGACCGTTCTTTGGCGGCATCCAGTCCCACGGGGTTGGTTGGAAACAGGTGTTTGATGCTGCTTTGAACCAGCAGGTCGTAGTGGTCATTCACCATTTTACGTACGCCTTCTTCGCCCAGGTGTTGGTACAGTTCCAGGTCGGGCATGTATTGGTTTGGGCGTGCGCCAAACGTCATTCGGTCTATCTTCAGCTCCATGTCTTTCTTGCTTGTGCTATCGGGTAATGGTTATTCTCAATTTCTATACGCAACAACCATTTTCACCCGCTGAATGTTCAATTCCGGCTTGCAGGAAGCACCGGCTGAAGCACAAAAAAAGCCCGAAGAAAAAATCTCCGGGCCTGTTTTTATCTGTGGTTTCTTGTTTGTTCAAGATGGGGTTTGTGTTTGCACACCACCGCTTGCTGTAACTGGCTTATTCGCCGCGAACAGCTGCAATACCAGGAAGCACTTTTCCTTCTAAGTATTCCAACAACGCACCACCAGCTGTTGAGATGTAAGAAACACCATCAGCAAGACCGAATTTGTTAACAGCAGCTACTGAGTCGCCACCACCAACAAGAGAGAAAGCACCTTTTTTAGTGGCTTCTACTACGGCGTCACCAATTACTTTGGTTCCTTCAGCAAATTTCTCCATTTCGAATACTCCGGCAGGACCATTCCAAAGAACTGTTTTTGAGTTGCTGATTACTTCGTTGAATGTAGCAATGGTGTCAGGACCTACGTCCAAGCCCATCCAGCCTTCTTTGATGTCGCCGGCAGGACAAACTTCTGTGTTGGCATCAGCCGCAAATTTATCAGCTGCTACGCAGTCCGATGCAATCACCAGGTTTACGCCTTTGGCTTTGGCTTGCTCAATAATGCTTTTAGCCAATTCTAAGTATTCGTCTTCGCAAAGAGAAGAACCTATGTTACCACCCATGGCTTTCACGAAAGTAAAGATCATACCTCCACCGATAATCAGGTTGTCCACTTTGTTCAACATGTTTTCGATGATGGTAATTTTTGTAGAAACTTTAGCACCTCCCATAATGGCAGTCATTGGGCGTTGTGGGTTAGCCACCACTTTGTCGAGGCTGGCTACTTCGCTGTCCACCAAATAACCGAACAATTTGTCGTTGGGGAAGAACTTGGCGATAACCGCTGTTGAGGCGTGTGCACGGTGCGCAGTACCAAAAGCTTCCATGATCCAGCAGTCGCCGTTTTCAGCTAGTTTTTTAGCGAATTCTTCGTCACCGGCTGTTTCTTCTTTGTGGAAACGCAGGTTTTCCAGAATCAACACTTCACCTGGTTTCAAATCGGCAGCCATGGCTTTGGCTTCGTCGCCAATACAATCGGGAGCAATTTTAACAGTGGCTCCGTCCAGCAACTCCGACAAGTGAGCAACCAAGTGTTTCAGAGAGAATTTATCTTCTGGTCCGCTTTTCGGACGGCCAAGGTGAGACATGATAATCGGAGAACCACCTTTTTCAATCACTTTTTTAATGGTTGGCAAGGCAGCACGCATACGGGTATCGTCAGTGATTTCGAAATTTTCATTTAAAGGCACGTTGAAATCCACACGGATCAGTGCTTTTTTACCTGCGAAATCATAGGTTTCAATAGTCTGCATAATTGTATTTTTTAGTTTCTTAAAAATCGTTCTCAAAGATACGAAAAAGATCGTTTTTAAAGTTTGCTGTATCGGCTTAATAAAGAATTATTAATGCAGAGGTAAACTTGGTTGAAGGGGAGCGAAACGGGGTAAGATATTTGGAAACTTCCGTGAAAATAAGCGGTAAAGGCGGCAGGTTTTATTATTTTTGTTTGCACTAAAAGTAGCCTATGTTTTTTCGTGACGTTATTGGGCAGGATGCCACCAAAAAAAGATTAATTCAGTCGGTCAGGGAAGAACGCATTAGTCATGCGCAATTGTTTGCCGGGGCCGAAGGTTCGGGGAAGCTGGCGCTGGCTTTGGCGTATGCCCAATATGTTTCGTGTTTGGATAAGCAAGCCGGCGATTCGTGCGGCCAGTGTTCGTCGTGTAAGAAGTACGCCAAGCTGATCCATCCCGATTTGCATTTCGTGTTTCCGGTAGTGAAAACGCCCAAGTTTAAAGAGCCGGTGAGCGATAACTTTTTGGCCGAATGGCGAAAGCTGGTGCTGGAGAAGGCCTATTTCAACCTGGAAGACTGGTTCAACTTTATTGGTGTTGAGAATGCGCAGGGACTGATTTATGCGCATGAAAGCGAGGAGATCATTCGGAAACTGAACTTGAAGTCGTTTGAGGGCGAGTACAAGGTGATGATCATCTGGATGCCGGAGAAAATGCATGTGGCTTGTTCCAACAAATTGTTGAAAATGATTGAGGAGCCGCCGGTGAAAACCTTGTTTTTACTGGTTACTGAAAGCGAAGAAGAAATTATTTCCACCATTCGGTCGCGCTGCCAGCTGATTAAAATTCCAGGCATTCAGGCCGAACCGATGAAAGCAGCCATCGAACAACTGCCCAGAGTCGCCGGGAAAGATGTGGACAACCTGGTGCACCTGAGCCGCGGAAATTACCGCCAGGCCATAAACCTGCTCGACTTGAACGAAAGCACCCGTTACAACCTGGACCGCTTCAAGGAGTTGATGCGCTTTTCGTATGGCCGTAAGTTTATGGAGCTGTTTGAATGGATCAACAATGTTTCGGGGATAGGCCGCGAGCGGCAGAAAATTTTTCTGCAATACGCCATGGGACTGATTCGCGAGAATTTCATTTTTAACCTCAAAAATCCGGAGTTGGTTTTTATGCACGAAGAAGAACAGGCTTTTTCTTCGCGGTTTTCACCCTTTATTAATGAGCGCAATATTATTCCCATTAGTGAAGAACTGGAGAAAGCTTATCAGCATATCGCCATGAACGGCAATCCGCGGATTATCTTCACCGACATGTCTCTGAAAATTGTCAAGCTAATCAGGAAATAAAACAACTGACAGGGAGTTCGTTACATCCTACGGCTGGCTTGTTCTTTAGGCAGAATAGGGAATTTGACGTAAAAGGTTGTGCCGACATTTTCGGTTGACTCGAACCAGATTTCACCATCCAGCAAATTGGTAATTCCCTTGATGATGCTTAATCCCAGTCCGGTTCCCGGCTTGATGGTTTTGGATTGAACCTGCGTAAACCGTTTAAAAATGACTTCCTTGAATTGCTCGGGAATCCCAATCCCGGTGTCGGCCACATAAAAGGTGATGCTGTTTTCTTCCAATTCATAAATGCCGAACTCAATGACTCCTTCGTTGGTGTTTTTGATGGAGTTGGTCAGCAGGTTGTCAAACACTTGTTTTAAGCGAATGGGGTCGGTGAAAATGATAATGGACTTGGTGGCCAGCTTGTGGTTCAGCTTTAACTTCACATTGGACTTTTCCTGAAACAAGGAGCTTTGACGATGGTGATCGTAGGTGTTTTGAAGAAAGGGAACCACTGAAAAATAGCTCAACTCTACTTTCAATTGGTTGGATTCGATCTTGGCAATGTCAATGATGTCGTCAATGATCCGCAGGAGGTGGTTGCCTGACTTTTGAATGAAGCTGGTGTACCGTTGTTGTTTTTCAGGCGTGGCATCGGTATTGGACAACAGGCTTGAAAAGCCAATGATGCTATTCATGGGCGTGCGAATTTCGTGCGACATGTTAGCCAGGAAGGCCGACTTTAGCTGGTCACTTTCTTTGGCTTTTTGCGTGGCCACTTGTAGCTCCTGATTAAGCTTTTGCAACTCGTTCATCGCATTCTGCAGTTCATCATTTTTAAACAAAATCTGTTCTTCCAAGCGCTTGTGTTCGGTCAGGTCGTTCAGGATTAAAACCAGTTTTTCGCTGATGAAACTCCATCGGATCTGCACAAATTTGGTTGAACCATCTTTGCAGGTGATGTTGGCTTCGAAAGGAGGTTTAGAGCCCGGACGCTTTTTGGGAGCCACGACGTTTTGCTGCCACAGTTGCTGCATGGTTTTTCGGTAAGTTATGTCGGGATACGCTTTTTCAAACCAGGCTTTTACGTTTGGAATATCTTGCGTGCTATAGCCAAAGGTGTTGGAGAATTCCCGGTTTAAGTACTCCATGTCGTCTTCCTTGCTGATAACGGCAATCGGAATGGGCGATTCATAAAGCAAGTGTCGCAGACCCTGTTGGTTTTCAACCAGCCTTTGTTGCATTTCCCGTTGCTTGGTAATGTCTGTCAGTGCACCAACAATCGAGCTGGTTTTGCCATTGGTCAGCACGGGGGCTTCGTGCACCTGAACCCACACCCGGTGCCCGTCCTTGTGAAGCAGTTCCAACTCATAAGGCTCTTGCATTTTTCCGGTTCGGATCGCTTTTTCAACCAGCTCAAACCCTTGT
Source organism: Sunxiuqinia rutila (assembly GCF_050589705.1). Classification (NCBI taxonomy): domain Bacteria; kingdom Pseudomonadati; phylum Bacteroidota; class Bacteroidia; order Marinilabiliales; family Prolixibacteraceae; genus Sunxiuqinia; species Sunxiuqinia rutila. The sequence continues at coordinate 199,944 of NZ_JBNGOT010000001.1, forward strand.
TGGTTAATGGGATTGTCTGACGTGAGCTTGGTCCATCGCACCATGGCTTCTTCGGGCGTGTACCCCAGCAAGGTCTTCATTTGCGGACTGATGTAGGTTAAAAGATGGTCGGTGGTGTGGGAGTAAAAAACGTTGGTGCTATGCTCAATAATGTTGCGCAGTTTTTCTTCGCTTTCGCGAATCAGCTGACGGTTTCGCTTGTCATCACTAATGTTGCGTGTGGTACAAATCATGCCATCAAAGCGGTGATTTTTGATCAGTGGTACCAGCCAGCCGGCTAAAGCGGCGGGTTCGCCCTGAAGCGTGATCAGTTGTGCTTCATATTTGTAGGGCTTTAAGCTTTGTTTGGCACGGGTGTAATCGTCCAGAAAGCTGCCCAGGTGCTTTTTTTTGAATTCGTACACATTCTTCCCAATCAGGTCTTTACTTAGTGAGCCGGTATTCAGGGTTATGCCCGAGTTGGCGAAGAAAATGTTATCATGTTTGTCGGTTACCCAAATGCCTTCATGCAGGTGTTCCATTACCCGCTCATAAAAGTGAATGGGTTTTTGTCTGGGCTTTTCAATCCCTAAGGGTTGAATCAGGGTGAGCACAAAACATTCGGCCTGATACGAATGGACCTGGATATCAAAATAGGTTTTTGAATCGAACGAAAATTCGGTGAATTTTTTCTTTTCCCCGGATTGAACGGCAGTGGCAAATTTATTGATCCAAATGGGGTTGAAATCTTTAAAAACAGCTAAAACCGACTGTCCAACCACCTGTTGGCTTGTCAAGCCGGTTGTCTTTTCAAAGGCTTGGTTTACTGCCAAAGTAGTAAAACCGACGGGCTTTTGTTTGTTATCGTATTGCATTTGATGCAAGGAGCAGGCCAAGGGAAGTTCTTCGAAAGCGGACGTGTAGGCTTGGGGACTGATTTCACGACCTTTAATGGGAGTGTCCGGCTTCTGCTCTAACAAAGCAATTTGCTTTTTGAGAAGCTGAATTGTTCGTTGATATTCCTTTTCTGTACCCATATTTTTTTCGACAACAGATATCTAAATTAACTCATTTCGACTAATAATGCTATTTTTTAAGAGACTCAATTCGCGTGCTGACTGCTTTTTAACTTTATCTGCCACATTACTTATTTGACATCTGACGCTACCACTTTGTTTGTCAGCATTATTAATTATTTTTGTATCGATAAAGCATATTTTGCTTCCGGATTAACCTGATCCGGCATAAATTCTTAAACTATGGATGATCAACTATCAATCGAGCGAGGCTGTTGTAAAAAATCTGCCGGAACATGTTCCAAACTGGAGGTTTACGATTGGTTGAATGATGTGGTGAATAAGTCAGGAGAAGATGACATCATTGAAGTTCGATTTAAAAATACACGAAAAGATTATTACCGAAATGTTAACAACTTAAAGCTAAAAGCAGGTGACCTGGTGGCTGTGGAAGCAAACCCGGGACATGATATTGGCATTGTGTCTTTGACGGGGGCTTTGGTGAAACACCAAATGAAAAAGCACAAGGTTACCCTGATCAATGGCGACATTCGGATAGTATACCGTAAAGCAAAAACGGTCGATATCGACAAGTGGCGCGAAGCCATGGCGTTGGAACACAATACCATGATTGAAGCCCGGAAAATTGCGGCCAACCTGAAGCTGAACATGAAAATCGGTGATGTGGAATACCAGGGAGACCGGACGAAGGCGATCTTTTACTACATTGCTGATGAGCGGGTTGATTTTCGTCAGCTCATTCGTGTGCTGGCTGATACCTTCCGGATACGCATTGAAATGAAGCAGATTGGCGCTCGCCAGGAAGCCGGGCGTATTGGAGGAATCGGGCCGTGCGGACGTGAACTGTGCTGTGCCACCTGGATCGGCAATTTTGTGTCGGTAACAACCAATGCGGCACGCTACCAGGAAATTTCGCTCAACCCACAAAAACTGGCCGGACAGTGCGGAAAGTTAAAGTGTTGTCTGAACTTCGAGGTGGATGCGTACATTGATGCGCAGAAAGATTTCCCGCCAAGCAATGTTCCGCTGGATACCGAGGAAGGGCGTTATTATTTTCAGAAATCGGATATCTTTAGCCGTATTCTGTACTACGGAATGAATGGCAACAAAGGCCTGCCGCCGGTGGCCGTTTCGGTTGAACGTGCCAAAGAAGTGATTCGCCTGAATAAAAGAGGTAAGAAGGTTGAGAAACTTTCGGACGGGGTAATTGATAACGGCATTAAAAAGACCAAAGGCTTTGAAGATGTGATTGTCGAGGAAAGTTTGACGCGCTTTGACGAGCCCAAACCACGTCACCGGAAGAAAAAACGGTACTCGAAAAATAAGTCTTCCAGACAACCAAAGAAGAAATCATGAAAAACATCCTGAGGGGAATTGCTATCATCTTATTGATTGTGGCTTGTGATGCCAACCGGGTGTATGAAGATTATAAATTCATTGGCGAAGAGGGCTGGCATAAAGATTCGGCAGCCCGTTTTCAGGTGCCGGTCGATAGTAGCGGAAGCAGTCATAACGTCTACATCAATATTCGAAATAAGGGGAATTACCCGAACAGTAACATTTGGCTGTTTCTGGAGATTGTTTCGCCTCAGGGCAAGGTGCTGACCGATACGGTTGAGTATATCCTGGCCGAAAAATCCGGAAAATGGCGGGGCAGCGGAATTGGAGACCTTTTTGATAACCAGTTTCTCTATCGGAAAAATGTTCATTTTGACGAGTCTGGTGAATACCGGTTTGCCATTCGTCAGGGCATGCGGGCCCAACAGTTGAAGGGAATTCATGATATAGGACTGCGGGTAGAAAAACAAAACTAATATAGGAAAGTGGGAAAGAATAAACTGGCCAAGTTTTCGGAAATGGCCACATTTGATCATGTGATTCAGGCACCGTACAATAAAGTTGATCAAAAGGATCATGAATTGAAAGGACGGTGGAAACAGGATTTTTTTAAGAATGAGAACCCGTTGGTGGTTGAACTGGGCTGTGGAAAAGGAGAGTATTCTGTTTCGCTGGCTGAGTATTTTCCGAATAAAAACTTTATCGGGGTTGATATTAAAGGATCCCGAATGTGGAAAGGGGCTAAGCAGGTTGCCGAAAGAGGTTTGGAAAATGTTGGTTTTATACGGACTAATATTGAGATTATCGGTGCTTTTTTTGGGGCCAATGAAGTGGATGAAATTTGGCTCACATTCCCGGATCCGCAAATGAAGAAGCATACCAAAAGGTTGACCTCTACCAGTTTTATGAACCGGTATAAGCAATTCCTGAATCCGGAAGGAACCATACACCTTAAAACCGACAGCAATTTTCAATACCAGTATACGCTGGCTATGGCCAAGGAAAACAGCTTCCCCATTTTGGCCGAGACCGATGACTTGTATGCCTCTCCTTTACTGAGTGAGGTGCTTTCGATTCAAACTTTTTACGAAAAACAATGGCGTGAACGTGGCCTGCCCATTAAATACCTGTCTTTTCAGCTGCGTTCGGATAAACCATTGCGTGAGCCTGATGTTGAGATAGAAAAAGACCCCTACCGAAGTTTTGGGCGGTCGGCACGAGAGTAAGCTCATGGACAATTTTTTTGAAAAGGTGTGGGACGTGGCCTGCCTGATACCTGTTGGACGGGTGACCAGCTATGGCGCAATTGCCCGTTACCTGGGAACGGCCCGCTCGGCCCGGATGGTTGGCTGGGCCATGAACAATTGCAGTGCTGCAAAAGTTACAGTTCCGGCCCATCGGGTGGTGAATTCGAAAGGGATATTAACCGGGAAACACCATTTTCAGGGAGCTTATGTCATGGAGGACTTGCTGAAGAGTGAAGGAATCGAGGTGAAGGATAACCAAATAGTGAATTTTGATGAACACTTTTGGGATCCAATAAAAGAATTAGGAATACATTAAAAAAACAAGATACAATGGCTGATACACCACGTAAATTTATAGTTCCCAAAGATGTTACTGATGCCTTACGTACGGTGCAGTTTCCGGGGGGAAAAGAAAATATTGTTGCGCTGGACATGGTGCAGGAAATTCGCATTGCCGGTAAAAAAGTTACTTTTTCGCTGGTTTTTCAGCGTTCCGACGATCCCAATATGGCTGCTGTTATTCAGCAGTGCGAAGAAACCATCCTGCGTGAGTTGGGTGCCGATGTTGAGATTAAGGGAAACATTACGCCCAAAGCCATTCACCAGATGGAGCGCCCTATTTTACCCGGGGTGAAAAACATTGTTGCCGTATCATCCGGTAAAGGCGGTGTTGGAAAATCAACGGTTGCAGTTAATCTGGCAGTAGCGCTGGCTAAAACCGGTGCTTCGGTTGGGGTTGTTGATGCGGATATCTTTGGCCCTTCCATTCCCAAAATGTTTGGAGCCGAGCAAATCCGGCCGGCGGGCATTAAGGTTGACGGACGCGAAATGATTGATCCGGTCGTTCAGCATGGCGTTAAAATTCTGTCTATTGGTTTCTTTGTTTCGGGCGACGATGCTTTGGTTTGGCGTGGTCCAATGGCCAGCAATGCGCTGAAACAATTAATTACCGATGGAAACTGGGGTGAACTGGACTACCTGTTGATTGACTTGCCTCCGGGCACCAGCGATATTCACCTGACCTTGGTTCAGACGGTTCCGGTTACCGGGGCCATTATTGTGTCTACGCCGCAGGATGTGGCACTGGCCGATGTGATCAAAGGAGTTAGCATGTTCCGGGGCAAAAATGTGGATGTGCCTGTATTGGGTCTGGTGGAAAACATGGCTTGGTTTACGCCCGAAGAGTTGCCCGATAACAAATACTACATTTTTGGAAAAGACGGCGCCAAGAATCTGGCCGAAAAACTGGATATTCCCTTGCTGGGGCAAGTGCCATTGGTGCAGGGAATTCGTGAAGGAGGAGACTCCGGAGTGCCGGCAGCTTGCGATGAGCAGTCGCCCATGGGGAAAGCCTTTCTCGAGCTGGCTTCCAATACCATTAAGCAGGTTGAAATGCGCAACACGCAGCTGGATCCGACCAGGAAAGTTAAGGTTAGTCGAAAATAGACTATTGCTTGCTAAAGAAATTAATCTCCGCTCTTTCGTGAATAAGGGCGGAGATTTTTATTTTGGACAGTTTCGTTTGCTTTCATTTTCTGAGCACTTTCCTGCCTGCCGAACTTTGATATTTTAAGTTCAAGTCCCAATAAATTAGCTTGTTTTTTGTAATATTGTAGACTTTCAGGCATGAAAATAAAGCGCGGATTGTACGACCGGGGAATGAGGAGCAGGTGACGAATCCCATCGGACTTTTTTCGAACTCTTTTTCAGCGTGAGAATTGCAATATTATTCGAATAAATAAGTTTATCCTACAGTGCTAAAATATACTCGTTTGAGCAGATTTCTTCTACATAGCCTGGTTATTGCCTTCGCGCTTGTGATTATCGGTGGGTGTTCTACCGAAAAGAATACCCGCCTGTCTAGAGCTTACCACAATGTTACTGCGCATTACAATGTCTATTTCAATGGAAGAGAGAGCCTGAATGCGGGGGTTGAACGCATCAACCAATCTGTTGAGGACGATTTTACACGTATGCTGCCTGTTTTCAAATCGAGTGATCCAGGGACAGGTCGAATTGCCCAGTCGGATATGGAATATGCCATTATGAAAGCTTCGAAACTGATTAAGGTGCATTCGATTACCAAAAAGCCGAAACGTCGTAAAATCAGGAGCAAAGCTTACCTGCGGCTGGCCAGCAAGGAGGAATACAACAACTGGGTGGATGACAGCTATATTCTGATGGGGAAAGCCCATTTCTACATGAAGAATTACATGGCTGCCATTGAAAACCTGTCTTATGTTGTGCGGAGGTTTAGCGAGGAAGACACCAAGTTCGAAGCCTACATCTGGCTGATACGCTCCTATACCGAGCTGGAGCGCTACAACGAGGCACTGGAGTTGATTCAGAATGTGGATGCCAGCGTTGATTTCCCGAAGAAATACGATGAAGAATTTGCTTTGGCTGTTGCTGATTTTCACATTCGACAGAATGCTTTCCGAGAGGCGATTCCTCATTTGAAACATGCTATTGATGAAACGTCCAGACGTAAAAATAAGGTGCGTTTAACCTACATTTTGGCGCAACTTTACCAAGAGTCTGGTCAGCATGAGCTGGCAACAAAAACCTTTCGGGAAGTGGCGAAGATGAACCCGCCCTATGAAATGGCTTTCAATGCGCGTATCAATGCTGCAGGATCGTTTACCGGAGAGGGCGATGTGGATCGACTGAAAAAGGAATTGCGAAAAATGTTGCGTGACTCGAAGAACTACGAATTCCGGGACCAGATTTACTTTGCCTTGGGGTCCATTTTTATGACCGAAGGAAATCAGACGGTTGCCGTTGATAACTACATTCGTTCGGCCGCTGCCAGCAGTGTCAATGTATTTCAACGTGCTTTGTCTTGTCTGACCCTGGCTGATATTTACTTCGAAGAAAAGAATTATGAGGATGCACAAAGCTATTACGATAGTGCCATGGTGGTGATCGACAACACCTATCCGAAATACGACGATATTGTTGAACGCTACAACAGCTTAACCCGGCTGACCGATAATCTGTACACCGTTGTGCGCGAAGACAGCTTGCAACGCATTGCTGCCATGAGCGAATCGGAGCGGAATGCCTTGGTGACGCAGTGGATCAACACGGCGCGCGAGGAAGAGCAACGTCAGCGGCAGCTGGCCAATGAGGAAATGGCTGAACGTAACTTCTTCCGGATGAACCAAACACGAATGGGGCTGAACCGGCAGCAGCAGGGGAGCGGCTGGTACTTCTACAACCCAACAACGGTGGCTTACGGAAAAGTAGAATTCCAGCAGATTTGGGGCGAACGCAAACTGGAAGATGACTGGCGGCGGAGCAATAAAAACTCGGCGTCAGAATTTGAAATGGAACAGCTGGATGCTCAGGCTGCGGTTGACAGCAGTAATTTAAGGGTGGAAGATCCGATGGAGCGGGCTTACTACTTGCAGGATGTGCCGCAGACTGAAGAAGAACTAGCCCGTTCGCATCAGCAAATTCGGGATGCCCTGTTCAATGCCGGGCGAATTTTTAAACAGGATTTTGACAACTATGACCGGGCTATTCAGGAGTTTGAAGAACTGTTGCGCAGGTATCCTTCAAGTTCATACCAATTGTCCAGTTATTTCGAATTATGGGATCTTTACCGGATCGCTGGAAATCAGGAACGCTCGGACTACTACAAGAATCGGATTGTGGCCAACTACCCGGATAGCAAATATGCCAAATACCTGGTGAATCCGAACTTCTTTATTGAGTTGGAAGCCCGCCAGGACAGTGTGAATAATCTTTACCAACAGGCTTTTTATAACTATAAGCAAGGAAACTATAGTGTTGCCGAGGACTACGTTCAGCAAATCAAACGACTGGATCCGGATACCTTGCTGCTACCCAAGATTTCATTTATTGAAACCATTGCCGAAGGCGTTCAAACCGATTGGACTCAGTTTGGAAAATTGCTCAATCAACACATTCAAACTTATCCGTCCAGCGGAACGGTTGCCTTGGCACAGCAGGTGCTAAAACTGATTGAAGACAGTACGCTGGCTGATTATCAGAAGCTGGTGGCCATTGGCTATTTGAACGACCAGATTGAAAACGAAGAGCTGTTGCCGGAAAATCAAGCGGATCAGGATGAATTTGGCGGTAAGTTTTCATACGATGAGGATTTGCTCCACTACTTTGTGATTGCTTTCCCGCGTTCGGCTGAGGTCGATTTGAACCGTTTGAAATTTGACATTGCCAACTACAACATTGATCATTATACCCGTATGGACTTTGACCTGGAAACAGAAAACCTGAATAGTGAGATCGTCTTGGTGGTTGTCCGCGCTTTGCCGGATAAGGAGCAAAGTCTGATTTACTTCCGGTCGATTATTCGTGAGCGTGCTGTATTCCAGGCCTTAGGCGATATTCAGTATATGAATTTTGTGGCTTCGTCCTACAATTACCGTGAAATCAAATCGGACAGGAGCTACCTGGAGTATTTGAAGTTTTTTGTGAAAAACTACAGCCGTTTTGTGAGCAACGACTTTCCGGCCGACTCGCTTGAAGATCCGGAGGAATTGATGGCCCGTTTGCAGGCTGATGAAGAACGACTGGAAGAGAAAGGTTCTTTTGTGGTGGTGAAAGCCGACCAAACGCAAGGGCTTTTTGACCGGCAGTATGATGCACCGCAAAATTTTGTGATTGCCGTGAACGATCCGACCTTTGATTTGCGGGCATTGGAACCTGGGTTTAACCGGTATAACCAGTCGCAATTTGCCGATCTGAAACTGACCATTGAGCAGCAGAAGTTTGGCGATTATCAGTTGATGGTTGTTCAATCTCTGCAAGATGCCCAGGAAGCCATGAATTATTTCAGTAAAGTGGTGGCTAACCGGGCGCTATATGAGAGTCTGGAAACACGGGCCTATCGTAATTTTATCATTTCGGATTCGAACCTGGAGAAACTGAGAAAGGAAAGCACCATTGCCGACTACATTGAGTTTTTCCGCGACTATTATATCAGTGGGGCATTTAAACCCGGATCGGCGCAAGGAAGCGGGCAAGCGGCTGTCAGCCAGCCGGAGACCCCGGTGGTGGAGCCAACGCCTGCCCAGACCCAAAAACCGGTTTATGAGGGGCCATTCAATCCTCAGGTGGAAGGGAAACAGTTTTTCATTTTGCTGATTCCGAAGGCAGGGGTGGAGCCAGCGCAAATTGAAACAGCCATTGCCAATCATAATCAACAGAATTTCCCGACCATGAACCTGCAGCTTGAGGTGGCGGATTTTGATTCGGATACCCGGCTGTTGAAAGTTTCGGGCATAAATGACCAGGAGTCGGGGATGAACTACCTTCGTAGTTTGGTGCGAAACCAGCAGATCTATGAACCCTTGAGTAACGTGAGCTACCGCAACTTTGTAATTACACCCAACAACTACGATAGGTTGATGAACCAAAAGAACCTGGAAGCTTATCTTGATTTTTACAAAGTCTTTTATTTGGGTCGCTAGTGGCGTTAAACTTTGTTAAGGGCATACTACTTCGCGGCTTTTTTTGTTTGTATAGCTGTAGCTTTGAAAACAAAAACAGAAAACATGAAAACCATACGTATACTTTGGACCGATGATGAGATAGATTTGCTGCGAGCCCATATTATTTTTCTGGAAGAGAAAGGTTATGCGGTAACAACTGCTAACAATGGGGCAGATGCCATTGAATTGGTAAGTGAAAATCATTTCGATATCATCTTTCTGGATGAGAATATGCCCGGCCTTACCGGCCTTGAAACACTGGATAAAATCAAGGAAATTAATCCGAACGTTCCGGTGGTAATGATTACCAAAAGTGAAGAAGAGGATATCATGGATCAGGCGATTGGATCGAAAATGGCCGATTATCTGATCAAACCGGTTAATCCCAAGCAAATCCTGCTTTCCATCAAAAAGAATGTGGGACAGGAAGAGCTGGTGACCCGAAAAACTACTTCAGCCTACCAGAGTGAATTTGCAAAAATTGGCATGCGGCTTAATGAGCGGCTGGATTGGAAAGACTGGAGTGAGGTATACCGTAAGCTGGTTTTTTGGGAATTGGAGCTTAGCGCTTCCCAGGACAGCACGATGGATGAAGTGCTGAAAATGCAAAAGTCGGAAGCTAATAAGGCCTTTAGCCGTTACATTAAAAGCAACTATCTGACTTGGTTTGATAAAGGTACTGATGAACGGCCCTTGCTTTCGCCCGATGTGTTTAAGCGCAAGGTTTTCCCCCAGCTGGATAAGGGACACAAAGTTCTTGTTTTGGTGATTGACAATTTGCGTTACGATCAGTTTCGGGTATTAAACTCAGCCATTAATCCTTACTTTCTGACCGAGGAAGAAGACCTTTACTACAGCATTTTGCCAACAGCCACCATGTATGCCCGCAACGCTATTTTTGCTGGCTTAATGCCTTCTGAAATTGCCCGCTTATATCCCAACTACTGGGAGGAGGATGACAACGAGGGCAATAAGAATATCCATGAGCATGAGCTGATGCAAACCCAGTTGAAGCGCTATGGGCGAAACGAAAAACTCAATTTTGAAAAGATTACCAATTGGCGGTCAGGGAAGAAACTGAGTGACAGCCTGGGCAATATTATGCAGAATGACCTGTCGGTGATGGTGTTTAATTTTGTCGATGTCATGTCGCACGCCCGGACCGAGATGGACATGATGAAGGAACTGGCCAGTGATGAAAAGGCCTACCGGTCGTTGACCCTGAGCTGGTTTAACCATTCCACCCTTTTTGAATTGCTGAAATCATTGGCCGAAAATAAGGTGAAGGTGATTCTGACCACGGACCATGGAACCATCCGGGTGGATAATCCGCTCAAAGTTATTGGAGACCGGGAAACCAACACAAATTTACGCTACAAGCTGGGACGCAATCTCAATTACAATCCCAAGCAGGTGTTTGAAATTACGAATCCAGAGAAGGCTTTCCTGCCTGGTCGGAATGTGAGCTCAAGCTTTATCTTTGCGATGAATGATGACTTTTTTGCTTACCCGAATAATTACAACCATTACGTTCAGTATTACCGCGATACCTATCAGCATGGCGGTATTTCGCTGGAAGAAATGGTTATTCCGGTGATTACGCTGACCCCTAGGTCTTAGCTGTTTTTTTCGATTTTTACATCGCGAATCTGGCGGTAAGTTTTATTGGCGAATACAAATTCCTGCAGCTTTTGGTTTTCGGCCTGAAGGATTTCTTCTTTGGTTCCTTCCCAGGTTTTTACCCCTTCGCTGATGAACAGGATTTTGTCGCCAATTTCCATCACCGAATTCATATCGTGGGTGTTGATTACGGTGGTCATGTTAAAATCAAGGGTCAGTTCATGCACCAATTCATCAATAACCAGCGAGGTTTCCGGGTCCAAGCCTGAGTTGGGTTCATCACAAAACAGGTATTTGGGGTTCATCGCGATGGCCCGGGCAATAGCCACCCGTTTTTGCATCCCTCCGGATATCTCAGCGGGGAATAGCTTATGGGCTTTTTCGATGTTCACCCGATCCAGGCAAAAATCCACCCGCTTTTGTTTCTCCTTGAGCGACTGGTTGGTAAACATGTCTAAGGGGAAACGAACATTTTCTTCTACTGAAAACGAATCGAACAATGCACCTCCCTGAAACACCATGCCCATTTCCTGGCGCAGCTGTTTGCGCAATTTGTGGTTCATCTTGGTGAAGTTGCGGTCGTCGTAATAAATTTCACCTGAATCAACTTCATGTAGGCCAACAATCGACTTTAGCAGAACGGTTTTTCCACTACCACTGCGGCCAATAATCAAGTTGGTTTTTCCGGGTTCAAACACCGTGGATACCTCGTTCAGCACCTGTTTGTTCTCGAATGATTTGCTGATGTTCTGGATTGTAATCATTAGAATAAGAGTTGCGTTAAAATCAAATCAAACACGAGGATCAGGATGTTGGTGTTAACCACCGCACGCGTACTGGCTGCTCCTACTTCAAATGCTCCTCCTTCAACAAAGTAACCAAAATAGGCCGGAACAGTGGCTACCAGAAACCCAAAAAAGAGCGATTTAATCATGGAGAAGGTGACATAGTAAGGCGTGAATAAATATTGTATCCCATTGATGTAATCGGGAGCTGTGACGGCACCAACAGAAGGCCCAACAATTAATCCTCCAATCAAGCCAAAAAACACGCTCAGCACAAAGAGAAAAGGGAAAATGAAGACAACGGCCAGCGTTTTGGGCATAATCAGGTAACTGGCCGAGTTGATCCCCATAATTTCCAGGGAATCGATTTGTTCGGTTACCCGCATGCTGCCAATCTCCGAGGTGATATTGGAGCCAATTTTACCGGCCATGATCAACCCCATAATCGTGGATGAAAATTCTAAAATCAAGGTATCCCGGTTTCCCAAGCCAATGAGGTATTTGGGAAACAGTGGGTTGGACATGTTGTAGGCAACCTGCAGCGTAATAATACCGCCCATAAAGAGGGAGATAATAACCACAATGCCAACGGAGTTTAAGCCCAGTTGCTCAATTTCAACCAAGAGTTTCCGCAGGTAAATGCGGTGTTTCTCTGGGCGTGAAAAAGCACGGGCAAGCAAGGAAAAATAGCGTCCTATATGGTAAAAAAAATTCATAACAATACTTTAGCATAAAGTTACAAATAATAGTCAACCAAACGAGTTGTGTGAAAAAGTTTCTGCTGATGATGGAGAAATAGTGATGCTTACTAAAACAGGGTCCAGGTTAAGAGGGTGGTAGTGAATAAGCTTGTCTGGCGTTAATTATTTCTGATGTTTGCGTTCAACATATGAAAACTGCTTTTTGTCCGTTGACATAGATATGCAATAAGCCCTTTGAAGGAGGAATGCCGGAAATTACTCGTTACTTTAGGGCTAAAATAGGTATATTTGATATTGGACTTCAAAAACTAGATTGATGAACAACAATTTTTGTATTATAATGGCTGGCGGAATTGGAAGCCGCTTCTGGCCGATGAGTAAAAGCTCAATGCCTAAACAATTTCTGGATATTTTAGGAACCGGACGCACGTTTATCCAAATGACATACGATCGTTTCACCAAAGTATGTCCCCCTGAAAATATTTTCGTGGTAACCAGTGTCGATTATAAAGATTTGGTGTTGCAACAGCTCCCGGAGTTGAGCGATGATCAGGTTTTACTTGAACCTTTGCGTCGAAATACGGCACCCTGCGTGGCTTATGCCAGCTACAAAATCAAAAGCATTAATCCTGAGGCCAATATTATCGTTGCTCCTTCTGATCACCTAATCATGAAAGAAGAACAATTTATTGCCGAAATCGAAAAAGGAATTGATTTTGCGCAAAACAACGATGTGTTGGTGACTTTAGGAATTACTCCCAGTCGTCCCGAAACAGGCTATGGCTATATTCAGGTTGACGCTAAGTCGGAATATAAAAACTTTGGCAATTTATTTCAGGTGAAAACATTTACCGAGAAGCCCAACCTGGAAATGGCTAAAATCTTTGTGTCCAGTGGTGAATTCTTCTGGAACTCGGGCATCTTTATTTGGTCTTTAAAGAGCATTTTGGCGGCTTTCGATCAACATCTGGATGATGTGTCAAGTTTGTTTAAAAAAGGCGAAAAACTTTATGGAACCGAGGATGAGGTCCATTTTATTGCCAAGACCTATTCCGAATGCCAGAATATTTCCTTGGATTATGGAATCATGGAAAAAGCGGAGAATGTTTATGTGCTTTGTGCCGACTTTGGCTGGAGCGATTTGGGAACCTGGGGCTCCTTGTACGAGAACAGTTCTAAGGACGACTCCAATAATTCCATCAAGGGAGGGCAGGTGTTTACCTACCAAACCAAAAACTGCATTGTGAATGTTCCCAAGGATAAAGTGGTTGTGCTACAAGGGCTGGAAGGCTATATTGTTGTTGAGTCCGACAATACTTTGCTGATCTGCAAAAAGGAAGATGAACAGCAGATACGACACTTTGTAAGTGATGTACAGATGGTTAAAGGACCTGAATTCGTCTAAATGATCTTCGGCAGTTTCCTAAATTAATGTGTGTAGAAGATTCAGGTCAGGGGAAATGACGTAAAGTCTTGGAACTAAATAGCGAAAAGCTTTTTCACCAGGTGAAGAAGCTTTTTTTATTGCCTGAACTCATCTTTGAAAGAGGTACGAACACAACGGAATCCGATGTATGATTTGGTAGTATCTTCGTATTCGAAGCTTCGGGTGGAGTTACGCATGTAGTAAGCTACATCTTTCCAGGAACCACCGCGAATAACTTTACGCTTCATTGCTGGTGCATCATCGGGGGCTGAGTTATACTCATAAGTCGGGTTGAAATCATTGAGGTTTTCGTATGCTGCCTCGTTAAAGGCCGAACTGGTCCATTCCGCCACATTACCGCCCATGTCGTAAAGGCCATAATCATTGGGATCAAAGCTGCCCACCTTCATTGTTGTTGTGCTCGATTCGCTATCGGCCACATAGTTCCCCCTGCGTGGTTTAAAATTAGCTTTAAAGCAGCCGGGAAGGTTACGGGTATAGTAGCTTCCCCAGCTGTAGAGCGTTCGTTCATGACCGCCCCGCGAAGCGTATTCCCACTCGGCCTCGGTAGGCAAACGGTAAGCATGAACTTCTGGCGCCGACATCTGGGTCTGGTACTTGTTCATCAGTTCGGTTCGCCAATGGCAAAAAGCTTTGGCTTGATGCCAATTAACACCAATAACCGGGTAGTCGTCAAACCCAACATGGGAAAAGTATTTTTTGGTCAACGGTTCATTGTACGAGTAGGTGTAATCCCGAATCCAGCAAAGGGTGTCGGGGTATACCGGAACACTTTCTTTAAAGATGAATGACGACCTGTTTTCAATGGGCACTTCCTGGCCATCCGCATTGATTACGGTTCCCTCATAGCTTTGAGAATCGAAATTGTACCGGTTTTTTCGCTTTGCAGCTTGCTTAAAATCGATCCACTCGTAGCTGTAGATGAACTTTCGGGTATCGATGGATTTTCTAAAGTAGGTGCGTTCTTCTTCCGGAATGTATAGCTCTTCTAGGGCAATTTGAAAATCCGGGTTTCTCCATTCAATAGGGATGTGCCAATTCAGGTAGGGATTTTCGTATAGGTTGCCCCGATTATCTTCTGTCATCATGTATTCGGGGAAGGTTTCGGCCAGCAGGGTCCGGGCCAGCGAGTCACGTACCCAATAGACGAATTGTCGGTATTCATTGTTCGTGATCTCCGTATTGTCCATCCAAAAGGCTTCAACAGAAACCCGTTTGGTGGTTGAGTTGAAGTTCTGAAGTTCGTCATCTTCAGCTCCCATCACATAACTTCCGCGCTCAATGTAAGTCATTCCGAAAGGTGCTGGCTCAAAAAAGGGTTTGGAGTCTTCCGGATAAAGGTAATTGAGGGTCTGGTCCTTTTTGCATGAAGCGAAAAGCAACAAGGCGAGCGATCCGTATATGAAGGAAGTTTTGTTCATTCGTTGTTACTCCGATGATATGCCTAGAACAAACGCTGCTTTAAAAATTAATATTGTGTTGTAGAAATCGAAAAAAGCCTTATGAGAATGGCTCATAAGGCATTTGTTCGCATATTCTTAGTTTTCTAATATTCCCATAGGTCCTGTTCGTAATCAAAAATTTCAGCTTCAATTTTCCGTGACTCTAACATGGCGTCGCGTCCACTGAGGTATTGGCTGATGGCCCGGTTGTTATAAACGTTGGACTCTTTGACAATATAGCTGTTGAATTTACGCTTGATCAGCAGGTCATCAAAAGACATGCCCACCGCGGTGTTGTTGGGATTAATGACCGCATGAGTAGCCAGTAAGTCGCGGGCTTCGGGATAATAAATCCAGAATACCTGGCGGCGTTGAACATTCTCCTGATTGATGTCTTCATCACGGTAGTATTCCTGAATCGGGCAAATGCCAATGATCCGGACATTCATGGTTGAGGTCTGTTTGTCAAAAAACCATTCTTCCTTTACCATGAATTGCTTCACTTCTTCCGGACGAATTTCACCAACAATAATACGCTCTTCCATTTCCCCGGTTTCCAGGTTGCGCACTTGGCGGGTCCGTGTTGTTGCCCCAAATGCTTCCTTCACTTGAGGGAAGGTCATCGGAACTTTGAATTCGTCATCTGTTCGGGCATCATAGGCTGTAAGTTGAGCATTCTCGATGCCTTGTAGCAGCAGGTTGATCAGGTTAGTCCGACCATCCATGTTGATGGTTGGAAAGTAAAGTACCTGATTCATTTTTTCTCTCAGGTCGATAATGCGCCATATCTTCTTTGACCACATCACATCGGCTTCCCGAATAGGAGCCAGAGCCATGGGTTTCCGGTTCTCAATGTTGGTGCGTTTGAACGCACCATCTATAATCTGCGCTTGGGTGTCCTGCGTTGAGAAGCCGACCGCACAACAAGCAATTCCTATGGCTATGAAAAACTTTTTCATGTCTATCTTATTTTAAAACTAATTGGCGATAACTGTCTGTCGCTACCATCGTCTCCGTGCGCCAAAATGTTATCAATGTATATAATGCTTCCTGGTGCCAGGGCATTAAACTGAGTTCGTTGATCGTTGGTAAACCGATTTGATTTGGATGACCAAGTGTTGCTGTAGCCACCAGCTCCTGTGAAGGTAATATCAAACTGGGTGATGGTGAATTTTAAGTCAAAGTCAAAGTCAATGAGGGCTGCAAAAATACCATCTTCAGCCAACAAGTCTTCTTTCCGAAGCACACCGCTGGTTTGTCCGGCAATGGTGGCAACCGGATCCGGAACTTTTTTTACGCGGAAATCCATCGAACCCATAAAGCGCTGCATGCCATCAAAGTCGGCATTGACCGATACTTTTGTTTTTCGGCCATTGATGTCTTCTGCCGTTGGATATACCAGGTAGTTGTTTCCGTCTTTTGCAATCCGGCCATTGGTAACCGAAACCAGCAAATCTTCGGAAGGAACTCCAGGTACAGAAATACTCACCGGGTTAGGAACGCCCATGTAGAAGACATTCATTTTGGTGGGTGAAATCGTCACAGAAGGTTTGCTAACGATGTATTCTTCTTCAAAAGGGTAGGAGTTATACCCACCTTCAGGTGTCCGGTATTTTATGATCCCTCCCCATTTATAGGTGCCTGGAGCTGTTGCAGGAACTTCGTAAATTCCTTTGCCATCCACCACTTCCAGCGGTTCATCGTTAATCAGAATAATGGGTTGTTGAGTGGTATCCTCAGCGGCTAAGAATACTTCTGCTTTATAAACATCGCCTTCAAGCACATAAGATGACTTGGCAAAAACACGTGCCCCCAGTTTGTTGAATTTAAACGAACTGGCGTCAATCTGGCTGTACAAATAGGTCAGGATGTTTGATTCTGCATTCTGAATGTCAATCTGAATTTTCGATAGCAAGGCTATGACCGCGATGATTGGTTTACTGTCAAAAAGTTCAACTTCCCATGTTTTCCTTTCACCTCCATCCTTAAGTCTGATCTTAGGGTCTGAGGTATCCAGCTCCTGCTCAATCGTTGCCCGGATTGGTGAATCTTCATCCAGAAATGAAAGAAAGGCTTCTTTCAATTCAACAATATCGCTTTTCAGGTCTACACCTCTTTTCATGGTAAGCATCACCTCAGAAGGGACATTGAGCTCATCATCTTTTTTGATAACAATGGTGTCGCCTTTGGTGTTGATCATCCATGACTTCCGGCTCAGGCTTTCATCCGGCTCTTTTGCCGAGCCACCAGCCTTGAGGATCATCTCTTCTTTTAAGTCAGTAATTTTGGTCGTTAAAGCGTTCGTGAGTGATTTAACCCGGTCTGCTTTATCTTTCCACTCTTGTACTTTTGCGGGGTTTTCTTGATAGGCCAGGTCAAAAGATGCATAAAGCTGGTTGTTTTTCGAGTCGACACTTTTGAGTGTTTGCATTAAACTCGAATCAACCACGCGAAAGGCATCCAAAACCTCAGATGCAACGTTTAGTGCCATCATTGCGAGCAGCACTAAGTACATCATGTTGATCATCTTCTGCCGTGGAGTTTCCGGACAATTCTTAGTTCCCATATGCTAGTGAGCTTATCGGTTTTTACTTATTCTTATAATTCATGGCTCCCAGCATATTGCCATAAATTGAATTTAAGGCTTCCAGGTGTTTATTCAGTTCTTCAGCGTTTGTTTTATACTTCTTGATTTCTTCGGTGGACTGGGCAATCATTTGATTCATTTGCGCCATTTCCTTGAAGAAATTTTGAGAAGATTGGAGCTGCTCGTTCGTTTCTTTTAGTTGACTCTCGTAGGAGGAATTCAGAGACTCCAGGTTCTTGTTCAACTTGTTCAGGTTATCGCTGTAATTGGCCGAACTTTTACTGAGTTCTTCGATGCCTGAGTCAAATGAACCTGCCACTTTTTGGTATGAACTGGCCAGTTTGCTGCTGGCCTGGCTGAGCTGGTTGGTAAATTCTTCTCCTGAAGTGGCCAACTTGTTCAGCAATTGGTCTCCGTTTTCAGTAAGGTTACGGGCCGTTGAAGAATAAGAATTAACCAATTGAGTTACTGATTCATTAATCTGATGATTCGCCTGGGTGTTGATTTCCGAAAGGCTGTTCATCGATTCCGAAGCAGATGTTAAGTTTTTAACATACATGTCGGTGGCCAGTGTTGCCGTACTGATGTCGCTGATGCTTGATGCTGTGTTGCTCAGGTCCGTCAGCCCTTTGGTTACTTTATCCAGTATTTCCGGAGAAATGTCGGCTTTTTGGAACAGGTCGCCAAAACCGTTTTTCGATTCTTCCGGATATTGATCGTCATCCAGCACAAAGTCTTCTTTCAGCTGTGGATAAACTTTTGACCATTCCGGCATTTCCATAGGAGGCTCGAATGCCGAGATGACAAAAATAAAGGCTTCAGTACAAAGACCAACGATCAGTAGCAAGCCGGAGTAGGGCCAGTGTTGTAGTTTAAACAATGCACCTAATAATACGATTGAGGCACCCAAGTTATAAACATAGCCCGAAAATATCTTCCAACGTTTACTTTGTATTATTTCTCCAATGTTCATTTTTTCTCAGAATTAAGGTTTGACTAAAATTCATTCCCAAAAGAGGATCTTACACAACGAAATCCTATATATGATTTAGCAGTATCTTGGTATTCAAAACTCCGCGTTGAAACTTGTAGAAATGCCGAAATGTCTTTCCAGGAACCTCCGCGGATAACTTTGCGTTTCATAACTGGTGCATCATTTGGGCGCGCATTGTACTCAAAGTTCGGATTGAAGTCATTGACGTACATGTAAGCTGACTCATCGAAAGCTGTAATGGTCCATTCGGCCACGTTACCAGCCATGTCGTAAAGGCCGAAATGGTTCGGCTCATAGTGGCCTACTCGTAAAGTAGCCAAACCATCATCTTCAACATAATTTCCCCGCAGTGGCTTAAAGTTGGCCAGGAATTTTCCTTTCTCGTTGCGGGTATAATAGCCACCCCATGGGTACATGGAAATTTCTTTATCTCCGCGGGCCGCATATTCCCATTCCACCTCTGTAGGCAAGCGGTAATCCTGAATCTCAGGCTCTCCGTGGCTGGTCAGGTAATCATTGTGCAGCTTGGTTCTCCAGTGGCAAAATGCTTTGGCTTGTTGCCAGGTTACCCCAACAACCGGGTAGTCATCAAATCCGGGATGCCAAAAGTATTTGGTCGTCCAGGGTTCGTTATAGGCATAGGTATAATCTCTGATCCAGACCAAGGTGTCGGGATAAACATTTGCTGTTTCGCTGAAAATAAACGAGGAGCGGTTTTCAATGGGGCGTTCTTCTCCGTTGGCGTCAATTACAGTACCTTCGTAGCTTTGGGTTTCATAGTTGTACCGGTTGGTTCCTTTGGCAGCCTGTTTATAGTCAATCCAATAGTAAGTATAGAAAAGCTTTCTGGAATCAATTTCTTTTTTCCCGAAGAAACGCTCATTGCTTGGAATGTACATTGGTTCAAGGGCATCCATGAAGTCCGGATTATCCCATTCCAGACGCTCATCCCAATTGATGCGCGGCGGATCGATGATATTGCCATCCCGGTCTTCACTAACCATAAATTCCGGATACTGTTCACCTACCAGTGTGCGGGCAATGGAATCACGAACCCAGTTGACAAACTGGCGATACTCATTGTTGGTAATTTCGGTGTCGTCCATCCAAAAAGCGTCGACAGAAACCGTTTTAGTGGGAGTCGAAGACCAGGTTGGATCCTGATCGTTAGGTCCAATATTGACGCTTCCACGGTTTATAAAGGTCATTCCGTATGGCGCTGGCTCAAACCACTTACCCCTTCCTTGAACACCGGTTAGCTCGCCATTGCCGGATTTGCCGCAACTGGACATAAGTAAAACAGTTGCGATGATTAAACCTTTCGAAAATATGTCTTTCATAACTACGCGTATTGCTTTCATAAGATTAGCTTACAAAAATCGGATACTTTTATATTTTTTTAATCTGCCCTTCCCAAAATCAACAGCATAACGCAGGTAAATTTCCTGCGATCCGTATCCATATCTCCCCAGAGCAGAGGTTGTGATATCATAGGCCAAGCCAATGTTTAAACCATTGAGCATTTCAATGCTAAGTAAAATGGCGATAGCATCATCTATACGATAACTTAATCCGCCTGAAAACCGTTCCTTGTAAACCAAACCAAGCGTGAAATCAACCTGCGTACTCCGGAGGTCTGATTTAGCAAATACGGCTGGTCGCAACTCAAATAACGGATTCGACAGGCTTATATTGTATCCCCCTGATAAATAGTAGTGTCGGGTGAAAAAAGTGTAAGCCCGATCTGCAAAATTGATTTTTGCTTCGTTTAAATGGGTTACCGAAATCCCCGCAAAATAATCATTTGATTTTAAAAATACACCAAAGCCAAGATCAAGGGCCAATTGGCTGGATTCTCCCTTGGGGATGAAGTCGTCAGATCCGGGAGCTGTGGTGTACCCGGTTTCTGGTATTGTCCAATCGCCATTGATGGCTTTGTTAAATATACCAAAGGAAGTACCAATACCGAGATCGCCGATACTGGTTGTTGTATGGTAAGCATAGTTCAAGTTTACGAAAACGTTTTTTTCATATCCCAGTTCATCACTGATGATATTTAGTCCTACCCCACTTGTTCCGCCAAATATGTTAGCAGTAGTTTCCACGCTGAATAACAGTGTTTTTGGAGCGCCATCAAACCCGCTCCATTGGTATCTGTTCAATATTAGTCCAGTTATTGCTTCATTACTTCCAGCGAATCCCGGGTTTACTGCTAATTGAGTTTCCCGATTGAAACTAAATTGGGGATCCTGCTGTCCGTATGCGGCTAAGTTAACGAATATTGATAAAAATAAAAAGTAAAATATTTTTTTCATAAACTGGCTGTTACTGCCGTTATTCTGAGCCAAAGTAAGTGAAAATAATAATTCTTTCAGATGTTTCTATTCGACGCGCTACCAAATTTTTCAACGAAATAAGAGATTATTTATTTTGCATTCGGTTTAATTTACGAATATTTTTCCACCAACGATCTGGTATTTCGTTTTGTGCAGCCAGACGATAATCATCTTCTGTGCAGGCAATGATATGTTCCCGGGTGTCTTCTTCGTCCGAGATTTTCATCCACCAGCGGCCTGTTTTTTGACTTTGATAAAATGTTAGTGGTAAGTCAATATCATCAATCTCGAGCAAGAACTCGTTAAATTCATCGGTTTTCTTGCTGGGTGTTTCTACTTTTCGGTAATAAGCCCCTTCCAGAAAATGCCAAACAACCTGGGCAAAAAGCTTGCTGCTCAGATCATCGTGATCCAGGCGAGGAACAAGGTTGAAAAATCCGGCAACTTTGAGTTGGTCGGCCATGCCGGCATAATGGCCAATCTGGCAGGCTTCTTCTGCATACAGACCATTGGGCGAACCAAAATATTGAGCGGGTGCTTCCAGCAAACGAATGGCGTTAATGTCAAAACTTAAAACATCCGCATCGCGCATATAGGGTTCGATGTTGGACATGTCGTATCGAATTTCTCCGAGTCGTTTTAGTTCAGAGCCTAACTCGTGGCTGTAATCCAACTCCAAGCTATCAACAAAATAATTTTGGTAGCCTAAAATAGTTTGCGCATACAGGTTGGGCTGTCTTTCAATAATGAAGTTCAGGTAGGTCTCTGAATTGATGGATTTAATTCCTTTTTTGAAGTCAAACTTGGGGTCGATGTTGACCAGGTTAAATGGATTGGCTTCAAAGGCTTTGGTAATCCCAAATGTCAGATCCTGGCTGCCTCCAAGCAAAACAACTGTTTTGCCTTGCTCGACCAGGTTGCTACAAACGTCGCGAAGAGCATAGTAGCTGTCGTTGACAGTTTTGCCGATCCGGATGTTCCCCAGATCCAGAATTTTAAACCGGGGCGATATACGGTTCAAGTTGTAGAGGTGTTGGCGAATTTTATTGGGCGCTTTTGCACTTCCTTTTACCACGGCATTTCGGTCTTCTTCCATGCCAAGCAGAACAATATCGGCTTTCTCCAATGGGAGCTTCGTTTGATTTTTTTCAAGAAGTTTCCCCAGGCTGAACTTGGATTGCACCCATGATGCCGGCTTCCATTTTGAAAAATCAACCGGTTTCAGATAAAGCTTGATATTGGTCTCACTCATATTTTCTACTGTAATTTTTTGCGCCCGTGTACTCTATGTGCTCTGGTCTGATTGCTATTTGCCGTCTGGAGCTGTAAACTAGGCCGACTCATACAATCATTCTTTTTCAGACAATGAAAATAAATAAAAAAGGCAAACATGAAAATGTTTGCCTTAAGTTGATATTATTTTTTCTTTTTTCGCTTGGGCTTGGGGCCTTCTTCTATAATTTTCATACAGTCTTCAAGGCTTAGCTTTTCGGCCTCCGTATCCTTCGGGATCTTGTAGTTTTTCTTCTTGAATGAAATGTAAGGTCCCCACCGGCCATTCAGAATGCGCAACTCGGGCTCCTCATCAAAGACTTTGATCAGTGCTTTCCGATCCTTTTCGCGTTTGGCCTCAATCAGCTCAATGGCCCGGTCAAGTTCAATGGTATATGGATCATCCACATTCTTCTCAAGCGAAACAAATTTGTTGTCGTGGCGCACATAAGGGCCAAAGCGGCCAATGGCTACGGACACTTTTTTCTCTTCGTATTCACCCAAATCACGGGGAAGTTTAAACAGGTCTAAGGCTTCTTCCAAAGTGATGGTTTCCAGATGCTGGCCTGTTCGAAGAGACGCAAACTGTGGTTTTTCACCTTCTTCGGTGGTTTCGCCCAACTGGGCCAAAGGACCGTAGCGTCCAATTTTAACGGACACCGGCTTGCCAGTTTTGGGGTCATCTCCTAAAATGCGCTCGCCATTGGTGCGTTCAGAAAATTCCAAAGCATTTTCAACACTTTTATGGAAGGGCTTATAGAACTGATCAATCACTTCATTCCAAATGCGTTTCCCATCAGCAACTTCATCAAATTCAACCTCTACGTTTGCCGTGAAGCGTAAGTCCATGATTTGAGTAAAGTACTTGATTAAGAAATCATTCACCACCATGCCAATGTCTGTTGGGAAAAGTTTGGAACGTTCGGCACCGGTAATTTCTGTTTTAACAGTTTCTTTCAATTCATTATTCGCCAGGCTCATATGAATGAATTGGCGTTCCACTCCCGGACGATCTTCTTTGACCACATAGCCCCGATTTTGTACCGTTGTAATGGTGGGGGCGTAGGTTGACGGACGGCCGATGCCTTGTTCTTCCAGTTTTTTCACCAGACTGGCCTCGGTGTAGCGCGGTGGCTTTTGAGTGAATCGTTGAGTGGCTTCAATTGTTTCAGCACGTAAAACCTGCTTTTCTTTTACCGGAGGAAGCAAGCTGGCCGCTTCGTCTCCCTCGTCTTCGTTATCGGTCGATTCGAGGTAAACGCGCAGAAAACCATCAAATTTGATGACTTCTCCGGTAGCCTGAAACAGCTCGGGACTGTTTGAAACCGCAATGTTGATGGTTGTACGCTCTAATTCGGCATCAGCCATTTGCGAGGCGATGGTACGTTTCCAAATCAGTTCGTAAAGTCGTTTTTCCTGGTTTGAACCACTTACTTCTTCCTGATCAATATAGGTTGGACGGATAGCTTCGTGAGCTTCTTGTGCTCCTTTCGACTTGGTTTTGTACTGACGTACTTTATGGTATTTCTCACCCAGCGTTTGGATGATTTTTTCTTTGGCTGTGTTTACGGCCAGCGATGAAAGGTTTACCGAATCGGTACGCATGTAGGTAATCTTACCTGCTTCGTAAAGCTTTTGGGCAACCGACATGGTTTGCGACACGGAGAAACCAAGCTTGCGGCTGGCTTCCTGTTGCAAGGTTGATGTGGTAAACGGGGCCGCCGGGGTACGTTTCGCCGGTTTGGTTACGATATCAGCAATGTTGAATTCGGCTGTTTTGCATTTTTCCAGAAAAGCATGGGCTTCTTCTTTTGTTTCGAAGCGCTTTTTCAGGTCGGCCTTTAATTCAACGACATTGCCGTTTTTGTCGGGGACGAGGAAAACGGCTGTGATTCGAAAGTTGGAATTACTTTCGAAATTGATGATTTCACGTTCGCGCTCGACAATTAATCGAACGGCTACAGATTGTACTCTTCCGGCTGAAAGTGAGGGTTTAACCTTTTTCCAGAGCACGGGAGATACTTCAAATCCTACAATGCGATCAAGAACCCGACGTGCCTGCTGGGCATTCACCAGGTTTTCGTCAATTGGGCGTGGATTCGCAATTGCTTTCAGTATTGCTTCTTTGGTAATCTCATGAAAAACAATCCGCCGCGTTTTTTCAGGTTTTAGCTTCAGTACTTCTTTCAAGTGCCAGGCAATGGCTTCCCCCTCGCGGTCCTCATCGGATGCGATCCAAACCATCTTGGCTTCCTTGGCTAATTTCTTAAGCTCCGTAACGATTTTCTTCTTATCAGGCGAAACAATGTATTTGGGTTGATAATTGTTCTCCATATCAATCCCAAAGTCTTTTTTCTCGAGGTCTCTGATATGCCCCATGCTTGATGTTACAAAATAATCTTTCCCTAAAAATCGTTCGATTGTTTTGGCTTTTGCCGGGGACTCGACGATAACCAGATTCTCGTGCATAAAAACCTCCTGTTTTCTAAAAATTTCTGCAAATAAAAGAAAATGCTTGACCATCTTCAAATTTTACTCCAATATTTTTGGTTTCATATTTGTTTGATAATGATTATTTTATTGTGTCTTTGTGCTCATTGATAGCTTGCTGAGTCGAAATCGGACAGGGGGAAGTGGGGAATCATTTCCGGCTTGCTTTTTTTGTTTAATGTTGTGAAGGCGAACTTTTAAGTGCAGCCTGTTTTCTGCTGTAAAAAATAATATTCTTATTCCTTTCGTTATATTTGCCGCAAACTTTTTATTGCATCGCATGGAAAAGAAAAAAAATAATTTCAAGAAATATTCTTACCTGTTTTGGTCTCTTTATTTTACTGGAGTACTGGCGGTAGTTGCGTTTTTCTTTTTTATCGCTAAAGGTAAACTGGGCGAAATGCCAACCTTCAGTGAGCTGGAAAACCCGCAAAGCCTATTGGCTTCCGATGTTATTTCGCGCGACCATGTGGTTATGGGCCGTTACTTTCGGGAAAACCGGAGCTATGTGGCTTACGAAAAATTGCCCCAGGAGCTCATCGATGCCTTGATTGCAACCGAAGATGTCCGGTTTTACAGTCACTCCGGAATTGATCTGCGTGGCTTGCTGCGTGTGGTAAAAGGAGTGGTGATGGGCGATAAAAGCTCAGGTGGTGGAAGTACGATCACTCAGCAATTGGCTAAAATGTTATTCCCGCGACAGGAGTTTGAGAATAATTTGCAGTTGGTCTTTCGCAAGTTTAAAGAGTGGGTAATTGCCGTTAAACTGGAGCGAAGCTATACCAAAGAGGAAATTATTACCATGTATTTAAATAAGTACGATTTCCTGAATTTGGCCGTGGGGGTTAAATCAGCTTCGCGTATTTATTTTAATATAGAGCCTGATTCCTTGCAGTTGCATCAGGCGGCTATGTTTGTCGGCATGGCAAAGAACTCATCACTGTACAACCCGGTTCGTCGTCCGGAGTTGACCAAACAGCGCCGCAACGTGGTACTGGAGCAGATGAAGAAATATGGCTATATCAACCAGCACACTTATGATTCGGTGCGAGTGATGCCCCTTGGACTGGATTTTCAAAAAGAAGATTTTAAGCGTGGCCTGGCTCCTTACTTTCGGGAGTACCTACGGATTACCATGGGGGCTTCTAAGCCTGAGCGGAGTAAGTACGCTTCGTGGCAGCAGGTTAAATTTGAAGAAGACTCGGTGGAGTGGGCTACAAACCCTTTGTTTGGCTGGTGTAAAAAGAATTTTAAACCTGATGGCACCAACTATGATCTCTACGAAGATGGCTTAAAAATATACACTACCATTGACTCGCGCATGCAGAAATATGCCGAAGAGGCAGTTGAGGATCACTTAAAACTGGACTTGCAGCCTGATTTTAACAGGCACTTAAAGCGGCTAGAAAATCCACCTTTTTCGGGCGATATGAGTGATGAAGATGTAGACGGTTTGCTGAACCGGGCCATCCGTCAGAGTGAGCGCTACCGGGTGTTGCGTCTTCAGGGAAAAAACTTCAAGCAAATTCGGAAAATTTTTGAGGAGCCAACAGAAATGGAGGTCTTTACCTGGAAGGGCGACCGGGATACTATTATGACTCCTTTGGATTCAATCAGGCATTACCTGGGGTACATCCGCTCTTCATTTATGAGCATGGACCTGGCAACGGGCCAGGTACGGGCTTATGTCGGAGGTCCTAACTATAAGCACTTCATGTATGATATGGTTAAAGGGGGTAAGCGCCAAGTGGGTTCTACCGTGAAACCCTTCCTCTATACTTTGGCTATGCAGAATGGTTTATCGCCTTGCACCAAGGTGCCCAATGTGCGGCAGCAGTTTGTGATGCCTGATGGAACCATTTGGGAAGCAAAAAACTCGGGACGTGCCCGCGAAGGGGAGATGGTTACCCTGAAATGGGGACTGGCCAACTCCGTGAACCAGATTTCTGCCTGGGTGATGAAACAGTTTAATCCACAGTCGGTGGTCGACGTTATGCATAAAATGGGTATTTACAGTTACGTTGATCCGGTTCCATCCATGTTCCTCGGGACTTCAGATATCACCTTGTATGAAATGGTGGGAGCTTATGGAACCTTTGCCAATAAGGGCGTATTTACGCAGCCTATTTTTGTTACGCATATTGAAGATAAGCATGGTAATGTGATTGCCCGTTTCCGACCCGAACGTCATGATGCCATTGATGAGCAAACGGCCTACCTGATGATCAATTTGCTGCGCGGTGTAGTTGACAGAGGGTCCGGAGGAAGGGTGCGTTGGCATCCGGTTTATGGTCAGATTAAAGGACCGGTTGCCGGAAAAACCGGAACGACGCAAAACCATTCCGATGGGTGGTTTATGGGAATAACTCCCCAGTTGGTGGGCGGTGTGTGGACCGGCGCTGACCTTCGGAGTATTCACTTTGATGACATTCGCACAGGACAGGGCGCGAATATGGCTTTGCCGATTTGGGGACGGTTTATGCGTAAGGTGTATGCCGATAAGACCCTGGAATATACGCCGGATCATGAGTTTGAAAAGCCCATGAACTTTATTATGAATCTGGACTGTGACGAGGAAAATGATGTTCAGCAGAAACCGGCTGAGTTCGAAGATTTCTTTTAAACTTTTGAAAGAGATGGGGATGCCAGTTGAGCGGCGGAGGCTCGCCCATGAAGTTGAAAAAGATAGCCTGAAATAGTAAAAACCTGCGCCTATGGTCAGCCATTAGCGCAGGTTTTTTTATGGTTTTTAGTCGTTTAAAAAGCGTTTGGTAATGTCGCTGTAGCTTCCAATCCGTCGGTCTCGGAAGAAGGGCCAAATCCGGCGTACATCTTCTGAACGGGTTAAGTCAACCTCCACCAGCAAGTTTTGTTCCTGATTGGTGGATGCCTGTTCCAGAAATTCTCCCTGAGGGCCACATACAAAACTGTTTCCCCAAAACTGAATCCCTTCGGAAAGCGCTGACGGATCAGCTTCATGTCCCACCCGGTTGACGCTGATAACAGGCACACCGTTGGCTACAGCATGCGAGCGCTGGATGGTGATCCAGGCATGGCGCTGACGTTCTTGTTCTGCTTGGTCATCACGCGGATCCCAGCCAATGGCTGTGGGGTAAATCAGAAGTTCAGCTCCGGCCATGGCCATCAGGCGCGCTGCTTCGGGATACCACTGATCCCAGCAAACCAGTACACCGAGTTTGCCCACCGATGTTTGAATGGGTTGAAAACCAAGGTCGCCGGGTGTAAAGTAAAATTTTTCGTAGAAACCCGGATCATCCGGAATATGCATCTTGCGGTATCTTCCGGCCATGCTGCCATCGGGTTCAAACACCACAGCGGTGTTGTGGTAAAGGCCACTGGCCCGTTTTTCAAACAGCGAAGTTACCAGTACCAGGTTGTGTTTTTTGGCCAATTCGCCATAAAATGTTGTCGATGGTCCGGGAATGGGTTCAGCCAGGTCAAACACATCAACATCTTCGGTTTGGCAAAAATAGAGACTGTTATGTAGTTCCTGCAGAACCACCAGTTTGGCGCCTTGCTCGGCACATTGGGCAATGTTGGCGGCCAGCTTTTGCATGTTCTGCTCTGTGTTTTCGGTATTGCTTTGTTGGATCAGGCCAACGGTTAATTTATTTGTTGTCATGCTTGTTCATTTATGTAATTTACAAAACACCTTCAGGAAATTGCATGCTGATGCAATGAATAGAGCCATGCTGCTTGATTAGCGGACGGCTGTTGATGGGAATAATTTCCAGGTTTGGAAAGAGTTGTTTCATCACTTCCAGTGCTTCTGCATCTTGTTTTACGTCATAAACAGGAAGTAGAACAGCCTTGTTCAAAATCAGGAAATTGGCATAGGTGGCAGGCAAACGTTCACCGTCCTCATCAAAAACAGCATCAGGGAAAGGCAGCGCAACCAGATTAAACGGGTTGCCGTTCAAGTCGGTTAGCTCCTTCAATTCTACTTCCATTTTCTGTAAGGCATCAAAATGCGGGTCATCTGCTGCCGGGGGTTGTACGTAGGCAATGGTGTCAGCACTGCAGAAGCGGGCCAGCGTATCAATGTGGCTGTCGGTGTCATCGCCTTTCAGAAAGCCATGATTTAGCCACAGAATTTTTTCAGCATGCAAGGTTTTTTTGAGGAAAAACTCAATGGCTGTTTGACTCAGATGCTCGTTTCGGTTTTTCGAAAGCAGGCATTCGCTGGTCGTTAAAATACAGCCTTCGCCGTTGCTTTCAATGGCTCCGCCTTCCAGAGTAAAGTAGGACAAATCCTGTGTCGAGACCTCTTGGGCGAAAGTTTGCTGGCGAATGAGCATGGGAGTGATCTGATTATCGTAATTTGCGGCAAACTTCATTCCCCACCCATTAAACCGAAAGTTTAGCAAGGTGGGTTTCCCCTCATCGAAGATTGTAATGGCAGCATGGTCGCGGGCCCAAGTGTCATTCACAGGCATTTCGCGAATGATAAGCCGGTCATTCTCTTCTTGCAGAAAGGACGGCAGTTTGCTTTTGACTCGGCAGACAACCAGCAGCTTTTCGCGAGCTAATATCTCTTTGGCAATTCGCTCGTACACCGGAATGACCTCATCCAACATATAAGCCCAGTCGGTGTGTTCGTCTGGCCAGGTGAGTTGAACACCACTTTGTTGGTGCCACTCGGCAGGGAAAAAGGACGTTTGTTGTTTCATCTGATATATTTGGCTGCTTGCGGCGATTTTTTTCGGTTAAAGGAAGTCATTTCCCGAATTTTTTTCTTCTAAAAAGAAAAAAAATGATTTCGGTGACGTCCTTGGAAAAGAAATAGATACGCCTTATTTTTAAAAAGGTAAAAATAGAATAAAAAGATTGATGTGAAACAAATCGGTTATTCGTTGTTTTTATATGCTAAATTAGGGATTATGTCGTTTAGTTGAATATTATAAATTTTAATTAATAGGTTATGAAAAAAATGAAGAAGACTTCTTTTGTTGTGCTGTTGTCAGCCGTAATGATGTTGAGTAGTTGTATCGGTAGTTTTAACTTGACACGCAGTGTTTATGATTGGAACAAATCTGTTGGTGATAAATTTGTCAATGAGTTGGTGTTTTTGGCGTTGAACATTGTTCCTGTTTACGGAATCTCTGTTTTTGTTGATGCGGTGGTGTTGAACTCGATTGAGTTTTGGACCAATGAAAATCCGATGGCAATGAAAGAGGGCGATAAAAGTGAAAAGATTGTTGAAATTGATGGAAAATCGTATCAGTTGACTTCTGAGAAATACAAGATGACCATTCAGGAGTTGGGCGAAAACAACGAAAAAACAGAATTGGTTTACCGTGATGAGGACCAAAGCTGGTATATGAAAAAAGGAAACAAATACCAAAAGCTGGTTGAAGTTGAGTTAGGCGAAACAGCTGAAGAAACGGCTTACAAAGTTGTTCTTCCTGAGGGTGAAATGACGATTCAAAGTGGCTTCGATCGTTTGGCATTGAAAGACGGTCTGGACTTTGCACGCCAGGTTGCGCTTCAGTAATCAGAAACTTCGTGCAATAAATAAATAAAAAATGGGATTGTAGTCGACTACAATCCCATTTTTTATTTCGTTTTATACAGGGCTAATTGCCCATTTTAATCTGGCTATTGATCTTGTCATTCTTTTTCTGATAAGGCAGCTCCAACGAGAGAATCATTGCTTCTACCTGGCGCAGCAGGTTTCGCTTGTCAAATCGGGGAGCATAAACAAAACCGTCCAGCATTACAATGCGGTTGTTGGCAGCATCCAATACCGAAAGGTTGACATAAGGGCCACCCATGAAATCACCTTCTACGCGCCAAAGGCCACGCATCTCGGCCGCATAGTTTTTTCTCAGCTCAAATACATTGAATACCGGCTCTACCTGGTGCTCGGTAGTCATGTAGCTGCCTTCCGTTGGGCCTGGCACTTGGGCCTTCAGTAGCGAATCGCGCTTGTTTAAAAGGTAGTTTGCCGTAAAGGTACTATCGGAAGTGTAGGGAAAGGTATGAATAATAATTCCTTGGCTGATGTCGGGTGTTTCGTAGCGAATCCAGGCAAAATCATCGGTTTGTTTGCTGACTTTGAATCCCGGCGGAACGTTGAGTTCAATCTTAAACTTGTCGCGAATGGTGTTTTTAGTGGCTACGTCGTGGTAGTTTTTGTAGTTCATTTGTAGCCGGTCGCGTTCAGCTCTTAGCATGTAGCCTACAATCCGGTCTGAATTTTGGTCAAACAGGCTGTTGAATTCTTCGGTCGATTTTGCATAGATGTTGACCACAGACTGCGGCCAGGCCCAAATGTCTTTCTTGAATTCAACCCTGGAACTGTCGACTGAATTTGAGATTTTCAGTCGGATGATGTTTCGGCTTGTTCGGAAGATTTCCTTGAAAGCGGAGGGTGGAACATTAATCAGGTCAAAAATGGGTTCGTCCTGCGGCAGGCCCAATTGAGGCTGAGCCATTACTTCGCGGAAGCGTTTCCCGGTGGCTCCTTCCCAGGTAGCATCGGGAACTACAACAACCAATTCGCCGGCTTTTCCGGTAATTTTTTTACGCATGTTGGTGTTGCTGTCCTGGCACGAGCTCAGTGCAAAAAGCAGAGCAACCAACATTAAGCTTGAAGTCAGTATTTGTTTCATAATTTAAGGAGATCTGGTTTGTGATGTATGAATAACAAAAATCCTACCACAAAAAAACCCGCCTTGTGGACGGGGTTTTGGTTCAAGCTAAACTGATTATTTATTAATTTTTTCAGTGTCTTTTTTTTCACTTGGTTGATCGTCATCATCTTCGTTGGTGGCTTTCTTGAATTCCTTCATTCCTTTTCCCAATCCCTTCATCAGCTCAGGAATTTTACGCCCGCCAAACAAGAGTAGTACAATGACTAATATGATGATGATCTCTTGTGGGCCAAACATGCCGCAAATAATCGATAAGTACATAGTCCAAAGTTTAATGGTTTCTACAAAAATAGAAAAAAATTAATCGCTTCTTAAGTAAAAAGCTTGATAATATCGTTTGCATTCGCATAAAGTACCAAGGTAAGCAGAATAATCATCCCGCTGATTTGTGCGTACTCTAAGAATTTTTCTCCTGGTTTACGGCCCGAAACAATCTCATAAAGCAGGAAGGTGACGTGACCACCATCCAATGCCGGGATTGGAAGCAGGTTCATGACTGCCAAAATAATGGACAGGAAGGCCGTCATACTCCAAAAAGAATACCAGTCCCATGCCCCCGGGAAGATGTTTCCAATGGCAATGAATCCACCCAGCGATTCGTAGGCTTTCGTTTTGGGAGAGAAGATCAGTTTAAACTGCTTCAGGTAATCTTTAATGGTAGATATTCCCCGGTTGATACCGGCCGGGATCGACTCCCAAAAGCCGTATTCAATGGTTTCGAACTGGAGGTAATCGTATGCTTCTTTTTGCGGTTTTGCCTGAAAACCGGTGATCCCATCTTCGGGAACATTCACCGGAAGACTCAAGGCCTGTCCATTGCGAAGCACATTCAATTCAATGGTTTCGTTTTTATGTGCTTTGATATAGCTTAAAAATTCATCGTAAAACTGAAAGCTTTTACCATCAACGCCTTCAAAAACGTCTCCGGCCATCAGCCCGGCTGCTTCTGCCGGATAATCTTTTTCAACTTTGGCCACTTCCACATGAAAGTACCCACGAGGATTCATCACGCTGCGGCTCTTAATGAGCAGGGCAAGGTCTTCGTCCGAAACCTCTACATTCACTTCTTTGCCATCGCGCAACACCTGAATGGAATGGGCATTGTCCAGAATGACGGTCGGAATAATTTTATTAAACTCGCTAATGTATTCCTGATCGACCGACAACACTTTATCGCCGTTTTGCAGCCCAATTTGTTCGCCGGTTTCCGAAACCATGATTCCAATGGTCGCATTCTCAGTTGGTAAATACTGGGTTCCCCAGAAATACAATACGCCGGCGTATATCACGAAGGCAAAAATGAAGTTCATCATTACCCCGCCAAGCATAATCAGCAAGCGCTGGTAAGCCTTCTTGGAACGGAACTCATGGGGTTGTGGAGGCAGTTGCATGGCCTCTTTGTCCATGGATTCATCAATCATACCCGAGATTTTTACATAGCCTCCCAGTGGCAACCAGCCAATTCCGTATTCTGTTTCGCCGCGCTTGGTTTTGAACAGGGCAAACCAAGGGTCAAAAAACAGGTAAAACTTTTCGACCCGGGTTTTAAAAAGCCGGGCAAAGGCAAAGTGTCCGAACTCGTGGAGCACGACTAATATGGATAAGCTGAGAATTAATTGAGCTGCTTTTATAATTACTTGTTCCATGCTATTTTATCGTCTTAATTTTACTTCGTTGTTTAATTAATGAAGTTGTTAACAATCGGGTCTCTTTATCGGTTTGAATATAATCGTCCAAAACCGGATTTTTTAGGTTTGTTACTTTTTGCATGCTTTCTTCAATGAGGGCGGGCATGTCGACAAATCGAATTTTTTCTTTCAAAAATGCCTGAACGACCACTTCATTGGCTGCATTCAGAATGCAGGGAAGGTTACCTCCCTTTTCCAAAGCTTCAAAAGCGAGTGCAAGGTTACGAAATTTTTTTGTATTCGGTTGTTCAAAGCTTAGCGTTGGATAGTCCAGGAAGTTGAACCGTGCAAAGTTAGACGGTAACCGCTGCGGGAAATTCAGCGCATACTGAATGGGTAATTTCATGTCCGGAAGTCCCATTTGGGCCTTCATCGATCCGTCACGAAACTGAACAATGGAGTGGATAATGCTTTGCGGGTGGACAATCACATCAATCTGCGATGCTTTCAGGTCGAACAACCACTTGGCTTCAATTACTTCAAAGCCTTTATTCATCATGCTGGCCGAGTCGATGGTGATTTTAGCACCCATTTCCCAGTTGGGATGTTTCAGGGCATCCTCGCGAGTTACTTTCTCCAGCTGTGTTTCTGTCAGGTTTCTGAAAGGCCCTCCGGAAGCTGTGAGGTAAATCTTTTCGATTTCATTCATGTGCTCTCCGGCCAAACACTGGAAAATGGCGGAGTGTTCGGAGTCAACGGGGTAAATGTTGACTTTGTTCTGAACGGCTTTGCGCATGATAATTTCGCCGGCAACCACCAGGGTTTCCTTGTTGGCCAGGGCAATGTGCTTCCCGGCTTCGATGGCCCGGATGGTCGGAATTAAGCCTGAATAGCCCACCATGGCAGTAACTACCACGTCAACCGTTTCAAGCTGAACAACCTGTTCCAGCGCTTCCTTGCCTGCAAAAATTTTAATGGGCTCATCTTTCAGCGCCTCTACCAGCGTATTGTAGCGGCAATGGTTGGCTACCACCACCATGTTGGGCTGAAACTGTTTGGCCTGCTGAACCAAAAGGTCGATGTTGTTATTGGCCGTAAGTACTTCCACCTCGAAATGATCGGGGTTTTGGGCAATTACTTCCAGTGTTTGCGTACCTATTGATCCGGTAGACCCAAGAATGGCTATTCGTTTTTTCATAGCAAATTTTAAAAATCAATGTATTTCTCCGGATCAAGCGCAATTCCCTGGTGCCACAGTTCAAAGTGCAGATGCGGGCCGGTTGTCAGCTCTCCTGTGTTTCCCATGATGGCAATTGCTTCGCCGGCTTTCACCTTGTCGTTTACTTTTTTTAGCAACTCGGCATTATGTTTATACACCGAAACTAAATCGTGCTCATGTTGCAGGTAAATGATGTAGCCGGTATCAACGGTCCATCCGGCAAAAATTACCGTTCCGTCCATAACCGAAGAAATCCGGGAGTTGGGTAAACCTACCACATCAATCGCAACATGGTCATTTTGTTGGTCAAACCGGTTGGTGATAACACCTTTTAGCGGACTGAAAAAATGAAGGCTGGCAATGTTGGTCGGCTTCGAATTTTCTTGCTGAATGGAAAGACTGAGTTGCTCTTCCAGTATTTTTTGTTTGAAAATGGAGTCGTGGTTGTAATGATTAATCTCAATCTGATTGGATGGAATGGTGGTGTCTGCAATATAATCCGGGTCGTGCGGAACTTCGCCTTCAATTAGCAAACGAATTTTTTCAAAATAATTATCCCGAATTTGAAGTTGCTCTTCCAGCGAATCAACAAGCGTGGCGTTATGGACAATCATTTGCCGAACTTCGGCTGACGGATAACCCGGAATAAATTCGCGGATGGGAGTGTAGGCAATAATCACAACGGTCAGCAATATCAGAATTAAGCTCCCAAAGCCTGCTAAGGTAAACACCTTGATCCGGGTAAGTTGCATGCTCCAAACCGTTTGGTAGGTTGAATCGTTGTAAATGATCAACCGGTAGCGGTTTTTGAGCTTTTCAATTAATTTTTTCTTCCTTTTCTTTGTAACCATTGTAAGATTTTGGGAGCAACAAAATTAGCAACAATTCGATGAATGCCTATTGAAGCGCATTTAAATTAATACTTTTTAACGGATTTAAAGATGGTGAAAAAATAAAAAAGTGAAGAATGTTTTGTTATTTCAAAAACATGCTCTATATTTGCAACCGCATTTGAGGAAGTAATTACCGAGAATGTACGTTCAAAACAGACAAAAAACATTCAAAATATATTGCGGGATGGAGCAGTTGGTAGCTCGTTGGGCTCATAACCCAAAGGTCGTCAGTTCGAGTCTGGCTCCCGCTACACCGAAAGGAGAATCAAGAAATTGGTTCTCCTTTTTTTATGCACTTTTCTTTGCTCTTCAAGCTTGTTTTGTTCAAGCTTACTGCTTCCCTTTTCATGGACTGCCGGGCATGGTATTGTCTTCCTTTTTAACTCCATTGTTTGCTTCTGATTCTGTTTTCTCTTAATTAGAACCAAGCTTCATTTGTGTTCGTATATATTATTGAAAGTTTGTTGTTCCCCGAAGGCCTAAAGCCTGGTGTCATGAACCGTGTTCATTTCCTTCCTTGGTGAAGGATGCACTAGCCTCTTCCGCTTAAGTTACTCTTTACATGTTTCGATTTTATGATTGCAAATAAAAACCAAAAGTTATGGAAATCAAGAAATATCCATCTTGTGATTTGAATTGTTATCGGAATTTGTTGATTGAGATCGGCTTGGTCATCGCTCTGGGGATTGTGTTGCTTGCTTTTGAGTTTAAAACCAATGTTACGAAAGCTGAGTTTACAGGAACCTTAGCGGTGCAGGAAGTTGAAACCGAAATTATTCCGATAACCAGGCAGGAAGCCGTGAAGCCGCCTGAACCACCACCTCCGCCCAAGGTTGTGGAAGTGCTTAATATTGTCGCCAACGATGTTGAGATTGAAGATGAATTGGAAATTATGGACAGTGAAGCGGATGAGGAGACAGAGATTGATGTCAGTCCGATTGTTGTTGATTATGCGCAAGAGGAACGCGAAAAGGAAGAGGAGCAGGTGTTTTACATTGTCGAAGAGATGCCGGAGTTTCCGGGTGGCGAACTGGCCTTGCGTAAATACATTGCCGATGCCATTAAATATCCGGTTGTTGCTCAGGAAAATGGCGTTCAGGGCAAAGTGTATGTGTCATTTGTTGTGGGCAAAGATGGTCGGGTGACTAATGCCAAAATCATCCGAAGTGTTGACCCGGCGCTGGATAAGGAAGCTTTACGCGTTGTAAACAGCCTACCGGTTTGGAAGCCGGGCAAACAGCGCGGCGAGCCTGTAAAAGTGG
Organism: Sunxiuqinia rutila; assembly: GCF_050589705.1. Taxonomy (NCBI): domain Bacteria; kingdom Pseudomonadati; phylum Bacteroidota; class Bacteroidia; order Marinilabiliales; family Prolixibacteraceae; genus Sunxiuqinia; species Sunxiuqinia rutila. The sequence continues at coordinate 236,378 of NZ_JBNGOT010000001.1, forward strand.
CTTTCAGCGTACCCATTAGCTTTGTGTTGCAATAGCCGAAATTGGACGCGAAGCCACGATGAAATCAGGACTTACCTTGGGTGAGTCCTGATTTTTTTATTTGCTGGCTGCATGGAATCGATTCGTCCAACAGATTCCCTATCTTTGAATTTTTACAGAAATCCCTGGCTTGATCAACACGTTGCAAAGGCGTTAAGCTTGAGGAGGTTTGACCGAAAGTAACAGAAAAGGAATTGCATAAAGAAAAGAACGATGGCGCTGAATCAGCAACAAAAAGAAGCCTGGCACCGGGCAGCGGCTCTTTGCAGCCGCGCGGAAAAATGCTCGGGCGATATCCGCAAGAAACTACAGGATTGGGGGCTCGAAATGGACGAAACAACAGAAATCATCCATTTATTGATTGAGGAAAAATACATCGATGATGAGCGTTTTGCCCGAAGTTTTGTGAAGGATAAATTTCGCTTTAATCGATGGGGAAGGGTGAAGATCAGCTTTCAGCTACGGGCCAAGCAGGTGGATGCCGGAATAATTGAAGCGGCTCTGGAGGAGATTGACGAAGCGGCCTACCAGGAGCAGCTCTTGGATTTGTTGAGGGAAAAGAACAAATATGTTAAGGCTGCGACCGATTACGACCGGAAAGCCAAATTGATTCGTTTTGCACAGGGCCGGGGCTTTGAGCCGGATTTTATTTTTCCGGCAGTGGACCATTTGTTAAGGGAAAGCTAAACCAAAAGACTGGCTGGTCCGTTCCTTTCAGACTGAACACGATCCTCCTTTTTAGATGTTTTATGGACAGGAGTTTCAGGAGCAAAATGAAAACCGTATTTTTAGCCCTTCGATTTTTTTAGGGGCCACGAACTTGAAGACAGATAAAACGAATTGACAATGATTCCTTTCACTCATTTACACGTACACTCACAATATTCAATATTAGATGGAGCCGCAAGCGTAAAAGGGCTTGTGGCCAAAGCCAAGGCCGATGGCATGAAGGCCCTTGCCCTGACCGATCACGGGATGATGTTTGGGATCAAGGAATTCTATGATGTTTGTAAGCGGGAAGGCGTTAAGCCCATTTTGGGATGTGAAACCTACGTGGCTTCCCGGACGATTCAGGATAAGAGCGTTAAGGTTGACCGGTCGGGAGACCACCTTATTTTGTTGGCGAAAAACCTGAAAGGTTACCGCAACCTGATTAAACTAATATCCATTGCCAGTAATGAGGGCTTTTATTACAAGCCACGTATTGATAAAAACATTCTGGAGAAATACAGCGAAGGGCTGGTTGTATCTTCGGCCTGTTTGGGGGGAGAGGTAGCGCAGCACATCATGAAATCATCGATCGAGGATGCCGAAGAAACCATTAAATGGTACAAATCGGTTTTTGGCGATGATTATTACCTGGAGCTACAACGCCATCAATCGGATGATCCGCAGCGCAATGAGGATGTGTATAAGAACCAGGTTTTGGTCAATAAGGTAATTCTCGAGCTGGCCGAAAAGTACCAGGTGAAGGTGATTGCCACCAACGATGTGCACTTTATCAATGCCGAGGATGCCGATGCGCACGACCTGCTGATTTGCTTGAATACGGGGAAAGATGTTGATGATCCCACACGGATGCGCTACACCAAGCAGGAGTGGTTTAAGACATCGGCTGAGATGAACCAGTTGTTTGCTGATGTCCCCGAATCGTTGGTGAACACCCAGGAAATTGCCGATAAAATTGAAGAGTATGAGCTGAACTCATCGCCCATTATGCCGGAGTTTCCTATTCCGGAAGAGTTTGGAACCGAAGAAGAGTATGCACAAAAATATACAGAAGAACAATTAAAAGAGGAATTTAAGGACGGTGCTTTTGAGCGCTTGGGAGGATATAAAAGTGTTCTTCGGATTAAGTTGGAGGCCGAATACCTGAAACACCTGGCCTATTTGGGAGCTCAGGAGGATTATCGCTATGGAAACCCCATTCCGGCCGATGTGAAGGAACGCTTGGATTTCGAGTTGGAAACCATTAAAACGATGGGTTTTCCGGGCTACTTCTTGATTACCCAGGATTTTATCAACGCCGCGCGGGAGATGGGGGTTTTGGTGGGCCCGGGACGGGGGTCGGCTGCTGGTGCCGCCGTTTCGTTCTGTGTCGGAATTACTAACATTGACCCCATTAAGCACGACCTGCTGTTTGAGCGTTTCCTGAACCCCGACCGGATTTCAATGCCCGATGTGGATATTGACTTTGATGATGACGGCCGACAGCTTGTGCTCGATTGGGTGACCGAAAAATATGGCCGCGACCGCGTAGCGCATATTTGTACCTTTGGAACAATGGCCACGAAGCTGGCGATTCGCGATGTGTCGCGTGTGCTGAAGCTGCCCTTGCCCGAGGCCGATCGCCTGGCGAAGTTGGTGCCTGAGGCTCCTAAAATGAGTTTCGTCAAGGCGTATAAGGAAAGTCCGGAACTTCGGAATGAAAAGAAATCGGATAACCCCCTGATCGCTTCAACCCTAAAATTTGCCGAAACGCTTGAAGGCTCGGTTCGGCAGACCGGGGTGCATGCCTGTGGGATTTTGATTGGACGTGATCCGCTGGATGAGCACATTCCCTTGATGCCCACCAAGGAGGAAGATTTATACACCACCCAGTACGATGGGCGTTATGTAGAAGATATTGGATTGCTGAAGATGGACTTTTTGGGGCTGAAAACCCTGTCCATTATCAAGGAGACTTTAGAGAATATCCGCTTGTCGCGCAAGTTGGAGGTGGATATTGATGCCATCCCAGGCGATGATGAAAAGACCTTTGAGCTTTTTAGCCGGGGCGATACGACAGCTATTTTCCAGTTTGAATCCCCCGGGATGAAAAAGCACTTGCGTAACCTGAAGCCCAACCGTTTTGAGGATTTGGTGGCCATGAACGCCCTTTATCGTCCGGGGCCAATGGAATACATCCCCGATTTCATTGATCGGAAACACGGTCGCAAGCAAGTGCAATATGACCATCCGATGATGGAGAAATACCTGAAAGACACCTATGGAATTACGGTGTTCCAGGAGCAGGTGATGTTACTGTCGCGACACTTGGCCAACTTTACGCGCGGTGACTCAGATTCACTGCGTAAGGCAATGGGTAAGAAGATTAAGGCCATGATGGATAAGCTGAAAGTGAAGTTTATCGATGGCTGTAAAGCAAACGCGAAGTTTGTTGAGGGCTGTGAGGAAATGAACAAGGAGCCCGAAGTGATTATTGAGAAGATTTGGAAAGACTGGGAGGCCTTTGCATCCTATGCCTTTAACAAGTCGCACTCGGTGTGTTATGCACATATTGCTTATCAAACCGGTTACCTCAAAGCGCACTTCCCTGCTGAGTTTATGGCGGCGAACATGAGTCGAAACCTGAGTAATATTGTGGATATTACCAAGCTCATGGAGGAGTCAAAACGGATGGGCATAAATGTGTTGGGGCCTGATGTGAACGAGAGTTTCAATAAGTTTATGGTAAACCCCGAAGGCGATGTTCGTTTCGGAATGGCCGCCATTAAAGGGGTAGGAGCAGGTGCTGTGTTCGACATCGTAAAAGCCCGTGAAGGCGGCTTGTTTACCTCGGTGTTCGACTTTGTGGAGCGCGTTAACCTGCATACCGTTAATAAAAAGAATATTGAAGGCTTAGCCATGGCCGGTGCTTTTGATAGTTTTGGGCTGAAACGCAGTCAGTTTTTTGCCAGCATGGCCGAGAATGAACCCACTTTTCTGGAGCGGCTGACCCGCTACGGACAACAAATGCAGCTGGAAAGCAACAATGCCCAGCAGTCGCTGTTTGGTGAAATTATGTCGGCACAAGCTGTAAAAACCCCCGATATTCCAGACGTTCCCGAATGGCCCAAAATCGTTCTGCTGGAGAAGGAAAAAGCCTTGATTGGGATTTACCTTTCGGCCCATCCCCTGGATGACTTCAGGCTGGAGGTTGATAATTTTACCAGCAACGAATTCTCCTTGAAGGATCTGAATAACAACATTGAAGCGCTGAGAGGGAAGGAGCTAACTTTTGCCGGAATGGTGACCGAAAGCCGCGAAGCAGTTGGTAAGACCGGCAAACCATTTAGCACCATGACCCTGGCAGATTATACTGATTCTTATACCTTTTTCTTTTTTGGAAAGAACTATGTAGAATTTTCGAAATACTGTAAAACAGGGCTTTTCCTGATGGTGAAGGGGCAGGTTCAGCCACGTTTTAACTCCGATATGCTGGAGTTCAAAATTCGAACCATCGAGCTGTTGTCAGAAATCCGAAAGAACAACATCAAGTCGGTGACCTTGCAGTTGCCCTTGCAGAAAGTTACCCCGGATTTGATTCAGGAGATTGAAAACATCAGCATTAAGAACAAGGGGAAAGCCTTGTTGCGATTTAATATCTGGGATGCAGAAACAAAAAGTATGGTCAACCTGTTTTCTAGAAATACTCGCGTGGAAATGACGCATGAGCTGGAAGATTTTTTCCGGAAGCATGATTCGTTAACTTTTAAAATAAATTAGCTTTGCAGGCTTAAATAGAATAATAGATTAAAAAATATTGATTATGGCACAAGAAGTAAATGATGCAAATTTTGAAGAAATTGTTCTTCAGTCAGACAAACCGGTTTTAGTTGATTTTTGGGCAGAATGGTGTGGCCCTTGCCGCATGGTTGCTCCTGTAGTTGAAGAATTGTCACAGGATTATGAAGGGAAATTGTTGGTTACAAAAGTTGATGTAGACAGCAACCCGGAAACAGCCATGAAATTTGGTATTCGCAACATTCCTACAATTTTGTTTTTCAAAGGTGGAGAGATTGTTGACAAGCACGTTGGTGCAGCACCAAAAGCCGCTTTGGCATCTAAGGTTGATGCGATTCTTTAAGACAACAAAGAAATCGATAACATAGAAAAGGGGCTCAACTTATTTCAGTTGAGCCCCTTTTTATTTGGGAATTGTTTTGTCTTTTTCAGACCAGGGAAAAAAATGCTTACTCAGCTTTTTTCTCTTCTGTTTCGTCAGTAGCAGGTGCTTCTGCTTGAGGAGCTTCCTCTGCAGCAGCTTCTTCAGCTACAACTTCTTCTTCTGCTTCTTCAGGAGCGTTAGCTGCTTCAGCTTCGGCTGCCAGTTCGGCATCACGCTTTGCAATTGCGGCAGCCCGGTCGGCGTTCACTTTTGCTTCAGCTTCCAATTGTTTGGCTTTTAACGAATCAGCATCTTGGTTCAGACGATCTTTTTTCGCTTGAATTTTAGCTTCTTTGTCAGCTAACCAAGCGTTAAAACGACGTTCTGCTTCTGCTTCGTCGAAAGCACCTTTGGCAACACCACCCATAAGGTGTTTCTTGTACAATACTCCTTTGTAAGATAAAATAGCTCTTACAGTGTCTGTTGGCTGAGCACCTTTTGTAAGCCAGTCTAAAGCTTTATCAAAATCAAGATCGATCGTAGCAGGATTTGTATTTGGGTCATAAGATCCAATCCTTTCAATTAAACGACCATCTCGTGGTGCCCTGCTATCAGCTACCACAATGTGGTAGAATGCTAAACGTTTGCGACCATGTCGCTGCAATCTGATTTTTGCTGGCATGTGAATTAATTTTAATTGATAACAATTTCTAATTGTGGCGCAAAGATATACTTTTATTTTTTTAAATGAAACATTCTTTTCTTGAGTTTTAAAAGATAACTGCCCGATAGAGAAGCCAAAATTGCAAGAAAGGGGCTCGGTCTGAAGCGGTTTATGAATTGCTGACAATGAGCTGGTAGTCTGGAAACATCGGGAATAATACTACTCTGGCTGCTTGCTTTGGTAGGGATAAAGTCCGGTTCAGGAATTCAAAGGGATGTTAATTGCAACTGGTGGAAGGAAAAGAGCCTCTTGACGGCCATGCTGCATTTAATCAAAAGGAGGATGGATTTCCGGCGTCAAATCTGAGAAAGAAATATTGAGTCATAATCGCTGTAGTCCAGGCAAAAGACAAACTGGCTGTATGCAACAAAGCCAGCATAAGGCTTGTTCTTAAAAATAAGATGTGTTTCGAAGACAGTTTGATGATTAACTTTTCAAAATATATAGCGTGCTCGTGTGTTTAAACCTGAGGGGCACCTGAAAAAGTTGAGGAAGGGAGCTGAAAAGTGAAAGTGCCAATATTATTTTTTTTCAGACTGAAATAATACGCATAGACTTCTTTTGTCGTTTAAGATAAGGGTGTTGGATGCAGGTACTAATGCGGCTGAAGTTTGTTTGAAAGGAGGGATTAGCGATGTTTTTCAAAAAAAAATAATTTTCCTCCGCAACCTTTTGCTGCTTGAAGCATCTATTGGAGACATTAAAACAAAATTTATAGAATTTAGAACACTATGAAAAAATTTATTCCTATTGCGGCAATTGCGATGATGTTTGGATTCGTTGCATGTGAGTCAGAAGAAGTAGCATTTGATTCTTCATCTGATGTGTTTGTGATTTCCAAAACAGTAGAGACAGAAAATGAAGTGGATACACTTTATGGATTAGCGTTGCACGTTTTTGCCAACAAGCCGATTAAAAGTGCAGGTGTAACAGCTGAAGATCAAACAGAATATACTTTAGAGGCTTTTCAAGGCTATAGTTTAGATTTCTACTACGAAACTCCCGAGAGTGAGTTTTCAACAGAGAAGCCATTGGTAGGATCATACAGCTTTGATATTCTGGCTGAATCAGCTGAAACTGAGAAGGCGGTGGATAACCTGACTGAGGATATGATTTATCCAACTGACGGAATTGTTTCAACTTTTGATGCCGAAGAGGTGAGCATGACCTTGAGCTGGACTGAAATTGAAGGTGCAGACTACGTGATTGTTAAGATGTTTGAGAATGACGAGGATCAAACTCAAGTTTATCAGTCTCAAACTCAAAAAGGCGACACGAAAGAGTTTGTGGTTAAAGGTTCAGGAGCTGGCTGGAAAGCCGATTTCACTCCGGAACTGGATGATAACTTCATCGTAGAGCTACACGCTTTTAAGTATGAGCCAGGCAAAGTAGGTGTTAATCTGCAAGCCAAAACAATCAATACGAAAGCTGTTGTTTGGAACGAGTAAAAACACAACATATCTATTTTCAAAACGGGCAGCATCCTGAAAAGGGCTGCCCGTTTTTTTATTGATTAATCCGTGGTGTTTTTCTACTTTTGTGATCAATCAAAACAGATATATCATGATTCAAAAAGAGCAGCTTAAAGAGCTTGCAGAGCGCAGAGATGCTCTGAGGAGGCATCTTTGACTACGATGCAAAATTAATTCAACTCAAAGAAGAAGAGCTTAAAACACAAGATCCGGAATTCTGGAATAACCCCAAAGAAGCAGAGGCGCAAATGAAGGCCATCAGATCCATCAAGGTGTGGACCGAAGGTTTTGAAAAGGTGGATCGGGCGCTGGATGATTTGCAGGTTCTGTATGAATTTTTTGAAGCCGACGAGGCGAGCGAAGAAGAAATTGAGGGGCAATACCAAAAAACACTTCAAGTGATTGAAGACCTGGAAACCCGCAACATGCTCCGCAAAGAAGAGGATAAGCTGGGAGCTATTTTGCGTATAAATGCTGGCGCCGGCGGTACCGAAAGTAATGACTGGGCCGATATGTTGATGCGTATGTACATGCGCTGGGGCGAAAAGGAAGGCTATAAGGTTACGGTGTCAGAATTTAATGCGGGCGATGAAGTTGGCGTTAAGAACTGTACCATTGAGTTTGAAGGCGATTATGCTTATGGCTACCTGAAAAGTGAAAACGGTGTTCACCGGCTGGTGCGCTTGTCACCCTTCAATGCCCAGAATAAGCGAATGACCTCTTTCACTTCGGTCTTTGTAGCGCCATTGGTAGACGATTCGATAGAAATCGAAATTAGTCCGGCAGACATCAGTTGGGACACCTTCCGTTCGGGAGGAGCCGGAGGGCAGAATGTAAACAAGGTCGAAACCGGAGTGCGCTTGCGACATGCTCCTACCGGCATTGTTATTGAAAACACCGAAAGCCGTTCTCAGTTAGCCAACAAAGAGAACGCCATGCGTTTGCTGAAGTCGCAACTGTATGAGTTGGAGCTTCGAAAACTGCGGGAAGCCGAGATGCAGCTTGAATCAACCAAGAAAAAAATTGAGTGGGGATCACAAATTCGGTCGTACGTTTTACAACCCTATAAAATGGTGAAAGATACCCGAACCAATTATGAAACAGGCAATGTGCAGGCTGTTTTGGATGGGGAGATCGACGGCTTTATAAAAGCCTTCCTGATGGAATTTAGTAAAGACTAATTCCGGCTATGACTTTACAGGCGGAGACCTTCTTTCGGCCTCCGCCTTTTTTAAACACCTTCTTTCAAATCCTTTGGAATTTTAGAATGCGTCTGCTTTATTGGTAATGCATAGGGGTTTGCATTTTTGCGCTTGTTGGATTAGCAGGCTACGTGAACATGATGCAGGTTTAGGGCGTTATTCGATTAGCTGCAGGCTAGGCCAGTAAAGGGGCAACTGCCCGGAAGAAAACGGGTGATCTTTTCAAAAATCAAGATTCTTTGTCGGTAAAATCAGGAGCGAAATTCTGCTGCTAAATCTTCATTTGAACGGATGCAAGAGGTGCAAAAGCAGAAAGTTTTTTGCATCTTTAGGAAAAGATCGTTTTACGCCTTCGTCCTTGCAGGCGATTTTTCTAAAACAGAAAGACTATGACGAAAATTGACAACCCATACATTAATCGCGAAATTAGCTGGCTCTCATTTAATGCGCGTGTTTTGCAGGAAGCAGAGGATCCCACGGTTCCGCTTTTGGAGCGTATTCGCTTCATTGGAATTTTTTCAAACAACCTGGATGAGTTTTTTCGCGTGCGGGTAGCTTCCGTTCGGCGAATGGTTGACTTTGGCAATGATGAAACCTTGCTTGGTGACATCAAACCGGAAGAATTGCATGAGAAGATTATGGAGATTGTGGTTTCTCACCAAAAAAGATCGCAGGAAATTTTCCGTAAAATCATTCAGGAGCTGAGGCAGGAGAATATTTTGCTGATTGATGAAAACGATTTGGAACCCGAGCAGGTCCTTTTTGTCAAAAATTACTTCAAAGAAAAGGTGCTGCCCAACCTGATTCCGATCATGCTGAGCAAGGAAAATAAGTTTCCGTACCTGCGCGACCGCTCGGTTTACCTGGCAATTAAGCTTTCGCGGAAAGAGCGTCCGGAGAAGTTCGCCTATGCCTTGATTCGCGTGCCTAATATTTCCATGTCGCGTTTTTTGGTGTTGCCGGAAAAAAACGGAAGAAAATATGTTATCCTGCTGGACGATGTCATCCGGTTCAGCCTGCCCGATATTTTCCCCTTGTTTAATTACGATCACTTTGAAGCTTACACCATCAAGGTGACGCGCGATGCCGAGCTGGACCTGGATGATGATATTTCCAAAAGCTTTGTTGAAAAGATGGAAGCCAGCTTGAAAAAGCGGAAGGTGGGAACGCCTGTTCGCTTGTTGTACGATAAGGAGATTCCGGAGGACTTGCTCAATTTCATTATTAAAAAGATGAAGCTCGATCCGGATAACCAGGTGCCGGGTGGAAAATATCATAACCATAAAGACTTTATGGATTTCCCGGAGATTGGAAAACCCGAGCACTATTACAAACGGCTAACGCCGATTCGGCATAAGTCCCTGAAGCAGCACGAAAGCATTTTGAAAAAGCTGAGGCGCAAGGATATCATGCTGCATTATCCTTATCAAAGTTTCACGCACTTTTTGGACTTGCTTCGCGAAGCCGCAATTGACCCAAAAGTTAAAGAAATTGGAATAACCATTTACCGGGTTGCCAGCAACTCACGAGTGGTTAATGCCTTGCTGAACGCCATTAGAAATGGGAAAAAAGTGACGGTGGTTATTGAATTGCAGGCCCGGTTTGATGAAGAAGCCAATATTTACTGGTCAAACAAACTGCAGGAAGAAGGAGCCCATGTGGTGAACGGTGTGCCCGGCTTGAAGGTGCACAGCAAGGTGGCCTGGATTCGACGAAGGGAGAAAAACGCCTTCCGGAATTATGCTTATGTGGGAACTGGTAACTTCCATGAAGGCACGGCGCGGGTGTATGGAGATGATGGATTAATGACGGCTGATCCCAGGATTGCTGATGAAGTTGCTCGTTTGTTTAGCTTTTTTAAGCATAATTACCGAATCAGCAACTACAAACATTTGGTGGTGAGTCCGTTTTCAATGCGCAGTTTTTTTACCGATAAGATTGATCGTGAAATAGCCCTTGCCAAATCGGGAAAACGAGGGTACATGCTGCTTAAAATGAACAGCCTGATAGATCCGGAAATGATGGATAAATTGTATGAGGCTGCGCGTGCGGGCGTTGAAGTTCGGTTGATTGTTCGCGGCATTTTCGGACTGCTGACCGAGCTGAATGATGTGCATGAAAACATTGAGGCTATCAGTATTGTTGATAAATACCTTGAGCACTCCCGGATTTTCTTGTTCGGAAATGGTGGTGATGAGCAAGTCTTTATTTCATCAGCCGATTGGATGCCACGAAACTTAAACCGAAGAATTGAAGTGGCTTGCCCAATTTACGATCCGGACCTGAAAGCAGAACTGCGGGAAATGCTTAAAATACAGCTGCGTGATAATACCAAGTCCCGGATTCTGGATAATGATCTGACCAATACTTATAATCGGCAGGATATGGAAGGACGGTTTCGCGCACAGGAAGATTATTATCAATACATTAAAGAAAAACACCAAGTAGTCATGAGAATCTACCATAATCCAAGATGCTCGAAGAGCCGAGCCGGGTTGAAATACCTGGAAGAAAACGGCTATCAGATTGATGTGAAAAATTACCTGAAAGAGGGTATTAGTCCCGAGGAAATTAAGTCGATTCTGTCCAAGTCGGGCATGACGCCTTTTGAGCTGGTCAGAACCCATGAAAGTTTGTATAAACAAGAATACAAGGGGAAAACGATTTCGGATGAAGAGTGGATCGAAATTCTATCCAAAAATCCGCAATTGCTGCATCGACCAATTGTTATTAACGGGCGTAAGGCAATTTTGGCTCAGCCTCCCGAATTGATTGAAAAAATCCGCTAATCGGTTGATGATTAAAGTAAGAATAGTCTTTTTCAGGCACGGTTTGAATCAATGCAAAGCTGCCTGAAAAAGACTTTCGCTTCAACTGGTGTTAGCCCACCTTGTTTTGAAGCGATTGAATTTCCTTTTCAAGTTTGGCTTTCCGTTTTAACGCTTTTGACAAGGCCAGGGCATCTTTAATGGCCTGTTTGTCATAGTCCTCCAAAATGATGTAGTAATAGCGCGAGCCTAAGAACACCGCTTTTAAGTTACGATCGGCATGTTCGGCAATAAAGGCAATGACACCATTATCTGCCCCGTCGCGGTAGGTGACTTTCTCCCATTTTGTTTCCATAAAATCACTGCGATGATTGAGCACATTGTCCAAAGGTACTTTCTTCGTTTTGGCCTGAATGTCGTTGTCGTAAACCCGTAGTCCTGTATGCTCAAGCCATTGTTCTCCATAGTAGTTGCTTGAAATGTATAAATCGCCCCGCTCATCCAAATGAACCTGGATAAAGGATTTGTTCCAGCGTCGCTTAAATTGCTGGCGTTTGTGGATGTATTGCGTATAGCGGTCAAACTCGGTCTTTTCAGTCACAAACTTATTTTCCAGTTCTTGCAGGGTGACTTTTAAGGAGTCCATCTCGTCTTGTTTTTTATAAAACAGGTCACCATAAATTTTCTTCCTGAATTTGTCGGCCTCCACCATTGCCTGAATGGCCCCTTTGTATTTCAATTGCAAGGTGTCCAACTGCTGCAGGGCTTCGGTTGTATCTCCATTTTGGTACAAACGCTCAGCAAATGAAAGTCGTTCAGCTGCCAGTTCTTTTTCTGATTTTCCGCAGGAAAACAACAGGATGGCAAGGGCTGTGATCAGAAAAACTCGATTCAGAATCATGGATAAATGCATTTATAAGTTTCTTCGTACATTCAATTCTTCAAAGAAAATTAATAATTGTCAGGATGGAAACAAATTCCGTCCCTTTTTTAAGTTGCCGGGCTTTCCGGAGGTGTGCAATGCCTTGTTGAATGGGTAGAAGAATGATAAGAGCGCATTTCGTGAATTGACTTTTACGGAGGAATTGCTTCTCTGTCAATCCTGTATTTCTGCATTCCTTCTTTAGATATGATCATATGATTGTAATTATTCGGCTTTAATTCGAAAATAGGACAGTTTAGATTGAGAAATTCCGCTTCGTGTGTTTCGTGTAATTAAGAATAGGTATTACTTGATGCACAACTCTATCTTTGTCATTGCTTTAGGGTCTGGAAATCAATATAAAAGGGCTGTCGGGATTCGGTGAAATGCTTGCTTGACGCTTTTTTTCAGACCTGTGCTCAATAAAGGGATGAAGAATGCGATTGTTTAATTTTTTACTCGCTGGACTGCTTGTGCTAACCATTGGCGTTTATGCAGATACCGGGGATTTGAATGAAGAAAAGGGGGGTGTGAAGATTCAGGAGTTGGATCTCTATGTGGCTGAAGAAAGCTCAATTTGCTTTGACGGCGATGTGCTTCTGGATGAAACAGCCAGCCTTACAAACCAAGGAACGGTTTATTTTCATGCGACCTCTCCGGCTACGGTTACTTTCTCAGGTAAGCACCTGGGCGATGGCAGCTTTGTCTTTGCAGGCAATTCCGATATTGATCTTGACGGATTTGGTTCCAGCTTAGGATCGTTTAGAATGGATAAGCCAGAAGGAGACGTTTTTCTGAATGGTGATCTGTTTATTCATAACTCACTCGTTTTGACTTCGGGAGTGGTCCATATTTCGAATGAAAGTTTATTTAAAATAGTTAATGCTGCAGCGGATGCCGTGATGTTCTCCAATTCGGCTAACAATGCCAGTTATGTCGATGGCAAATTGATTCGTGAAGTATTGCCTGGCGATACGTACTGGTTTCCGGTAGGTGATGACTATGCTTTTCATCCGTTGTTTATCAGCGATGCGAAAAACGGCGGAACGGTTGATGTGTTGTTTGACGGAGCTCTTTTTGCCGATGCGGCAAGCATGATTAATGATCCGAATGTGCGCAAGATTGAGCCTTGGGGATGGCAGGTGTTCTCTGAAAGCTCTACCCCGAACAGGTTTACTGTTGGGCAATCCATGTTCGATGCGTTTCAAAATATCTTAGGAGTTGACGACTACAGCATGCTTTACGCCCGAGCCGATGATTTTCTTTTCAAGGATTATTCGATTGATTATGAGTCGCGGCGGGTTAATGATTTCTACTTGCTGGGTAACACCAAAAACTCATCCGGCTTTTATGGCCAGGCCTGTGCTTCTGTTTTGGAACTGGTCAATTTCATTCTTCTTGACGGGATGTCTTATTCTGTTTTTGAAGTACCCAATATTTCCAGGTATTCTCAAATTGAACTGGAGGTTTACAACCGCTGGGGAGCCATGGTGTACAAAAATCAGAACTATCAGAATGACTTGGATTTTGCTCATTATACCCCAGGAACCTACTACTATCAAATGACCTTGTGGACGGGAGATTCCCCTTTCGTTGTTCGAAATGTGGTTGAAGTAAAAAGCAGCAAATGATCCGGAAAATTCGATACATGGTTTTAGGCCTGATGCTGCTTGTGCAAAGTCAGCAATCGACCGCCCAGGAAATGATGCATTTGCAATCGGTTGTTAAGCAGGAGTTCATTAATCCGGCCTATAATTCCTTCAAGGATTATATTTCGATCAACCTGATCAGCCGGCTTCAATGGGTGAGCTTGCCTTATCATCCCGAGGTTTTTGGAACCAACGTTTACATCCCTTTTCGCTTCAAGCGCCTTGGGCTGAATGCAACCTTGATGCGCGAAAACATCGGCCTCCGAAAAATCAACTCGCTTGATCTTAGCTTGTCGAGCAATGTAAAAGTATCGCCTAAAGGCTTTTTGGCTTTTGGTTACGGCATCGGTATAAAAAGTACTTCTTACCGCACCGAGGACATTATAACCTCTTATGATGATGAATACCTGCTGGATCATGAAATATGGGGAACCGATCGGTTTACAACTAAGTTGGGGGCCTTTTATATGAACGACTTTATGTTTGCCGGGCTGAGTGCCAACATGCTTGTTGATAAAACCTGGAATGAGGAACTGGTTATTTATCCCAGTTGGGACCTGATCCTGGGAGCCATGTATCAAATCAACCGGGATGTTCTTTTCCGGCCCGATCTGGTGGTCAAGTACTACCGGGGGGCTACTCAGCAGGTGAACGAAGGAGAGGTTTCCAATGGCTATGCGGCTCCGGTCTTCGACCTGGCGGTCAACTTTTTATTCAAAGATCGGATTTGGGCAGGCCTGAGTTATCGTTTGAATATGGCTTTAACGACTTCATTATCACTAAAAGTCAATAAAAACCTGATGGTGGGATATACTTACGAATATGGTGTTGGAAAAGGAGTTAATCAGTTCAGTTCACACGGGCTGAGCCTTTCCTATAGTTTCAGTCAAAAAGCGGTGCTGTATAATTATCAGCGGAAAGCTGCTGTTCGGCACCGGATAGGCGAGGTAGTCAACCGGAATAACTTATACCGGTAGCAGTTGCCTTAGTGCTTGAAATTGTGTGGTTTATCCAGACGTTTGGAATGAAAGTAAATTTTTGAAAATAGAAGTGTTTGTGCAGAAAATTAAAAGATAATTAGATAGGCTTATGAGAAATGTTTACGTTTTGCTGATTGTTATATTGCAACTTACATGCATGGGCGTTAATGCTCAGGATGGAGGGGTCAGTATTGGTAAAGGGAATGTTCCTGCGAATTCAAAGGCAATTCTTGAATTATATTCGGAAAGCAAAGGACTTTTAATTCCTCGCCTGACCACGGATCAGCGCTTAAGAATGTTTAATGGAAACGATTCATCGGCGAAAGGCCTGTTGGTGTTCGATAGCCAGGAAAATCAGTTCTATTTCTGGAGTGGCCTTGGCTGGAATACCATTTCAAGTGAATTGTCAGCCATTCAGCTTGGCACAACCAATCCGACAGGAAATGTTGCTGAAGGGCAGTTGTTTTTTAACACCTCGGATGAGAATTTGCTGATCTACAGCAATGGTAAATGGCTTGCTGTGGGCAACAACCTTCCAACAGAGGATGGCGGTCTTCGTTTAGAAGATGGGCAGATGTTGGTAGGCGTAGACGGAACAGCCAAAGGCGTGGACAAAACCGCAATTTCGCTTACGGATTTTGGCTCGGCTGAAACGAATTTATTGATGGACGGAAACCGGATTAGCCAACTGGCCGACCCGGTAGATGCAGCAGATGCGGCAACCAAGAAATATGTTGATGAAGCAGCTCAGGAATCACAAACACTGAGCTTGGATGGAACTATCCTGTCAATTTCGGGTGCCACCCAAAACCAGGTTGACCTGAAGAATGCTTTAAGTGAAGACGATAAGCCTGTCATTCACGATTCTTCATTACAAGGCGATGGCTCCAGCTCAAACCCCTTAGGGCTGGCCAGTCGTGCTGTCGGTACTTCTAACCTGAAAGGGCAAGGCTCGGTACTAAACCCCGGAACTCCGGGCAATGTTTTGCAATCAAATGGCGACGGAACTTTCTCCTGGAAGGATCTTTCTCAGGGAGTGCTGGTTGATGCCTCTGAACTTACGCTTCCTTCCGGTCAGTTTTTCATTGGTAACGATTCGGGGAAGGCTACTTCAACCAAAAAAAGTAATATTCCCTTGAGTGGTTTTGGCTATGCCCAGTCCAATGTTTCGATGGGGGGCTACCGAATGACTGATTTGTCGAATCCTTCGGAAAACCGGGATGCGGCAAATAAAGAATACGTGGATGGTCAGGTGGAGCGGTACATCAAACCGCAAACCTTAAGCCTGGACGGGAATCAGGATTTGACAATCTCTGAAGGAAACACCATTAGCCTGGCTAATTTGTACCAATCTTTAAGTTTGAATGGGACGATTATTTCCATTTCAGGTCCGCGCGGAAGTCATGTTGACTTAGCGGCTATTTTGAATAATGGCGATGGCGGCTTGAGCAATGTTGTTCATGACAATAGCTTGCATGGCGATGGAACTTATTCCAACCCGTTGGGCTTGTCCTCCGGTTCCGTAGGTGCTTCAAGCCTCAAGGGAAGTGGCGGTTCTTTGTCGCCGGGCATTTATGGGCACGTTCTGCAGTCAAACGGCGATGGTTCTTTTTCCTGGAAAGACATCTCATCAGGAGTGTCGGTTAATCCTTCTGATCTGACCTTGGGGAATGGTTTGTTCTATGTTGGTAGTGCGGCAGGAAAAGCCGAGGCAACCAGCAAAAGTGCCATTCCGTTAAGTGGTTTTGGTGCCCCAGTCAGCAACATTTCCATGGGAGGGCATACCCTGACGAATCTTGCGGTTCCTGCCAACGCGACTGATGCAGCCACCAAGCAGTATGTGGATAATCAACTGAACTCAATACCCGGCGCAACAACCACGGATGACGGTTTATTAAGTGCTTCGGATAAAGGGAAGCTTGATGGAATCAGCGGAACCAACACAGGTGATCAAAGCCTGATTCTGTCAGGAACGAATTTAAGTATATCGAATGGCAATACGGTTGACCTGTCTGCTTTGGGCGGTGGCGGAAGCATTACTTCTGTAACCACCGAAAATGGCTTGACCGGTGGGGGTGCTTCCGGAGATTTAACCTTAGGACTAGCCTCAGTTGGTGACCAAACAATTTTAGGAAATAACTCGGGTGCTTCGGCCGTTCCGGTTCCTTTGTCTTCGACAGTTATTAAGTCAATGCTGGCTTTGGCAAAGGCTGATGTGGGGCTGGACCAGGTGGACAACACCAGTGATTTGAATAAACCCATAAGCAATGCCACTCAAACGGCATTGGATGGTAAACTGGATAAAAATCCGGCTATTACCGGAGACACAAAAACTAAGATAACTTACGATAATAACGGTTTGGTGATTGCCGGGGCCGATGCCACAACGGCTGATATCGCTCCATCGACGGACAGAAGGTATGTGACAGATACACAGTTGAATCTGATTACCAACATGAGTGGAACCAATTCAGGCGATCAAAGCCTGAGCCTCAGCGGAACCAATTTAAGTATTTCCGGTGGCAATACGGTTGACCTGTCTGGTTTGGGCGGTGGCGGAAGCATTACTTCTGTAACGACTGAAAATGGCTTGACCGGCGGAGGGGCTTCGGGAGATTTAACAGTAGGTCTTGCGCCCGTTGGTGATAAAACAATTCTGGGAAATAGCTCGGGCGCTTCGGCTACCCCGGTTGCTTTGTCGTCTACAGTTATCAAATCGATGCTGGAACTAAGTAAAGCCGATGTAGGATTGGGACAGGTTGATAATACCAGTGACTTGAATAAGCCGGTAAGTAATGCTACACAAACGGCTTTAGACAGCAAGCTGGATAAGAATTCGGCCATTATTGGAGCTACCAAAACGAAGATTACCTACGATGCCAATGGTTTGGTAACTGCAGGAGAGGATGCTACAACAGCTGATATTGCTTCATCAACAGATAAACGCTATGTGACCGATGCGCAGTTGGCGACACTTGCTAATACCAGTGGCACCAATACTGGTGATCAGGATTTATCGGGCTATGCGAAGAAGACTGAAGTATTGACTCTGAATAATACCACGGCTTTTACGCCCTCGGCTGATTATGAGCCTGCAACGAAAAAATATGTGGATGACAATATTGCCTCGGCTGGTGGCGGCGATATGCTGAAAACAGTTTATGATGCAAAAGGAATTCTGGAGCAGCTGGTTGGTGAAACGGCTACACAAACCCTTACGAATAAAACCTTGGATAGCCCGGTGATCAATTCGCCGGTAGGAATTACAAAGGCTGATGTCGGTTTGTCAAATGTCGATAACACCAGCGACATGGATAAGCCGGTGAGTACAGCTACTCAAACAGCTTTGGACAATAAGCTGGATAAAAATCCGGCCATTGTTGGTGCCACTAAAACAAAAATTACCTACGATGCCAATGGCTTGGTAACTGCCGGTGAAGATGCGACAACAGCTGATATTGCATCATCAACAGATAAGCGTTATGTTACCGATGCGCAGCTGGCCATTCTGGCTAATACAAGTAATGTGAATACAGGCGACCAGGACTTAAGTCCTTATGCGCTGAAAACTGATGTGCTTGCTGCGGTTGCGCACGATGAAACGCTAAGTGGTAACGGAACGACTTTGAGTCCGCTGAAAATTGCACCGAACGCAGTTGGTGCTGGCGGCTTAAAGGGATCTGGTAGTGCTGCGTTGGAAAATGGTTCCTCGGGCAGCGTGCTCCAGTCCAATGGTGATGGCACGTTTTCATGGATGGATATTTCCGATGGGATAGCAGCCGATCCTTCAAGCTTATCTTTGGGGCTGGGACAGTTTTATGTTGGAAATGCCGCAGGAAAGGCTGAGGCAACCTCAAAAAATATAATTCCTTTGAGTGGCTTTGGAGCAGCTGCGGCTGCCCTCGATCTGGGAAGTCAGCGGATTACTAACTTGGCTGAGCCATTGGCCTTGACTGATGCGGCCACTAAAAACTATGTTGATGGAACAATTGACGGAGCGTTGACGCCTACATCGGTTGATGCTTCGGGAACAGTAAGCGGATCAAACTTGTCGGGAACCAACACCGGTGATCAGACCTTGAGTTTGTCCGGCAACAATTTAACGATTTCAGGCACGGGGAGTACTGTTGATCTTTCTGCCATTGGTGGAGGAGATATTACAGGAATCACGGCAGGAAGCGGACTTTCCGGAGGTGGTGCTTCCGGTGAAATTACCTTGGAACTGGCGTCTATTGCAAACAAAACGCTACTTGGAAATAATTCGGGAGCTTCGGCTGCCCCAACCGCATTGGATGCAACAGCTGTGAAATCTATTCTGGACTTAAGTCAGGTGGAGAACGTGGCTCTTTCAAACTGGACAGGTTCAACCAGCCTGACAACAGTAGGCACAATTACTTCCGGAACCTGGAACGGCACAGCTATTCCGGTAACACATGGAGGTACCGGAGCCACTGATGCCGAATCGGCTATCAATGCGTTATTGCCAGTAAAAACCGGAAACAGTGGCAAAGTGCTGGCAGTAAAAGCAGATGAAACAGGAGTGGAGTGGACAGAAGCTGCTTCGCCAACTTTGCCTGTGGCAACAGTTGATCAAGTGGGAGGTGTTCGGATTGGAGCCAATCTTTCCATTGATGTGGATGGTATTTTATCAGCCAATGTTAGCAGTTCACACAACCATGCTATTGATGGTTTATCCAATGTATCAATTTCGGGAAAAACCAACAACGATATCTTGCAATGGAATGCGACAGGTTCAAAATGGGTAAATCGATCGATAACAACAGCCATTCCTGAAGCATCTCCGACTAGTCCGGGACTTATTTCTGCTGAAGACAAAGCGAAGTTGGATGGCATAGAAGCGGGGGCAAATAATTTTACTTATTCTTTACCCAAGGCTTCAGGAACAAGCCTGGGAGGGATTAAAGTTGGTTCGAATCTGACCATTGATGGTGATGGTGTTCTTTCTGCCGTGGGTGGAGGAACAGGAACAGTGACAAATGTGTCGGTTGTACCTGCCAATGGCGTTAGCGGGACTGTTGCCAACGCGTCAACAACTCCTGAAATAACGCTTAGCCTGGGAGACATTACGCCAAATTCAATTACAACCGGTAGCATTTCAGCGGGCAGTATTACGACTACTGGTGATATCACAACTTCTGGAAATATCAACGGAAATGTGCCTGTTGGTAATTTGACCGGTGTGTTGCCCGTAGCAAACGGAGGTACAGGAGTGAGTGATTTAGCCAGCCTGAAGACCAATATGAATTTGAATCTGGTGGATAACACCAGCGACTTGAATAAACCCATTAGCACAGCTACACAAAGTGCTTTGGATGCTAAAATCAGTTTATCTGAAAAAGGAACTCCGAATGGAGTCGTTCCCCTGAATGTCAGTGGACAAATTGATGAAGCCTATCTGCCTGCATCAATTGTTGGAGATGTTTTCTTTCAGGGAGCGTACAATGCCTTGAACAATACACCAGCTTTGCCTGATCCTGCTTCAAGTAAAGGTTACTATTACATTGCCTCTGAAGCCGGAAGCGCTAACAGCTATAGTCTTACACTGGATGTTGGTGATTGGGTGCTGTCGGATGGTAGCAGCTGGTCAAAAATTTCAAAAGGAAGTGAAGTTGGTTCTTTTAACGGCAGAACAGGAGCAGTCACTCCCCAGGCTGGAGATTATACCACCACCATGGTTGCGGAAGGAACTAACTTGTACTATACAGATGCACGGGTAAGTGCCAACGCCACCGTGCAAGGCAAGGAAGATAAGTCAAATAAAAGTACAGATGGAACCTTGGGGACAAATTCAGATGTCCTTTTTCCGACGCAGCAAGCCGTAAAAACCTATGTTGATAATAAAGTACCTGGGTACACGGCAGCAGATGCCAATAAAGTATTAACCATCAATAGTGCCGGAAATGGGACTGAATGGGCTGCCGGAGGAAGCAGTTCATCCATTAGTTTGACAGGAGATGTGACCGGTTCAGGATCGGGAACCATTTCAACACAACTGGCAGCAGATGCGGTTACTTCGGATAAAATTGCCAACGGAACCATTGTTGCCGAAGATGTGGCCAACCAGGCAATCACCGCTATGAAGCTTGCAGGCATTGCCGGTAATGGCACGAGCGGACAATCACTAACTTCCAATGGAGCAGGAGGCTTTACCTGGCAGGGAAGCAGTGTAACGGATCTTTCATACAGTACTGATGCATCAACAGTAACGGTTGAGAGCAGCTCGGGGAATGATGCCACTTTACCTGCAGCTACTGCCACAGCTGCAGGAGTTATGCCGGCCACTGATAAAGACAAACTGGATAAAATTGCTCCGTTAGCCGGGGCGGCAGATGCCAACAAAGTACTAACGGCTAATGCCTCAGGAACAGGAGCTACTTGGAAAACCGCTTCGTCTTCAGGTGGAGGGGCTTCACAGATTTATGAGGGCGTGATTGAGCCCGGATTTTCATTTATGGCTAGAGGCTTTGGTGATTTAAATCTGATTTCCTGTGAAGTAAATACATCAATTGAGCCCGGAGGTCCAGGCTTTGTAATAACGATTCCTACAGGAACTCAACTGGAGTTTTTTCAGATCAACCTGACATCATCCTCTGTCATGAGTCAGCTGGATAACAATGGTTTTGCGCTTAAAATTATTGATATCGACAAGACGATGAATAACTCCAGTTCTTCATTCATGTTGCCACAGCTGACCCTGATGATTTTAAGCAATACACAGCCGGATGGCAGTGGTTCAATGGCTTATTACCGTGTTGCAATCAGCAATATTCAGGTCTTTAATCTGGGAGACGGAATTCTAACGCAGTGGCTGGATGCCTCTGGTTTTGGCGATGGTGTGGGAAGTACACCAGGAAGTGGTCCCGGGGTGTCTATTGCTATTAATTTCTAATGTTTTACCGACTTAAGATTATTCTGCTGAAATTGGGTTGAGGCTATGGGTGATGGAAAAGCGATGAAATCTTGATTGAAAAGATTAACCGATGAAAAATTACAGTTATTACTTAATTGGTATTATCCTGTTTGTGATTTCCTTAACGGGGAAATCACAAACATTAAGTCAATTTAATGGAACCTTCTCAATTTCTGGAGTGAAGACGGTGGATACGCTATATCAGGTAACCTCTGTTTTTTCGGATATTAGTTCTACCTATCGATCGACGAATGTTCTGGTTGGAGACCAAATTATCGATGGTAACGGAAACTCTTTTGAAATTACCGAGATATCTTCGGTGAGTGGTAGTCAGGTGATTGTATTGGTTGCTGCGCTAAATGAGTCTGGACCTGTTTTGGGAAAAGGGATGATCTTTAGACCTACAAAGTCTGGTTATCCGCTGGTTACGCAAAATACATCGGATGCTGTTCTGACCGCAGCACTTAACACCACCACAATCTCTATGAATTCGGATATGCCTACTTACGGTTCGGGGATAGCCTTGCCTGAGTCCGCTTATAGTGACGGGGCAATCGTTAAATATGTGGATGGAAATTTCTATAAGCTGAGTGCTTCTTCCTGGCTGATGATTTCTCCTACGGTAACGTCAAAATTTGGATCTGATATCTCGACTGTGCCAGTTATGGCTGAAGGTTCGGTTGTTTACCTGAGAGGAACCAAAGAAAACTATTATTCAACAGGAACCGAGTGGGTCCTTATTCCGGATGTGACGGAGTTGCCTGCAATGGCTAAGTTTGGAGATTTGTTCTACCTGACAACACAAAAGAAGCTTTTTATGATGTCCTCCAAAGCGGAGGATGGCTCAGCACCCGAATGGCTCGAGATTAGTGGCGGAGGTGGCGTTGAAGAAGGCATGGTGCTGCCTGATGATCCGGTTCCCGGAGATTTATTCTTCGATACGGGCAACAATGTACTTTACCTGTATGATATTTACAGCAATTGGGTGGAAGTTTCCACCAACGGGTCAACCCCATCCGGTATATCAAATCCGGAACCATCACCAATTACCGTTAAAGACGGACAGCTGTTCTACAATCAATCAGAACATCAGCTTTACTTTTACAACGGAGTTGCCTGGATTCCTTTGGGAAACAGTTTAGGAGATGGGCATATTTTTGTTGGAGATGCCAATAGTACCGCAAACTCGGTGGCTCTGTCCGGAGATGCAACCATTGACAATACCGGAAAACTTACCATTTCAAATGCAGCAGTAACTAATCCAAAGTTGGATAAAGCCAATATTCCGATCAGTGGATTTGGAAATGCAACAGCCGATGTGAGCATGGGAAATGGGATCATGAATTATAAGATCGTCAATCTGAAAACGCCGACGAATGATAATGATGCCGCCACCAAAGCTTATGTGGATAACCGATTGACCAATCCGGATGATTACCTTTCGCTGACTTCCGGTTCTTTCTTCGTTGGAAATGTGGCTAACAAGGCAGGAGAAATGCCTAAAGGCAGCATTTCCTTGAGTGGCTTTGGTGATCCAACCACCAGCCTTTCCTTGAATAATCAAAGAATAACCAACTTGGCAATTCCTACCAGTCCTGCCGATGCGGTAACCAAAGCTTATGTGGATGATAAAAAAATCAATCCCATTGATATTTCGCTTAACTATGGCATGTTGTTGCTGGGAAATATAACTGATAAGGCCGGCGCTGTAGATAAAAACACAATTCCGGTAAGTGACTTTGGGACGGCGGCAGCGAATGTTTCTTTGGGAGGAAATCGAATTACGAATCTGAGTTCTCCAGTTGACAATGCCGATGCGGTTAATAAAAGCTATTTGGACAATTTGCTGGCTAATCCTGATTTGGGCTTGGCCCTTGCATCGGAGTTCCTTTTTGTTGGTAATGCATCCGGCAAAGCGGAAGGTGTAGCCAAAACCAGCATTGCGCTTAGTGGTTTTGGAGTTCCTGTCTCTGATATTGCGATGGGTGATGGCAGTACTAACTACAGACTCACGAATCTGAAAGATCCAATTGATACTCAGGATGCCACAACAAAAAACTATGTGGATAACCGGGAGATTGGTACCGATAAAATTCCGTTGGCAGCGGGATATTTTCTTCAGGGAAATGAATTGAATCAGGCTGATGCCGTGCAAAAGTCAGACATTCCTGTCAGTGGGTTCGGAGCTGCTCTAAGCGATGTGGTTATGGGCGATGGGATCATCAACTGGAAAATAACCAACCTGGCCAATCCCACAGTTAAAAGAGATGCAGCGACCAAGGAATATGTGGATGAAAGTATTAAAG
Organism: Sunxiuqinia rutila; assembly: GCF_050589705.1. NCBI lineage: Bacteria > Pseudomonadati > Bacteroidota > Bacteroidia > Marinilabiliales > Prolixibacteraceae > Sunxiuqinia > Sunxiuqinia rutila. The sequence goes on from NZ_JBNGOT010000001.1 coordinate 260,241, forward strand.
CCTATTCTTCCTCACTCGATAACGGAAAAATATTTGTGGGAGATGCCACCGGAAAAGCGGTGCAGGTCTTGCTTTCGGGCGATGCTAGTTTGGCTGCTGATGGAACACTTTCGCTGGCTAACGATGCCGTAACGGCTGCCAAACTTCATAGCGATGTAGCGGGCACCGGATTAAAACAGAACCCTTCAGGGGCCTTGGAGGTTGAGGCAAGCACCATAGCCGGAGGAGCGCTTAGTTCTACGGAATTGGTGGTAACCGGAGGAAACAATGCCGTGCTTCAGGATGTAAGTTTGGCCATTGCCGATCAGGCGGTTAGCAACAATAAGCTGGACAAAATAAACATCCCTTTAAGTGGATTTGGCGATCCAACCACCAGCCTTTCAATGAATAATCAGCGCATTGTGAACTTGGCTAATCCTAACGATCCGACGGATGCGGCAACCAAAGCCTATGTAGACGGGAAAGTGGTGAGCCCGGCTGATATTGCGCTGAACAATGACATGCTGTTGCTTGGAGACCTAAGCAATAAAGCGGTGGCTGTTGGTAAGAACGCCATCCCAGTCAGTGATTTTGGCGTGGCTGCAGCGGATATCTCTTTGGGAGGAAACCGGATTGTTAGCCTGGGCACACCGGTTGATGTTGGTGATGCTGTTAATAAAAGTTACCTGGACAATTTGCTGGCCAACCCTGATTTGGGGCTGGCACTTGCTTCGGAACATCTTTTTATAGGAAACTTATCAGGAAAAGCGGAAGGTGTGGCCAAAAGCAGCATCGCCATTAGTGGTTTCGGAGTGGCAACTGCCAATGTGTTGATGGGAGATGGTGTTACGAATTTCAAACTGACGAATTTGAAAGATCCTACCGAGGGGCAGGATGCAGCGACAAAAAATTATGTGGATAGCCGGGTAATTAATGCCGAGAAGCTTGCGCTGGCTTCCGGTGCATTTTTTAGAGGGAATGCCTCTGACCAGGCCGAAGCTGTGGGCAAGGCTGACATTTCAATTAGCGGCTTTGGACCGGCGACTGCTGATGTGTTGGTTGGCGACGGGATTACGAACTACAAAATCCTGAATGTGGCTACCCCGCTGGAAACAGATGATGCATCTACGGTGGCCACCAAAGGTTATGTTGATGCCAATGCCGGCAATGACAACCTTGGAAACCATACAGCCACCCAATCGTTGGCCTTAAGCAACTTTTCGGTGAGCAACGATGGCGATGCCGGTGAGGGACTCTCTTTTGATGTTGATGGCAATGCTGCTTTTGGTCAGGATGTGACTGTGAACGGAAACTTCTACACCCCTTCGGATGAACGATTGAAAACACGCATTGAAACCTTGTCCGGAGTCTTGCAAAAGATTGATCGCCTGCGTGGTGTTCAGTTCGAATACCGGGATCAGCAAAAATATGCCTGCGGCCCTAAAGTCGGAGTCATTGCTCAGGAACTTCAACAGGTTTATCCATCCATGGTTACTACCGGAGACGATGGCTTTCTGAAAGTCGATTACACCCAGCTTACGGCTGTTCTTATTCAGGCGGTCAAAGAGCAGGAGCATAAATTAGCCAGTCAGCAGCAACAGATTGAAGAGTTGAATAACAAGGTGGATAAGCTGCAGCAACAACTGGAAAGTATCTTATTGAAACTGGAATAAGCGGCTGGATGTCAAAGGCCTTTCATTTTTCATTCAGGTTTAAGGGTAAGTGCCTGGTATTTCGGACAGCTTGGAATAAGGGAACAGAATAGGATGACAGCAAACTTGTGATATGAAAGACTTTTCTTTTGTTGAATTACAGACAACAACCGCTTCGGAAATCACCCCCGAAATGCTTGAAGTTTATAAAGATGGAGCTAATTATTGCTCCTACAATAAAAGCGCCATGTGGCTGATCCGGCATTTCGAGCACTTTCCTTTTTTAATCGAATGCAGTACCTCCGATCATGCCCGCCAAATCCGGGTAACCTATTCAGATGAAGTGTTTCAAAGGCTGAAGGAGCAATACCAGGTGACATCATGTTCAGGGGAAGCAAATCCTCCCGTATGGTACCTGTCCACCACCCAAAGCCCCATCAGTGATTATGAACTTAAGTTATGGGGAAGCATCTTGTTTTTGGAATTTAAGTACCAGAACGGAATAAAGTTCGTGAAATACGCAGGTTCGGAATGAGCAAAGCGAAAAGCATAAAATTCAGTGAGTTGACTAATACTAGTCAACTCTTTGATTATACGGCCGTCTCAGAAGGCCGAAAAAAGAATATAAAGGGTTTTAAACAATATGGTAAGCGCTTCATCCATGCAAAGGAATGAAGTGGAATAAGCAACAAACATGGAAAATAAAAGCAAAAACGCAGCAAGTGCATTCCGGAGAATGCATCTTTTAAACTCGAAAGGGAGTCTGGCCTGGGGCTGGCTTTGTTTAATGGTTCTTCTGTTGGTGCCGGCTCTGGTTGGCGCACAAGAGGATTATTTCCGGGTAGAACAGGGAATTCCTCATCTCCCGGTTTATGACAATTCGGCGAAAATTGTGAGTCCCGGAACCGGGATGCTGATTTATAGCCGGCAAGATGAAAAGCCGATGGTGTATACCGGAAATGCCTGGGTCGACTTTTGCTCAGCGGTTTATGAAGATGCTACGGCACAGAGCTACTTTACTGTGAAAAACGGAATTCCGTATTTGCCGGAGAAGTTGGTACTGCCTTCATCGCCTTCATCCGGAGCTTTTCTTTATTCCACAAACGATCAGTCGCTGGTGGTTTCCGGCGGAAACGGTTGGGTGAAAATGAATCATATGGGGGGCGAAACACTTTTGGGCAACTCGGCCTTCTCCACCGATGAGATGATTGAAACCTGTTGTTTTCCGGTGCTTTCCGAAGACCCGCCAATAGCTGCCGAAGGAGATATGTATATCAGTATTTCTGAAAAAGCCTTCCGCTATTGCAATGGAAGTGTATGGTTGAACATAGCCTGTGAAGCTGCAGTAACCACAACACCGGTTACCGACCTGATTGGAGGTTCCGGAACCGGCGGTGGGGTGGTAACCAGCACCGGAGGATCGGCTATTTCTGTTGTCGGAATTTGCTGGGGGTTTAGTGCCAATCCCGATACAACCCTGAATACCCGCACCCGCCAGAAAATTACCTCCGGAGACGGTCTGGGTGCTTTTGTTAGTCACCTTTCCGGCTTGTTGCCCAACACCACTTACCATGTTCGGGCTTATGCCGTGAATGCCGAAGGCGTTGTTTATGGTGAAAACCTGACCTTTACCACTTCTACAACCATTCCTACGATTATTACCCTGGAGGCTTCCAATATTACCAGCATGTCAGCCGAAACGGGTGGAAACATCATGAATGACGGCGGTGCCCCGGTTACTTTGCGAGGAGTTATTTGGAGTGCCGTGGGCGACCCGCTGAATGACAGCGAAGCCTTACGCACGGAAGACGGAGCAGGAATTGGCACTTATGCCAGTTTGCTAAACGACTTAATGGGGAATACCACCTACTATGTGCGGGCTTATGCTGTCAATAGTGAAGGAACAGCTTATGGCAATCTTGTACAATTTACCACCCTTGGTCCGGAGCCGCCTTTGCTGGAAAAATTGATCACGGTGAATGACATTACCGGAACTTCAGCACAAATTAACGCGACGATTATCAACAATGGAGGAGCTGAAATTTCCGAGCGCGGGGTGGCCTGGAGTACCGATGGGGTGACCTTTAACCATTTTCCTTCAACCCACGATACCGGTTCTGAAATTGGAGCCTTTCAAACCTTGCTGGATGTTTTGTCGCCCGGAACAACGTATTATGTGAAAGCGTATGCAACCAATGAAGCCGGAATCGGTTACAGCGACCAAGTTGTTTTCACCACCGCATTTCCTGTAATTATCACTACCATTCCACCTTCCGATGTTACAGGCTTTACGGCTTTAAGCGGAGGCGAGATTACCAGTTCGGAGAATTCGGCAATAACGGTCCGGGGAATTTGCTGGAGTACCGAGAAGTACCCGACAACTGATTTGCCAACCAAAACCAGCGAAGCAATTTCCGGGGATGGATTGGGCACTTTCCCAAGTTCGATGACTGACCTGCTTCCGGGAACCAAGTATTATGTTCGCGCTTATGCAGTTAATGCCGCCGGAACAGCCTATGGGAACCTGGACAGCCTGACAACTTTAGACTACCCGGTTGTGACAACACTGACGCCGGCCGTTTTTGTCGGGAGTACAGCTGTTGGCGGAGGAACCGTAATTTCTGATGGGGGAGCAGAAGTTGTTGATCGTGGCGTGTGCTGGAGTACAAGTGCCAATCCAACGATTTATTCTTACCATACTTCTGACGGAAGCGGGTTGGGTGACTTCACCAGCAACTTGACCGGGCTGGCTGAAAATGTTACCTACTATGTACGGGCCTATGCACGCAACAGTGTCGGCATTGCCTATGGTGAAGAAAAGACTTTTACAATCATTACAGATATTCCTGAAATTACGACGCTGGAAGCCACAACCATCACCAGCATGTCGGCTCAAAGTGGGGGTGATATTACCAGCGATGGAGGAAAACCGGTTACCGCACGAGGAATTATCTGGAGCGTGCAGGGCGATCCGCTGGACGATCCTTCCCACATCATTACCAACGATGGCTCGGGGGTGGGGCGGTTCCCAAGTCTGCTGACCAGCCTGCTTGGAAACACCACTTATTATGTGAGGGCCTATGCGGTCAATAAAGCTGGAACAGCCTATGGAAATCTGATTCAGTTTACAACCCCTGACCCAATTTTGGCTGAGCTCAGTTCTGCCAATATCAGTGTGTACGACATTACCGATGTTTCGGCGGTGGGGCGCATGGAAATTCTGAATAACGGGGGAGCACCAATAACCGATCGGGGAATCTGCATCAGCACGGATCGGATTACCTACCATTATTATCCTTCTGAAACGGTGAACCCCACAGACATTGGAGTTTTTATTAGTCAACTAACCGGGCTGACTCCCGGAACCTTGTATTATGCCAAAGGATATGCTACCAACAGTGCCGGCACGTCGTACACCAGCGAAATCAGTTTTGTGACGGCTTCATTGGTTCAGCTTGTAACGGTAAAACCCACCAATGTTACGGGCAACGAGGCTTTGAGTGGAGGGATCGTTACTGATGTTGGAAACTCGGAAATTACCGCCTTGGGTATTTGCTGGAGTACGGAAAAAGATCCGACCATTGATTTACCAAGCAAAACCAGCGAAGCCATCACGGGCGACGGCACCGGAACTTTTGTCAGTGCCGTGGCGGACCTGCTGCCGGGTACTACTTATTATGTGCGGGCTTATGCGGTCAATGCAGCCGGAACATCATACGGTAACCTCGATAGTTTGACCACCTTATTCTACCCCAAGGTTATTACGCTTTCAACAGCTTCTTTCATGAGCTCAACAGCAGTTGGGGGAGGAAATGTTTTGGATGCTGGAGGAGAAGAAGTAACAGCGCGCGGCGTTTGCTGGAGCACATCTGAAAACCCAACCATTTTCTCTAATCATACAACTGACGGATCCGGACTAGGGCTTTACAGCAGTATCCTGACCGGCTTGGTGCCCAATGTTACTTACCACGTTCGTGCCTATGCCCGTAGTTGGGTGGGGGTTGGTTATGGCGAAAATAAAACCTTCACCATTATTCCGGATGCTCCGGAAATTATTACCCTTGATCCCACAAATATCACCAGTATTTCGGCACAGAGTGGAGGTGATATCACCAGCGATGGAGGTTATCCGATTACCGCGCGCGGAATTATCTGGAGCGTTGTTGGTGATCCGCTGGATGATCCGGAAGCTACCATTTCGGATGATGGCTCAGGAGTGGGAGAGTTCCCCAGTAGTCTGACCGGCTTGCTGGGAAGCACTACTTTTTATGTTCGGGCGTATGCGGTAAATAAAGCCGGGACTTCCTACGGAAACCTGATTGTGTTTACCACTTTGCCTCCGGTGGTGCCGGAGTTGAGTTCTGCCTCAATTCAGATTTCTGAAATTACAGATATCTCAGCACTGGGAACGATGGAGATTCTGAATAACGGCGGAGCACCAGTTACTGCGCGCGGGATTTGCCTGAGTACCGACCGGGTAAATTATGAGTATTATCCTTCAGGAACAATCAACCTGTCCGATGTGGGTATTTTTGAAAGTACACTGGCTGTGCTGGAACCGGGTACAACTTACTACGCGAAAGGTTATGCTACCAACTCAGCAGGAACCGGCTATACCAGCGAAACCAGTTTTGTTACGGCGTCAGTTGCTTCAATCTTTACCACTGAGCCAAGCGATATTACCCAAAATACGGCGCAGAGTGGCGGGATTGTTTCCAATACCGGAAATTCTGAAATTATTGAACGTGGAGTTTGCTGGGCTACCACCGAAAACCCGACTTTTGACCGGGATTCGAAACTCTCGGATATTTTTACAGGAACGGGGCTGGGTTCTTTCAGCAGCACACTGACTGGCTTGCTGCCAGACACTACTTATTTCGTCAGAGCTTATGCCATGAACGTAACGGGGGTGTCCTACGGAGATGAATACAGTTTCATTACACCGGAAGCAACTGTTCCGGAGGTGGTCACCATTGATGTGATCAACATTGGCGGTGTTTATGCGGAAGCCCGGGGTAGAGTGAATAACACCGGTGGTTGGGATGTTACCGATCGCGGATTTTGCTGGAGCCTATCGGATAATCCAACCATTTTGAATGATACGGTAAAAGTAGGTATGGGGCCCGGAAGCTTCTCAACTCAACTCGTTGGCCTGGCTCCGGGAACAACTTATTATGTAAGAGCCTACGCGATAAATGAAAAGGGGATTGCCTACGGCGATTCGTACCAGTTTAAGACCGATGAGCTGGCCACCTTAATTACAACCAAACCTTCGGATGTAAGAAGCAGCCGGGCAATAAGTGGCGGAACCATAACCAGCGACGGTGGCGATACCATAACCAGTCGCGGGGTTTGTTGGTCAACTTTCCCCAATCCAACGATGGAAGACAGCTATACCATTGACGGTTCAGATGTCGGTATTTTTTCGAGCCAGCTGTCGGGGCTGAGTGGAAGTACGAAATATTACGTACGTGCTTATGCTATCAATAGTGCCGGAGTGGCCTACGGTAACCTGGATAGTTTGGTCACGACAACCTCAACAGTGCCGTGGGTGGTAACCGATGGAGTTACTTCTGTTCAGGGAACTTCAGCTTCTGTTCAGGGAACGATTGCCGATAATGGGGGAGAGCCCATTACGGAGCGGGGTATTTGCTGGAGCACGGAGAAAATGACAACCATTGATGATAACCGACTGGTTTGTGGCAACGGAGATGGATCGTTTACGGGGCAGCTGACGGGTTTGACCAAGGGGGAAACCTATTATGTGAGGGCCTACGCCATCAACCGGATTGGTATTGCTTATGGCGATGAGTTGAGTTTTGTTACCGCAACTCTGGCCACGATTACCACCAATGAAGTGTCGGACATCAGCGGAGTTTCGGCTGTTGGTGGCGGTTTCATTAGTAATGATGGCGGTTCGGAGGTGAGCCAAAGTGGTATCTGCTGGAACACGACCGGAAATCCAACAATACATAATCCTCGTACCACAGAAGGAGTGGGAATTGGTGAATTTATTCATACCATGACCAATTTGATGGCTAACACCACCTACTATGTTCGGGCTTATGCCATCAATGAGGCTGGAGTAAGTTACGGAAATGAGGTGCGTTTCATTTCGGGCCCTCCGGAATTTGCAATTGTACGAACAGTAACACCGAAGAGTGAACTCAACGGGGTGGAAGGAACCAGCGGTGGAACGGTTATCAGCAATGGAGGAACTTTGATTACTTCCGGAGGATTGGTGTGGAGCACCCAGTCTGGTTTTATTCCGGATACGGTATTGGTGAACCGAACCACTGAAAGTGTTTCAGGAAGTTTCAGCTCGCGCATGACTGGTTTATTGCCCAACACCACTTACTATGTTCGGGCTTATGTTGTGAATGGGATTGGAACTTCTTACGCCGAGGAGGAACTGAGTTTCACCACGAAAGACATTCCGGTTGTGGTAACTGCTGCCATTGACAAAAGTACAGTGACCAGCACCTCTGCCTTGGCCGGAGGAAGCATCATTTCAGATGGTGGCAGTCCGGTTACGCAAAGTGGTGTTTGCTGGAGTACCTCACACAACCCGGTTCGCGAAGATGAAAATTATACGACGAATGGTGGAGGATCGGGTGATTTTACAAGTACCATCTCCGACTTGATGGGAAGCACGACGTACTATTTGCGGGCTTATGCAGTGAATGCCGTTGGAATAGCTTATGGCGAAGAAGTGAGCTTTACCACTGAACCTCCGGTTTTGGCAACGGTTGTTACCGATCCGGTTACGCTGCTGTCCTCAACGTCGGCCAATGGCGGCGGAACCATTACCAGCAACGGAGGGGCTTTGGTGACTACCCGTGGGTTGGTGTGGTGTACCCAGCCCAATTTCGAAACGGACACCATTGTTAAAAACCGGACAGCATCAACCGGTTACTTTACCGGTTCCTTTACCGACCTGCTTACGAAGCTGACTCCCAACACGGTTTATTATATCCGGGCTTATGCCGAAAACAGTGTCGGCATTGCTTATGGCGAGGAAGTGAGTTTCCTTACACCTGTAGTTCCTTCGATAAGAACAATTTATGCGTCTGCAACGGGGCCAACAACGGCTACCAGTGGCGGTAATATTTCCAAAGATGGTGGGGCAGATGTTACTTCGCGTGGAGTGGTTTGGAGTACAATCGCAACTTTCGACCCGGATACGGTGGTGGTGAACCGCACGACTAATGGTAGTGGAACCGGTTCGTTCCTCAGTAAACTCCAACGTCTGAAAGGGAATACCACTTATTATATACAGGCCTATGCCAAAAACATTGCCGGAACAGGCTACGGAAACTTACTTAGCTTTATTACTGATCCTGCGGTCCTGCCAACTCTGACTACCCGTCCGGCCTGGTATGTAAACGGAACGACTGCTTATAGCGGGGGACATATCTCCGATGATGGCGGGTCATCGGTTACTACCCGTGGAATGGTGTGGAGTACTGTTTCCGGCTTCAAGCCTGATACGGTTAAAGTCAATAAATCGGCTCAAACGGGTACAGGTATTGGCTATTTCACGACCCAGCTCAAAGGGTTAAAACGAGGAACAACCTATTACATCAGAGCTTATGCGGAGAACGAAATCGGCATAGCCTTTGGCGATGAGTTAAGCTTCACTACTCTTGACTTTGCCAGCTTAACCACGCAGGAATTACTGGCATCATCAACCGGAACATCAGCCGTTGGAGGTGGACTTATTCAAAGTAACGGAGGTTCAAGCATCACCAATGTAGGAGTTTGCTGGAGTACCGGACATAATCCAACGGTCAGTTTACACACCAAAACAAGGTACGACAAACTTAACGGAGACACCTTTAGAAGTACCTTGACAGACTTGGATCCGGTGACGACCTATTATGTGCGGGCTTATGCGGTGAATAGCCAGGGAGTGGCTTACGGAAATGAGGTGAGCTACACCACTCCGGCAATTTTGCCAAGCATTACAACCAATTATGTTGTTCCTGTTACCAAGTCAGAAGTGGTTACCGGAGGAACAATCTCGGATGATGGAGGAGCTGAAATTACTGACCGCGGGGTGCTTTGGAGCACCGATGCCAATTTTGATCCCGACACCGTAGTGGTCAATAAAACTTCGGATGGTACGGGAATCGGTAATTTTACCAGCAACATTGGCGGACTGAACATGAGCATTAGCTATTACATCCGGGCTTATGCAACCAACAGCGCAGGTACGGCTTATGGAAACCAGGTTTCAGTAACTATATTTCCAACTGCGCCCCGACTGTTTACCCATGAAGTTACCGAGATTGAAGGTTACACCGCCGTTTGCGGAGGAGACATTACCAGCGATGGAGGGGCTGATGTGACACTTAAAGGTGTGTGCTGGAGTACACATACCAATCCGACCATTGAGGACAGCCGGACTTACAACGGGTCGGGAATGGACTCCTACATCAGCAAACTGACTGATCTGAAGCCGAACACGCTCTACTATGTAAGGGCTTATGCGGTCAATAAGATTGGGGTGGCCTACGGCTTGGAACGAACATTCTTGACAGATGCTTTCCCAACCCTGGTGGCGACAACACCGGTTACAAATATTATTGCGACAACCGCAACCAGCGGGGGTGAAATTACCGACGATGGAAGAACACCCATTTTGGCTCGCGGGGTTTGCTGGAGCATGCACAACGCTCCAACGGTAGCACTTCCCACCAAAACGGTTGATGAAACAACAACGGGCATTGGGCGTTTCACCGCCAACCTGTCTGGCCTGAAACCGGAGACCGATTACTATGTAAGAGCCTATGCGACCAACGCGGTTGGAACAAGTTATGGTAGTCAGGTTTTCTTCCGTACCAAGGAAGTAATGCTTCCGGCAGTAACAACAACGAAACCTTCGGCGGTGGATAGCACACATGCCGTGTGCGGAGGTGAAGTAACCAATGACGGGGGAATGCCGGTCAATGTGAGAGGCGTGTGCTGGAGTCTGACGAACGATCCTGACCTGGAAACGGGCGTTAAGCTGAATGATGCAGCCGGTGGATTGGGCGCTTATGTCAGCAATGTCAACGGACTCTTGCCCGGAACCAAATACTACATCAAAGCCTTTGCCACCAACATTCTGGGAACGGCTTACGGACAGTTGGATAGTCTGGTGACCGAAGCCATTCGCCCAACGGTAAGTATTGCTTTGATGACCAACTTGACCATGACAACGGGAGACGGTTCAGCCTCTGTCATTACGGATGGAGGTTCTTCGGTTACCGACCGGGGACTTTACTGGAATACCACCGGTCAGGCTCCTACGGTTCCTATGCCGGCTGACAGCAGCATTGCGCTGGGAGCCGGTTCAACCGAAATCAACGGAACGATTACAAACCTGAAAGCCAGCACCACTTATTATGTGTGGGCCTATGCGACCAACGCGGTTGGAACCCGTTTCAGCCCCGAAGCAATTTCATTTACCACGCCAACTATTCCAACAGTCATTACCAGCGCACCGAAATCGGTAGCTCGTAACGAGGCAGTATGTGGTGGTGAGGTTACTGACAATGGTCGTGTGGAGGTAACCGCTCGAGGGGTTTGCTACAGTGCATTCGGAACACCAACGACTGACAGTTTATCGGTGGAGCATAGCACTGGCGGAACAGGCTTGTTCTCGCTGAACGTTACTGAACTGAAGGAGGGAACGACTTACTATGTACGGGCTTACGCCATCAACAGCATGGGAACGGCTTATGGCGAAGTCGATACCCTGACAACGCTGACGATTCCGACTGTTCATACCTTGGCGTCCGATTCCATTTGGAGTTCAGGAGCTGTTAGCGGAGGTGATGTGGTTGCTGATGGCGGTGCCGAAGTAATTCTGCGAGGCGTTTGCTGGAGTAGTGACACCATCCCCACGATAGATCTGTTGACCAAAACAAAAAATGGTAGCGGACTGGGTGAGTTCGAGTCCTTTCTTGGAGGACTGAAACATGCCTCAACGTATTATATCCGTGCTTATGCCACCAACAGCTTGGGCACGGCTTATGGCGAAATTGATACGATTTTAACCGCACCGGTTGTGCCAACGCTTGGCTCGGTTGTGCTCGAGGCGATTGATGATTCAACTCAACTCGGAACAGCTGATGTTATTGATGACGGGGGTGCAGAAGTAATCGAAAGGGGGCTGGTGTGGAACACAACAGGTAACCCAACGCTTGATGATGAGGTCATCTTAAATGGTGAAGCCGGAGTGGGAACCTATAGCGATACCATTACAGGAATGGTTGAAGGACCTACTTATTATGTACGGGCTTATGCCACCAACAGTGTTGGAACGGCTTACGGACCTGATATCAGCAGCAAGAGCTGTCCCACCGCTTTTACGGTTATGCATGTGGAAGGATTTAGCGGGGCTCCGGAATCAAAAACGGTTGTTTATCATTCCGTGAGTACCGATTTGTCCGGCGATCTGCGTTGCTGGCTTACCCAAAACCTGGGAGCCGATCAGCAAGCAACGAGTATGAATGATGCCACTGAAGCTTCGGCAGGTTGGTACTGGCAGTTCAATCGTTCGCAGGGCTATAAATACGATAGCTCCCGGACGCCTTCGAATGCGTGGGAAGCCTGGACAACGAGCATTTCGGAAAGCTCAGCCTGGGTGGCAGCCACGGATCCTTGTAACCTGTTGCTGGGCTTGGGATGGCGCATCCCGACTAAGACCGAATGGGAAAATGCCGATGCCGCGCCGCAAGACTGGACAACAGGTGCCGATGCTTTTGCCTCGGTACTGAAACTGCATTCAGCAGGGGTGCTCGCATATAACAATGGCGTACTTGCCGGCAGAGGCAGTTATGGACGTTACTGGAGTAATACCCAGATTAACACCAGCAGTGCTTATTTTATGGATTTGTATTCCGGCAGCCGGATTAACTATTTCTCTAAAGCTTATGCCTTGCCGCTTCGTTGTATCCGCGATGGAATTACCATTGCTTTACCATCGGTGAGTGATGTTGTTATTCCGGATTCGCTGGTAACGGAAACTTCGGCGGCAGGTGTGGCAACTGTTGTTTCAGATGGAGGTGCCGCAGTAACCAGCCGGGGACTTTGCTGGAATACAACTGGCAACCCAACGGTTGACGATCATACGCTTCCAAGTGGCTCCGGAAAGGGAACGTTCTCCGAGCTGTTATCTAATTTAGAAGAAGGGGTTACGTACTATGTGCGGGCCTATGCGGTCAACAGCGAAGGGACAGCTTACAGCCCGTCAACCACCAGTTTTCAGTTATGTCCAACCAATTTTGAAATTATCCACACCGAAGGATTGAATGGAGCACCGGAGACGAAAAAGGTAATTTATAGTTCCGTAAGTTCACGTATTTCGGGTAAATCGGCCTGTTGGTTAACCCAAAACCTGGGAGCCAGCCAGCAAGCCACTTCGGTTAGCGATGCCAGCGAAGCTTCGGCCGGCTGGTATTGGCAGTTCAACCGGAAACAAGGCTATAAATACGATGGTTCACGTCTGCCGGCCAATAGCTGGACCCCATGGATAACGAGTATTTCGGAGAATGTGAACTGGATGAGTGCCAATGATCCGTGTAACTTGTTGCTTGGCTTAGGCTGGCGTATTCCTACCAAAGCGGAGTGGGAAAATGCCGACGCCGCTCCCCAATTCTGGACAAATTCAGCGGATGCTTATCATTCCGAATTGAAACTTCACCAGGCCGGACTTCTGGCTTACAATACCGGCGCGCTTCAAAACCGCGGAACTTATGGGTATTACTGGAGTAGCGATCGCTACAATTCAACCAACGGAAATTACTTATACATTTATTCGGGAAGCAGCAGCGTTACCTACTCCAACAAGGCAAATGCATTTCCGGTGCGTTGTATTCGTGACGAACTTGTCAAATCAGCGCCAGTAGTGAGTGATGTTGAGGTACCTGCAAAAGAGATGACCGCCACATCGGCGGATGCTACGGCTACTGTTGCTTCGGACGGGGGGATGCCGGTAACCGAAAGAGGTTTGTGTTGGAGTGAAACCAATTCAACACCTACCATTGCCGACGAGGTGATTACGGCCGGAGGAGGAACCGGGGAATTTACAAGAACCTTGGCTGATTTGAAAGAAGGGCCTGTTTATTATGTGCGGGCTTATGCCACCAACAGTGAAGGAACGGCTTATAGCCCCACTGTAACCAGCTTCAGAATATGCCCTTATGAATTTGATGTGATGCACACCGCCGGCTTGAATGGAGCACCGGAAAGCAAAACGGTTACTTACCACTCGGTTGGCAGTATGATTTCGGGCGAAGCCGCTTGCTGGCTGACGCAAAACCTGGGAGCTGACGAGCAAGCCACTGCAGTAAATGATAAGTCCGAAGCTGCTTCTGGCTGGTACTGGCAGTTTAACCGTTCTCAGGGGTACAAACCGGTAGGATCATCCTATATTCCGAACAATGCCTGGACTTCCTGGACTTCCAGCATTTCTGAAAACATTAACTGGGGAAGTGCGAATGATCCTTGTCGCTTGCTTTTAGGTCTGGGCTGGCGGATTCCAACCAAAGCGGAATGGGAAAATGCCGATGCTGCTCCCCAGTTCTGGCAAAAGGCGGCCGATGCCTACAATTCAGAATTGAAATTGCATCTGGCAGGACTGTTGAATTATTCTACCGGGGCATTACAAAACCGCGGTAGCTATGGGTATTACTGGAGTAGTGACCGGTATACGGGTACCACCGGCTATTATCTCTATTTAACAACGAGTGGAAGTAGCGTTACCTATATTAATAAGGCCTATGCTTTCCCAATGCGTTGTATCCGCACGGAGATGACTTTGTCGGCACCGCAGGTGAGTAAGGTTGAGGTGCCTGTTTCGGGCATGACCTCGGATGCGGCTAAAGGAACAGCCATTGTTACAACAGATGGAGGTGCTGCTGTGGAAACCCGCGGATTGTGCTGGAATACAACCGGCGATGCGCCAACTGTTTCAGACAGCACATTAACCATCGGAAGCGGCTTGGGCAGTTTTACCGGTGATCTGAAAAACCTTAAAGAAGGAATTACCTATTACATTCGCGCTTTTGCAACCAATAGTCAGGGAACGGGCTACAGCCCGGAAGTGACCAGCTTCATGATTTGTCCGACCGGTTTTGAAGTGATTCATACCGAAGGGTTGAATGGAGCAGCGGTTAGTAAAACGGTAACGTACAATTCCGTGAGCACGAGTATTTCAGGCGAAGCAGCCTGCTGGTTGACCCAAAACCTGGGAGCTGATCGCGCACCGGATGCTTACAATGATGCCTCGGAGGCTGCCGCCGGCTGGTACTGGCAGTTTAATCGTCAGCAAGGCTATCAGCCTGTAGGGAACTCCTACGTTCCAAACAACGATTGGACTTCCTGGACAGGAAGCATCTCAGAAAGCTCAAACTGGTCAGCAGGCAATGACCCTTGTAATTCGCTGCTTGGTTTGGGCTGGCGGATTCCAACCAAAGCGGAATGGGAAAATGCCGATGATGCTCCCCAGTTCTGGCAAAAGGCAGCCGATGCCTACAATTCTGACTTGAAATTGCATCTGGCAGGAGACCTTTACTATTCGACCGGAGGACTGCAAAACCGGGGAGGTCATGGGTACTACTGGAGTAGCACGCAGGCAGCCTCTACTACGGGACATTATTTGTACTTGAATGCCTCTTCCAGTGCCCCAAACTCAGCCAGTAAAGCCTATGCCTTTTCAGTACGTTGTATTCGCGACAAAGTGGTTATTTCAACACCATCCGTTAGCAAGGTAACGATTGTAGCTGAAGCCATGACTGAAACCACCGCGACAGGAAATGCGACGGTTACAAATGATGGAGGAGCAGAAGTTACGGATCGGGGATTGTGCTGGAACACAACCGGCAATCCGACCATTGCCGACAGCAAAATTTCATCCGGCGATGGCGTAGGAAGTTTTACCCGTACAATTGGCGGACTTGTTGAGGGGCCAACCTATTACATCCGTGCCTATGCCATCAACAGTGAAGGGGTGGCTTACAGCCCGGCGGATGCCAGCTTCAGAATTTGTCCGGCAACGTTTACTGTTATTCATACCGAAGGGGTTAATGGAGCACCGGTAAGCAAAAACGTAACTTACCACTCTGTTAGTTCTGATGTTTCCGGCAAATCGGCTTGTTGGCTGACTCAAAACCTGGGAGCTGACCGCCAAGGCGAATTTGTTGGTGATAATGCGGAGGCTGCTTCAGGCTGGTATTGGCAGTTTAACCTGCCGCAGGGTTATAAACACGATGGTTCTTCTTACAGCCCCAGCAATGCATGGACCAGCTGGATCTCCAGCATCTCGCAAAGTTCAAACTGGTCGTTGAACAATGACCCTTGTAACCTGCTGTTGGGCCTTGGCTGGCGATTGCCGACTTCTGCTGAATGGACCAATGCCGATGCTGCTCCACAATTTTGGACAAGCGCGGCTGATGCCTATAAATCCGAGTTGCAGCTGCACCTGGCCGGTTATTTATATTATTCAAACGGAGCGCTGCAAAACCGCGGTGGGCTTGGGTATTATTGGAGCAGTACCCAGTCCGCCTCAACCACCGGGCATTACCTGGCTTTGACTTCCTCAAGCAGTGTGATGGGAACAATCAGTAAAGCCTATGCGCTTCCGGTGCGTTGTTTACGCGAAGACCTGAAGATTTCAATTCCCACGGTCAGCAATGTGGAAGTACCGACTTCCGGAATGAAAACAACCACCGCAGAAGGATCAGCCACGGTTACCACGAATGGTGGAGCCAAGGTTCTTGCAAGAGGATTGTGTTGGAATACGACCGGAGTGACTCCAACGCTTTCGGATAAAGTTGTTCCGGTAGGAAGTGGCTTGGGCAGCTTTACCGGTATGCTGGAAGGTTTGAATGAGAGTGATACTTACTATGTACGTGCTTATGCAACGAACAGCGAAGGAACGGCATACAGCCCCGAAGTAACCAGTTTTAAAATCTGTCCGGTTGAGTTTGAAGTAATTCACACCGAAGGGCTGAATGGGGCTCCGGAAACAAAAACCGTAACCTATCATTCCATAAGTAGCAATATCTCGGGCAAGTCGGCTTGCTGGTTAACCCAAAACCTGGGAGCCAGCCAGCAGCCCAAGGCATACAACGATGCCACGGAGGCTTCTTCAGGCTGGTACTGGCAGTTCAACCGGAAACAAGGCTATAAGTTTGATGGTGGTCGAACACCTTCGGATGCGTGGACAACTTGGGTTGGAAGCATTTCAGAAAGCATGAGCTGGACGGCCGCAGAGGATCCTTGCGCCTTACAACTTGGTTTGGGCTGGCGTATTCCAACTTCCACTGAGTGGACGAAAGCCGATGCAGCACCTCAGTTCTGGAACAGTGCAACGGATGCCTATAATTCGGTATTGAAACTGCACCAGGCCGGGAATCTGTACTATTCAACCGGTGTGTTGCAGAACCGGGGGAGCGTAGGAAGCTACTGGAGCAGTACGCAGTACAGTTCAACTACAGGGCATTATTTCATCATCAATTCTTCAAGCAGTGTTATGAGCACGGCCAGCAAGGCGTATGCTTATTCCCTGCGTTGCATTCGCGATGAGGTAAGCATCAGCATCCCATCGGTAAGCGATGTTGAAATCCCAACTTCCGGGATGACGGCGACCACTGCGGAAGGAACGGCAACGGTTTCTTCAAACGGAGGGGCTGAAGTTACTGAAAGGGGCTTTTGCTGGAATACTTCCGGCACACCAACAACGGCGGACAATACGGTGCCGCTTGGAAGTGATGTTGGTAAATTTACCGGCAAGCTAAC
Source organism: Sunxiuqinia rutila (assembly GCF_050589705.1). Classification (NCBI taxonomy): domain Bacteria; kingdom Pseudomonadati; phylum Bacteroidota; class Bacteroidia; order Marinilabiliales; family Prolixibacteraceae; genus Sunxiuqinia; species Sunxiuqinia rutila. The sequence goes on from NZ_JBNGOT010000001.1 coordinate 277,661, forward strand.
CGGGTTAAAAGAAGGACCAACCTATTACGTAAGGGCGTATGCCATTAACAGTAAAGGAACGGCTTACAGCCCAACGGTGACCAGTTTTAAGATCTGTCCAATCTCGTTTGATGTTATTCATGTTGAAGGTCAAAATGGAGCTCCGGGGAGCAAAATTGTAACTTACCATTCCATTAGCACCAATGTGTCGGGGAAAGCTGCTTGCTGGCTGACCCAGAACCTGGGAGCAGACCGGGAAGCGACCTCGTATAATGACAATGCAGAAGCGGCTTCGGGGTGGTACTGGCAGTTTAACAAGGAACAAGGTTTTAAACACAACGGAACGGCCTATTCGCCCGCGCCGGCCTGGAAATCCTGGATTGGATCCATCTCTCAAAGTTCAAACTGGTCATCGGGCAACGATCCGTGTCACTTGTTGCTTGGTCTGGGATGGCGCATTCCAACCCTGACCGAATGGACCAATGCCGATGCTCCGCCACAGTTTTGGAACAGTGTTCAAGATGCTTATAATTCGGAACTGAAGTTACACATGGCCGGAAACTTGTATTATTCGAACGGAAACTTGCAGTATCGTGGAAGTCATGGCTATTATTGGACCAGCACCCAGTACAGCTCTACAACGGGGAACTACCTGAGCCTGAATACATCAAGCAGTGCCCTGAGTACAACCACCAAGGCTTATGCATTCCCGGTAAGGTGTATTCGCGATGAGGTTCAGCTGGCAAAGCCTTCCGTTAGTGCTGTAGTTATTCCAAACTCAACCATCAGTTTAAGCACAGCCGCCGGAACAGCAACCGTGACGATTGACGGAGGCCAGGCAGTCACAGACCGCGGTTTGTGCTGGAATACAACTGGAAATCCGACCATTGCAGATAGCAAGGTTTCAGTGGGAAGTGGTGTTGGAAGTTTTACTGGAATGATTTCGGGCTTGACCGAAGGGCCAACTTATTATGTTCGTGCCTACGCCACCAACAGTGAAGGCACAGCCTACAGCCCGGTACAATCCAGCTTTAAGGTTTGCCGAAAAACATTTTCAGTCCTGCATACCGAAGGTGAGAACGGAGCACCGGAAAGCAAGACAGTTACCTATCATTCGGTGAGCAGCACCATGTCGGGAAGTGCAGCTTGTTGGTTAACTCAGAACCTGGGCGCCGATCGTCAGCCAACTGCCTTGACCGACAATTCCGAAGCTTCGGGGGGATGGTACTGGCAGTTTAACCGCTCGCAGGGCTTTAAGTACGACGGAACGCGTGCGCCTGCGGATAGCTGGATTCCGGGGATTTCTCAGAGTGCGCAATGGGCTGTAAGTAATGATCCTTGCCGACTGTTGCTTGGTGGTACCTGGCGTATTCCTACGTTGACTGAATGGACCAATGCAGATAACCCACCTCAGTACTGGACGAGGGGTGCAGATGCCTTCAACTCTGTATTGAAACTTCATCTGGCCGGGAACCTGTATTATTCGAACGGAAACTTGCAATACCGGGGAGGCAACGGCTATTATTGGAGCGGTACGCAGTACTCGAGCACCACGGGCTATTATTTGTCCATTACCTCTTCGGGGAGCGCGATGAGCACAACAACTAAGGCGTATGCTTTCCCAGTCCGGTGTATTAAAAGCAACTGATTGGATGAACACGGATATTCTATGAAACTTAAATATATTTGCCGCAGAAAAAATGGGAGCGTAGCGGAGAGCGAAATCCCGGAATTGAAGTGGCTAAAAAGAGAGAACAATGAATTTAAAACGAGATAATCAACCAATTTACATTTTTGCCTTGGTGCTTTTGGCACTACTACCTTGGAGCCTGAAGGCTTCAGGGCAGGGGAATGAGACGAAACTAACCATTCACCTTCGGGGAGTGTATGATTCCAAAATAACAGTGACCCCCTTTGAGAACGGACGCTATGAGTCGGCCTTGAAGACGATTGAGGGCGTACAGGATTCGGTGAGTCTGACAATCCCGAAAGCACATCTTCCCGGACAGTTTTTGTTACGGATGGATTACCGCCAAAAAGCAACGGACCAGTCTTACCCTTCGGAGTTTGTTTTTTTTATGAATGAAAATGACCTGGAAATTGGCATTAATCCGCTGCAAACACAACCGGATAGCGTTTACCTGGGCAATGACGTGGAGAACACAAGCTACTTTGCTTTTCTGAAAGAAAATGCCACGCGCCGACAACCCCTTATTTTGCTGGAGCAGCTTTTGGCTGGTTATCATGAAAAGGAAGGCCGGTTTTACAAGGAAGCGGAAAAGGAGTTTGAGAAAAACAGACAGCGCTATAACCAGTGGATTTTCTCGCTGGAAGACGCGCAAGAAGACTTATTCGTAAGCCGCGTGTATGCTTTTCAGAAAGTGCCAGACATCAGCTGGGAAACTTCGGCAGAGCAACAACTGCACGAGCAGGCTTTGCATTATTTTGATGAGATTGATTTGAGTGATCCCTGGCTTTTGCGTACTCAGGCTTTCAATGACTTTGTAACCGCTTACATGCGCATGTTTGGCATGCATGTCACGTCGGATGAACTTCGGGATTCCCTGTTTACCCAAGCAGGAAGGATTGCCTGCGAAAAAGCGGCGCAAGGGCATCCGGAGGTGTATGGCTGGATGGTTGATTATTTTTATGTCGGATACGAGGCTTTGGGAATTGCACCGGGCATGCGAATGCTTGAAGCGCATATTCAGAATCCACATTGTCTGACATCCAAAAAACAGGAAATTCTTCGGCGGCTGGAAGGAATGAAGAAACTAACGGCAGGGGCACTGGCTCCCTCCTTTGAGGCCGAAATGGTGAACGGTATGCAGGTGCGGTTTAACGGAATTTCCAACGATAAAAGCTATGGCCTGCTCGTGTTCTACGATTCGGAATGCAGCCATTGCAAGGAGCTGCTTGACAAACTGAAAAGCTGGAATGACGTGCCTGAAAATAAGGTTTGGTTCGATGTGATTACCATTTCAGTGGATGAGGACCGGGAAAAATGGGAGCAGTTTCACAATCAAAAAAATTATGGATGGACCGATGTGTGGGCGCCCGGTGGTATCAATAGCCCGGTGGCTAATGATTACTACATCTTGTCGAGTCCGGTTATGTTTATTCTGGGTAAGGATAAAACGATCTTACAAATTCCGGAATCCTTTAAGCAGCTTGAATCATTTATCAGTGGCAATTAGAAAACGTATTTTTTCTGATTGATAAGTTAAATAATCGATTTGCAAGACATAAATGGTCATTTGCTAAGTTGTTTTTGTTTTCTTTGTAGTCTGTTTGGGGTGGAATTATCGTAACTGAAAATTACTTAAGAGAGTTACGATGGATTTAGGGTTGACCCAAATGGCGTTTTTTTTAGGTTGTTTTTCTGCTAAATAGCGAATGGAGCCTAAGCTTAAATGAAAGAGAACAAGTAATAACGTGAAGAGGGTAGAGACTATAATGTTTGATCATCCGGGAACTACATAAATGCCGGGTGCTCGCTTACTGCAAATTGAAGAAAAGGGACTTTTAGGGATAAACGGGCTTATAAAATAAGCCTTTGACGATTTGCCAATTCAGCAATGAATCGGATGAAGGGCTTTAGCATACCTGATGTTGTGATTCCATGCTTTCATCTTTTTTTAAACTAATCAATTTTCTTGTTTGTGGTTTGTTTCAGACATTAAGGCGTTCTTAATTAATACTCTGCAACATAAACATGTTGACAATGAAGGCGTATTGTGAGATTCAGGAGCATGATGAAAGCCAGGGAGCTTCCTTGGTATTGAAGAATATTATTGTATCGAAAGGGCTAACCCAGTTGATTCTTCCGATTCAGGAAATTCTTTATTTTTTTCATGAGAATAAAAACGTATTTGTCGTAACCGAAGATAATGAAACCTATTTTTGTGAATTAGGACTGTCGGCCATAGAAAAAGATATTTGCCCGGGCTTTTTTCGGATTAACCGGCAGGTTATTGTCAATTATAATGCGATTCAATCGTTTTCCTACATTGAGAATAGCAAAATTGAATTATGTGTTCGTCACGGAAGTGGTCGAAACATGATTATTGGAAAGAACAAGGTGGCAAGCTTTAAAAAGTGGATCATGTTTGATTGCACGTGTTTTTCAGCTCCGCGCAGAAAATCGTTTAAGGAAAAAATATCCGGCACCTTGCCTGAACAGAATGTACTCAGGGCAGTTAAATGATAAAAGATTCTTTCCAGATAGGTATAGGGGCAAAGAATTCAAATAGCAAGAACAGGATGGAAACAAATTCAGTTGCTTTTTTTCAGTCACAGCAGTATCCTGAACCAACGCACAAGCCCATTGTGGCCGCGTTGAAAGTTAAGAATCCGCAAAATGTGGGTAGCTTGATGCGCCTAATAGATAATGTTGGGGGCGACACGCTTTACTTGCTCGATGACGAAAACCCCAAGCGCGAAAGCAGCATTCGGAAAACGGCAGGACTAAGCTACAAGCATGTCAAACTGGTTTGGCTTAGCTCGGAGGAATTTTTTCAGGCCATTCCGAAGGACTATACCCTGGTGGCAATTGAAACCAATGAAGCATCGACAAACGTGTTTGCCACGAAACTTCCTGATAAAGTTGCGTTTCTGCTGGGAAGTGAAATGCATGGACTTTCCGAAGAACATATCCATCGCTGTGCTCACAGTGTTCATATTCCGATGACAGGTCTTTGTAAATCAATGAATATCTCCCATGCGTTAAGTATTGCTCTTTTTGAGTGGTTGCGTCAGCAACTTTTTACTAATTAAGTTTAGTTTCTGTTGTTTTTTTCTATTTTTAGCAAGTAGCAAGATAAAATAGAAAAATCCATGATCACACTAACTCAGTTGGAATACATTGTTGCTGTTGACACGTTTAGGCATTTTGGCCGCGCTGCCGAACATTGCTTTATCACGCAACCCACCCTCAGTATGCAAATCAAAAAGCTGGAAGAAGATTTAGAGATTATTATTTTCGACCGAAGCAAGCAACCCTTAATTCCAACCGATGTTGGCAAACGCATTATTGAGCAGTCGCGGATTATTTTGCAGGAAACCGAAAAGGTAAACGACATTGTCAAGGATCACAAAAATTTGATTTCCGGAGAACTGAAAATCGGAATCATTCCCACACTGGCACCTTACCTATTGCCGCTCTTTATTGGTAACTACAAGCGCAAATACCCCAATATCCTGATTACCGTTGAGGAGTTGACTACCGAAAATATTGTGGATCACTTAAAGCGCGATTTGCTGGATGTGGGCGTTTTAGTCACACCGCTTAAAGAGGATAAGATTAATGAGAGGCCGATCTTTTACGAGGAAATGATGCTTTATTGCCACGAGAATCATCCGCTTTACAATCAGAAAAAACTAAAAGTGAAAGACATTGCCACGCCGGAGATTTGGTTGCTGAGCGATGGCCACTGTTTCCGCCACCAGGTCATCAACCTGTGTTCCTTTAAAGGGGCATCCAACCGGGAGCTTCCTTTTCACTTCGAAGCAGGCTCGTTAGAGACGCTTATGAACATTATTGACAAGGAAGGCGGCATTACCCTGATTCCGGAATTGGCAACGGTGGATATGTCTGATTGTCGAAGAAAACATGTTCGAAGTTTTGATGATGTAACCCCTTTGCGCGAAGTTAGTCTGGTGTATTCACGCCATTTTGCTAAGAATAAGCTGGTTGACTTGTTGTGGAAAGAGATGGCTGCTGCCATGCCCCAGGAACTGTTGAGTCGCGAGCGGGGAACAATTGTAGAATGGAAGTAAATTTTTTTCATTTTTTGTTTTGAAGTTTAAAAAATGTTCCATTTCTTTGCATCGCTGAAATCAAAAACAGCCACCCTAAAAGTAGGGCAGCCGATTTCAGCGAAAAAAAATCCTGAGAAAATTTGGAAGCAAAAAAAAAACAATTACTTTTGCAACTCCAATTCAGGAACAGACATGATGGCCCGTTCGTCTAGGGGTTAGGACGCCAGGTTTTCATCCTGGTAGCAGGGGTTCGAATCCCCTACGGGCTACTAATTTTATTTATTCAGAAGAAACAGAAAATGGCACATCATCAATCGGCTAAAAAAAGAATTCGTCAAGACGAAAAAAAGAAAGTACACAATAAGTACTTTGCCAAGACTATGCGTAATGCGCTTCGTGATATTCGTGCGATAAGCGAAAAGGAAGCAGCCGTAGCGCAACTTCCAAAGGTTGTTTCTATGATTGATCGATTGGCTAAGAAGAATTTGATTCACAAAAACAAAGCAGCCAATTTGAAATCAAAATTAACTTCACACGTTAGCAAGTTATAAGCAAACACAAGATATTAAGGAAGCCTCTTCGAAAGAAGAGGCTTTTTTTTGCTCTGAACTGAAGGATGGATTTCATTATTTCTCTCATTCTTCATAACTTGGTTTAGCACAACAGCACCATCATGTACAAGAAACCAAGTATTAAAGAGTGGGCCGTGGAAGACCGGCCACGGGAAAAACTGTTGACCAAAGGAACACGCTCCCTGTCGGAAGCTGAATTGCTGGCCATTTTAATTGGCTCAGGCAATTCGAAAGAATCGGCCGTTGAATTATCCCGCCGTATTTTGGGAACGGTGAACAATGATTTAGCGACGCTCAGTAAAAAAGATGCCTCCTACCTGCTTAAGTTTAATGGTATTGGAGAGGCCAAAGCTGTGAATATTCTGGCTGCACTGGAATTGGGGAGGCGCCGAAAAGAAGAAAATGCCCCGGCCAAAACGGTCATAGTCAATAGTCGTGATGCAGCAAACTATTTTCGGCCTCTGCTGGAAGATCTTCCTCATGAAGAATTTTGGATTTTATTGCTCAACCGTTCCAACACCGTTATCGATAAATTTATGGTGAGCCAAGGCGGCATTACCGGGACGGTGATTGATGTCAAGCTGATTTTGAAAACAGCCCTTGAAAAATTAGCCTGCTCCTTGATTTTATGCCACAATCATCCTTCGGGAAACTGCGCTGCCAGCGAAGCTGACAAAAAAGTAACCCGAAGAATTAAGGATGCTGCCGAATTAATGGAAATTACAGTGCTCGATCATGTCATTATTGCCCACGATCAGTATCTTAGCTTTGCTGATGAGGCTTTACTTTAAAAACCAATTATGCTTGTTGTATTTGCTCAGGAAATAACCAATCGCTTGCAATACACCTTTGATTTTATTTTTTCCGAAATCCTGGGCGTTCCTTTTTTGTTGACAACCGACCTGCATGAGTTTAATGAAAGCCAGTTTCCGAAGATAAATTATTCCTTGCTTCCACTGGATTGTCCGTTACAGATGCATCCACATCCGATTCTTTTTCAACATACCATTAATTTTCATAGTCTGGAAGCAGTGCCCTATAAGGAAGAAGTGTATTTTTTTGAATCCTCAGGTGATTCTTTTTTACCATTTGATCCTTTTGCAGCCAGTTTTTATTTGCTGAGTCGGTACGAGGAGTACCTGATGCGCGAGCTGGATGAACATCATCGTTATCCGTCGCATCATAGTGTGCTGTATCGCAATCATTTGTTGGATAAGCCGGTGGTTAATCAGTGGGCGCAACTTATTGCTCATGAAATAAAGATGCATTATCCTGGATTTGACTATGAAAAACCTCGCTTTGATTTTCTTTCAACCATTGATATTGATAATGCCTGGGCATATAAAAACAAAGGATGGTGGCGCACGGCTGGCGCTTTTGTGCGTGGTTTGCTCAAAGGCGAAAAGCATTTGCTGGAAGAACGGATGCAGGTGTTGCGAGGAGAATTGCACGATCCGTATGATACTTACGATTACATTCGCGAGCTGTATGGGGAGCGAAAAGAGCTGCTTCTCTTTTTTATTTTATTAGGCAAAACAAGTCAATACGACCGGAATGTGTCGCCTGACAATGAGGAACTTCAAAAACTGATAAAAGAGCTAAGTGCCAATTTTCAATTGGGCATTCATCCTTCCTACCGGTCAACAAAAAGGAAAAAGGAACTTCGGCAGGAGATCCGAACCCTGGAGACTATTACTCAGCATAAGGTGGAAGCCTCGCGTCAGCATTTTTTGCGTCTGGTGCTTCCAACCACATACCGGCGTTTAATCAAGGCAGGCATTCAACATGATTATACCATGGGGTATGCCGACCAGTGTGGATTTCGCGCAGGAACTTCCAGCTCCTTCTGGTTTTATGACCTGAAAAAAGAGGAGCAAACCACGCTTCGGATTCACCCTTTTCAGCTCATGGATGTCACGCTTAAAAATTACCTGAAACTTGCGCCTGACGAGGCATTGGAGGTCATTGGAAAATTAATGCAGGAAATTCGGGAATACGGGGGAACTTTTATATGTTTATGGCATAATGAAAGTCTGAGTGACCGGGGAGAATGGAAAGGATGGCGTACCGTGTTTGAACAGATGACAGAACAGGCGATTAAGTACAAGGATGAATCAGGAACTAATTAGCTACGTCAATTATGAAGCGATTGATACCGACCAATGGGATCGGTGTTTGGACAATGCGCCCAATAGCTTGATTTATGCCCGCTCATGGTATCTCGACAAGCTTTGCGACCGTTGGGATGCTTTGGTGATGGGGAATTATCGGTATGTCATGCCCTTGACTTACCGCCAGAAGTTCGGCATTCGCTATTTGTACCAACCTTTGTTTTGTCAGCAACTCGGCATTTTTCCAACACCAACCAGGGAAGTCAGTCAGCTGTTTTTACAGGAAGTGGCCCGGCGGTTTTCGTTTGCCGAAATCAATCTGAACGCCATGCAACTTCCGGTAGACAGTGTTGGTGGGTATGAAAAACGGCAAAACCTGTTGTTGTCGCTCGTGGATAGTTATGAGGTAATGGCCGGTAATTATTCGCAACATACCCGGCGTAAACTTAAAAAAGCCAGCAAGCACCAATTGAGTTTGGTGAGCAGTATTTCAGCAGTAGAATACCTGCGTTTTAAAAAGAAAAACCAACAGGTTCGTTTGTCGGAGAAGGAAATGCAGAAGCTGCGAAATATTCTGGCCTTTGCGCTAAGCCGAAGCCTGGGGCAAATCTATGGCGTTTATTCGCCCGGCAATGAGCTTTGTGCAGCTGCCTTTTTTATTCGGGACAAATACCGGGTAACTTACCTGAGTGCTATCAGCAGTGCGGAAGGTAAAAAGTACCAGGCCATGTATTTCCTGATTGACCGGTTTATTCAGGAGAACGCCGGCAAAGAGTACTTGCTGGATTTTGAAGGATCACAAATACCGGGCGTTGCCCGACTATATACAGGATTTGGGGCAAGCCCCGAAAAGTACCATCACTACCGGTACAACCGGTTGCCGTGGTGGTTAAAATGGCTTAAAAAATGAACATCAGAAACAAAATATTAACAGCGGTGGCTAAACCTTTTTCACTTGCCTCTTTAGGTTCGGGTGAGGAAGTGCCTGTACTGCTGCCTTTTTATCACATAGTGAAAGATGGGGAACACCCGTTTCAGTACAATTACCGTTTCCCGTCAATCAGCCGGTTCAAGAAAGACTTGGACTTTTTGTTGACCCATTTTGACCCCATATCGCTTGAAGAGCTTTACAAAGGTCACAATCTGAGGAATACCTTTCACCTTAGTTTTGATGATGGCTTGCGGGAATGTTATGAGGTGATTGCTCCTATTTTGAAGGAGAAGGGTGTTCCGGCTACTTTTTTCGTCAACCCGGCTTTTGTCGATAATCACGATCTTTTTCACCGGTATAAAGCAGCGGTTTTGCATCAGTTTTTTGCCAAACAAGGGGTGGCTTCTGATCTGCAAAATACCTATGCCGATTTGCTTTCGCTGGACCAGATGGCCGAAGACGTTGGCCTGGATTGGGAAGCCTATCTGCAAAAGGAAAGTCCTTACATGACCCTGGAACAACTGCATCAGTTGGAAAAGGATGGTTTTACGGTGGGAGCTCATAGCTGGGATCATCCGGAATTCTGGCTCTTGGATGAAGAACATCAGCTGGATGAAATCAGGGAAAGTATGGAGTGGCTGACGGCCAATTTTTCGCCTGCCGTTAAAGCATTTGCTTTTCCGTTTACCGATGAAGGGGTGTCGCGCGATGTGTTTGATGCCATTCGGCGCGAGCGTTTATGCGATCTGACCTTTGGTACGGCCGGTCTGAAGCTAGATCCGGAAAAGAAACATTATCAGCGGCTGGCCATGGAGCAGGACGGTTTTGCTTGTGCCAGCCAACTTGTGAAAATGGAATTTTTGTCGTTTCAAATGAAACGATTGGTAAATAAACATGTGGTAAAAAGAGAATAGATCATGGAATTGAAGAAGATTCGGTTGCAGGAGTTAGAGTCATTTCTAACGAGTGATTTTTTTCGGGATTTGGAAACAAAACCCATTAGTCCGGCCCGGGTAGCCTCCTATGTTAATAATCCGCATGCAGAGGCGGAAGATCCGGTGCTTTACCTGCTTCACGATGATACAAAGCTGATTGCTTTTCGAACTCTTTATCCTGCCCGCCTGATGAACCAAAGCAAGCGAATTGCCTGGCTGAGTGGAAACTGGGTTCATCCCGATTATCGACGTCGGGGGTATTCAACACAACTGCTGACCGAGGCCTTGAAAGATTGGGAGGAGCGCTTGCTGTTTACCAATTATGCGCCTGCTTCGCTCCAGGTTTACCTAAAATCAGAATACTTTACGCCGATGTTTTTGGAGGATGGCGTGCGCTTTTACTTTTTTGTCAAAACCGCTGACTTACTGCGCGATCGGTTTAAGGGGATGACGCCTTTCTTTAAAGTTGTGGATGTGTTCATTCGTCTTTTGGCCAACCTGATGCGCTTGCTGTATCATCCCCGCCGCTGGAAGCAGCTCAATATTGATGTGCTCGACTTGCCGGATGAGGCTTGTTATCGCTTGGTTGAAGCCAAAAAGGATAGTTACCTGTTTGAGCGTGGGCAAAAAGAACTGGAATGGATTTTTGCCTATCCTTGGGTATCCACTGCGAAAAAGGACTGGCTGCCGAACTATCCGTTTTCTTCCTATGCCAGCCAGTTTCATTACAAAACGGTCAAATTCATGAAGGGGCGGCGGTTGATTGGCTTTCTGATTTATTCAATTCGTGATGGCCATTTGAAAACCGTTCATCTGCAGTTGCCGCAAAATTCATTGTGGGTAGCCGCTCGTTTTCTGATTCAGCTTTCGGTGCGGAAAAAAATTGAAATTCTGACAATTTTGGAGCCCGAGCTGGCAAAAAAGATTCAGAAACATGCGAACCCATTTCTGTTTCATAAGAGAATAGAACAAGGAATTTATTCTTCTTTCCCGATTTCTGCAGCGATGCGCAAAATTCAGGACGGTGAAGGGGATTTTATCTTTACTTAAGCCCCTCTAAAAAGAAAAAAATCGTTATTTTCGGCAAAATTTTTTGGACATGAAAGTAATCAACCTGAGCGAGTCGAATTCCATTTTCAATCAATACATTGCAGAGATACGAGATCACGAGATTCAGAAGGATCCTCTTCGATTTCGAAAAAACTTACAACGTTTTGGCGAAATATTTGCTTACGAAATCAGCAAGACGCTCGATTTTAAAGTAAAAGAAGTAAAAACACCACTTGGTGTGGCTAAAGTTCCAACTCTGCACCAGCAACCGGTTCTGGCAACTATTTTACGTGCCGGATTGCCTCTTCAGCAAGGTTTGCTGAATATTTTTGACCGGGCTGAAAATGCGTTTATCTCGGCTTACCGGAAGTATGATGATCAAGGGCAGTTTCATATTGAGTTTGAATACCTGGCATCGCCGGACTTGGATGAAAAAGTAGCAATTCTTTCGGATCCGATGTTGGCTTCGGGCGCTTCGATGGAAATGGGATACAAAGCACTTTTGCAAAAAGGTGATCCAACACATGTACACCTGGTGGTGGTTATTGCCAGTAAGAAAGGGGTGGAATACGTTCAGGAGACAATTAAAGCCAAAAATGTAACACTTTGGGTTGGTGCCATTGACGACGAAATGACCGTTAAATCATACATTGTTCCCGGATTGGGAGATGCAGGCGATTTGGCTTTTGGCCCCAAAGCTGATTCACACTAGAAAATAACGAATAAGCGTTAAGATAATTCACAATAGAAAAAACCGGGTGTTGCCCGGTTTTTTTATGTCTTCACTTGTCTGATGATTGCCTTATTCGGTTCGTTCCTGGAACTCGCCCAGCTTTTTAACAAACAGGTAGATGGCCAGAATGCCCAACAGGGTATGTACTGTCAGCGTGTACATGATGTATTCCGGATGACCGGAAGATTCGTAAATTCCCATCAGCCAGGTATAAACACCACTGAGTGTAGCCCCGATGAAGGTGGCCAGAAAATTGGTTCCCATGTATAACCCAGCTTTCTCTTTCGGTGCAATCCACATGATGTACTCCTGAATACGGGGAGAGGAAATCATTTCACCTACGGCAAATAAAAATACGCCAAGAAACACTAGGCCGCTTGCAGAGGTCACAGAAAGTCCGAGCACCACAAAGCCGGCCGCTGCAATCAGCAAGCCAATCATAAAGGAAGGAATGGCAGCCCGCTTCTCAAAAATCCGGGAAATGAGCAATTGAAAAACGATGATGATGTAGCCGGTGTGCGAAATGGCTTCGGCGTTAATCCGCCATACGCCTTCTTCCTGGCTCGAAATGAACTGGGCAATACCGGTGCCGGTTACCATGCGAACCGATTCGTATAGCGATGCGGTATCCAGATAATCGTTGATATACACGGCCAGTACGTTGAAAAAAGCCCAGAAGGGAAGCCAGAAAAATACCCCCAGTAAAATCAGAAAACTCAAAAATTTGAGGTTGGAAAGCGCTTCGCCCATATCCCTGAACTTTTGGCGAAGGGTGACACCTTCCAGTTCCCGCTCAGGTTCTTTGTAAAAAAGCAGGGTAATGATAAACATCAAACCCACCGTCGCGGCAGCGGTATAAAACACATAATCCCATGACCATCCGCGCAGCTTACCCATAACGATTGGTCCCAACGAAGCACCCAGGTTAACCATTTGGTAGAAAATACCGAAACCCAGCGTTTTGTTGGTCGAATCAGTAGTCGCCCGTACCGTTGACGAAATCAGGGGTTTAAAAATACCGGCCGCAAAACCAATAGTCAGCATGGTCAGGGCTATCCCGTTGAAGGTTTGGGTTAAAATGAGCAGTAAAATGGCTGGAAGGTAGGCCATGTACGAGATGAGCAACATCTTTTTAAAGCCATACCGGTCAGCAAAAGTCCCTGAAAAAAGGGGAATAAGATAGGAGAGGGCCAGAAAGATACTTTGGATTGCCCCCAAATCACCTTTGGAAAAGCCCAGTTGTCCCAGGTAAATTCCAAAACTCATGTAAATGCCGTAATAGGCAAAGCGTTCCAACACTTCAATGGTGTTGGCTACCCAAAATACTTTTGGGAATGGTGTTCGTTTAGCCATCGCGCTTTTAAAATTTTAGTTTGAACTAGTTGTTTAGGGCAACAAGGTAGCACTTTTTTGAAAGATCTTATTCTGCCGTGGAGTGGAAATGCCTGCTGATTGGATAAATCAGGCGTCCAGTTTTTTCACCGCCAATTGGTCCGTGCATTCGGCAAGTAATTGAGCAATTGTTTTTTTTGAAGCAGGATGAATGAAGTCAGGGGCAATTTCGGCCAGCGGCTCCAGCACAAACCGCCGCTCGCCCATGCGGGGATGCGGGATTTCAAGCCGGGGTTGATTCAGAATGAGCTGGTCGTAAAAGAGGATGTCCAGGTCAATCAAGCGCGAACTGTATTGTGCTCCATGCCGCACGCGTCCCAATTGGTACTCTATTTGCTGGGTTTCTTGCAACAGGCTGTCAGCATCCAGACGGGTCTCAAGCACAACGACCTGGTTCCAGAACAAATCCTCGGACTCAAAGCCCCAGGGCTCTGTTTCATAGATGGCTGATTGTTGTTCGATTTTACCAACGGCCTCTTCCAACAAGGCAAGCGCCTGATTAAAAATTACTTTTTTGTTTCCTAAGTTACCTCCCAAAAGCAAAAAAACCTTGGCCATGTTTAGATTATTATTGTAACTAATTGTGTATTTTCGTACATATTCATAAGAAATACAAAGTTAGAAACCACAAGCTATAAATAAGCATTATGAAGAGTTTTTTGAAGTATACCCTGGCAACAATTGTGGGCGTGATGATTGCCGGTTTTTTAATGATGATTTTGTCCATTGGGATTTTCTCATCCCTGGTTTCCATGAGTGAAAAGACGGTTGCCGTCAAGGATAAAACCGTGCTAATCCTTCGCCTGGAACACCAAATTGTGGAACGAACCAATAAAAGTCCTTTCAGTGATCTGGATCTTCCGGGCTTTAGCGGAACGAAACAAATTGGCTTGGAGGATATTCTGAATTGCATTGAGAAAGCCAAAACGGATGACAAGATAGAAGGCATTTACCTGAATCCGTCAATGATTAATGCCGGGTTGGCGACTGTTGAAGAAATCCGGAAAGCGTTGCTGGACTTCAAGGAAAGTGGCAAATTTATTTATGCCTATGGCGAGGCCTTGTCGCAAAAAGCCTATTACCTGGTATCGGTTGCCGATCAGGTGGTGATGAACCCGAAAGGAATGTTGGAGCTGAAAGGTTTGAGCTCGCAGCATTTATTCTTTAAAAATGCGCTGGAAAAAGTAGGCGTTGAAATGCAGGTGATTCGTCACGGGAAATTTAAGGCAGCAGTTGAACCTTACCTGTTGGAAAAAATGAGCCCGGAAAACCGCTTGCAAACTGAAAAATACATTGGCAGCTTATGGACTCAAATGCTGAAAGATATTGCCGATTCACGCGGAGTTTCAGTCGAAAAATTGCGCGACTTAGCTGACGAGGTAACGACTTTCCAATTGGCCGATTACCTTTTAGAGCAAGGCCTAGTGGATTCGTTGAAGTATAAAGATCAGGTGATTGATGATTTGAAACAACTTACCAGAACCCGCGAAAGCAAAGATGTACGGGTTGTTGACGTGAATGATTACTCCCGGGTACCTGCACCAACGGATGGTAAAGGACTGGCTCGCGACAAAATTGCGGTGGTTTATGCCAGTGGTGGTATCGATATGCCGGGCTCCGGAAACGATGGGGTAGACTCGGAAGAGTTGTCACGTGCCATTCGTCAGGCTCGTCGCGACAGTTCCATCAAGGCCATTGTGCTTCGTATTAACTCGCCGGGAGGAAGTGCTTATGGCTCGGAAGTCATTTGGCGTGAGGTAAAACTGGCGGCTGATGTTAAGCCGGTAATTGCATCGATGGGCGATGTGGCCGCTTCAGGTGGTTATTACATTGCAGCGGCGGCCGACACCATTTTGGCCGACCGGACAACCATCACCGGTTCCATCGGTATTTTCGGGGTGATTCCCAACGCCGGAGAGTTGATGACGGATAAGCTGGGAATTACACAGGATGTGGTGAATACCAATGCTCATTCCGACATGTTATCGCTTACCCGTCCGCTCACTGAATTTGAGAAAGCGTTGATGCAAAATTACATTGAAGAAGGCTATCGCACCTTTACCGGTCGGGTGGCCGAAGGGCGCAGCATGACCATGGAGGCGGTGGATGAAGTGGGGCAAGGCCGGGTTTGGGCAGGTCCTGATGCTTTGGAAATTGGCCTGATTGATCAGTATGGGGGCGTAACCGATGCCATTCAGTTGGCTAAAGAAATGGCCGGACTGGATCGTTACCGCATTAAGGCCTTACCTGAGATTAAAGATCCGTTTGAAGAATGGCTGAAAGAGATGTCCGGATCGGCACAAATGTGGTTTGTAAAACAAGAACTTGGAGATGCTTATCCGGTTTATCAGCACCTGAAGCGGATGAAGCAAACACGCGGCATATTGGCCCGCATGCCTTATGATATTCAGCTGGATTAAATCGGTCTGAACGGGCGGACAGAACTGTTCCCCCACAGCGATTTTGTTCGGTTAACTAACAAGATGAAAAGAGAAGTTGTTCCTCGTGGCAGCTTCTTTTTTTATGTATGAATTTTAATAACTTCGTAGAACAAAATTCAACTATGCTAAAATTTTTATTATACCCTGTTTCATGGATTTACGGACTGGTTGTTTACATCCGAAACAGCCTGTATGACTACAAAATATTTAAATCCACCGAATTTGAAATCCCGGTGATTTCCATTGGTAACATTACAGTTGGGGGGACCGGAAAAACACCGCATACCGAATACTTGGTGGAGTTGCTGAAAAAGCATGTTCGGGTGGCTACCCTGAGTCGGGGCTACAAGCGCAAAACCAAAGGATTTCGCTTGGTAGAAACCACTTCGCAAGCCCGGGAGGTGGGCGATGAGCCGCTTCAGATTAAACAAAAATTTCCGGAGGTAACGGTGGCTGTTGACGAAAAACGAGTGCGTGGAATTCAGGAGCTGCTGAAGGACGAAGCCAATTCACCCGATGCGGTTTTGCTGGATGATGCCTTTCAACACCGGAAGGTGACGCCGGGAATCAACATTCTGCTGATTGACTATAACCGTCCGATTGATAAAGACGAACTGCTACCGGTGGGGCGTCTGCGCGAACGCAAATACCAGCGTCGACGGGCCAACATCATCATTTATACCAAATGTCCGGATGAAATCACACCCATTACCCGGCGGATTATTATGAAAGATGTGAACCTTCGGCCTTACCAATCCTTGTATTTTACAACCATGGAGTATGGTGATCCGATGCCTGTTTTTCCGGACGCGATCAAACAGCCTTTGGCTGATGAGGACCTGAAAAGGCCGGTTATTTTGCTGTCCGGGATTGCGAATCCGCAGTTGTGGCAAACCTATGTGGCCGGCAAGTTTGCTTTGGTGGATGAACTGATTTTTGGAGATCATCATCATTTTACCGCCAAGGACTTAAAGATGATTGAAGAGCGACTGGCTAAATACCAGGACCGCAATCCGCTTATTCTGACCACGGAAAAAGATGCCATGCGACTTCGGGATGAAACCAGTTTCCCGGAGGCCATTCAATCGCAATTTTACTATGTCCCACTGAAAATTAAATTTCTGGATCACGAAGGAAAAAGTTTTAACAAAACAATTGTAGGCTATGTTAAAGACAATAGAAGTAACCGCGAATTACATAAGCGAACGTATCAAAGGCAACGTTGAAGTAGGGATCATTCTGGGCTCCGGACTGGGCGGCCTGGTCAATGAAATAGCGATTGAAACGAAGATTCCGTATAAGGAAATTCCAAATTTCCCCGTATCGACAGTTGATGGGCACAACGGCACTTTAATTTACGGAGAATTGGGTGGCAAGAAAATTCTGGCCATGCAAGGTCGTTTTCATTATTATGAAGGCTATTCCATGAAGGAAGTGACTTTCCCGGTTCGGGTGATGAAGCGTCTGGGGATCAATAATCTGATTGTTTCCAACGCTACCGGAGGGCTTAACCCTGATTACAAAGTGGGAGACCTGATGATTATCAGCGACCACATCAACATGTTTCCGGAGCATCCGCTGCATGGTAAAAATGAAAATGAACTGGGACCTCGCTTCCCCGATATGAGCCAGGTGTATTGCAAAGAACTGCGCGACCAGGCCAAATTCATCGCCCTGAAAAACAAAATAGAAGTGAAAGAAGGGGTTTATGTGGGCGTGCAGGGACCAACGTTTGAAACACCGGCCGAATACAAGATGTTCCGCATTTTAGGTGGCGACGTAGTGGGCATGTCCACCGTGCCTGAAGTTATTGTTGCCCGCCATATGGATATGAAAGTGTTTGGTATTTCCATTATAACCGATAGCGGTGTGCCTGGCGAAATTGTTGAAATATCGCACGAAGAGGTGCAGGAAGTTGCCATGCGTTCCGAGCCTTCCATGACTCTGATCCTGACTAACCTGATAGCCCGAATGGGATAGGAAGGGCAGAGGGCAAAGAGGTAAGAGAAGGACGGTTCTGTACTTATGAACGAATGCACTTATGAACCTTGTTTAGGTAAGCGAGGTCGACAATTGTCTATTCGGGAGAGAGCTGACCATGTAATTAAAACTAAAATACAAACAATGAGCACAATAAAAGTAGTTGCCCGTTTTGCGGTGAATGAGACCCAATTTGATCCGTTTTTAAACTTAGCGAAGGAGCTGGTTCAGGAAACCTTGAAAGAAGCAGGTTGCATCCGCTATGAGTTGGTGCAGGACCGCCAAAACCCCGAGGTACTGATGATGTTGGAAGAGTGGGAAAGCAAGTCGCTGTTAAATCAGCATATGGCTTCGGAGCATTTTACACGAATTGTTCCCCAGCTGGTGGACTTGTCGGCAGCAGAGCCGGTGATCCACGTTTGTAAGAAGTTGGCCTAGGGAAGGGCAGAGAGCCAAGTGGTAAGGGCAAAGAGCAGAGCTGAAAAGAAGGATGGTTCTGTACTCATGCACGAAAACAAGGCACAGGAGAAGGTATAGGCAAAGGAAGTTGATGTTTGCCTTCTGTTTCCTGGCTCTTGTTTCTAAAGAAAGTGGAGCAAGTAGTTAAAAGTCTGGAGTCTAAAATCTAGTATCTAAAAGTCTTAGTTTTTATTCTATGAAACTACCCGATTATACCGATGTGGTTCAAGCGCATGAACGGATTCGTTCCTTGGTGCATCGTACGCCGGTGCTCACTTCCCGTTCGCTCAATGCAATAACAGGTGCGCAGCTGTATTTTAAGTGCGAGAACCTGCAAAAAGTAGGTGCCTTTAAATTTCGGGGGGCCTGCAATGCGGTGTTTTCATTAAGCAACGAGCAGGTGGCGCATGGGGTGTGCACCCATTCCTCCGGAAACCATGCTGCAGCTTTGGCTTTGGCAGCGCGGATGCGTGGCGTGCCCGCTTACATCGTGATGCCTAGCAATGCGCCTTCCATCAAGAAAAAGGCGGTGGAAGGCTATAGTGCCCAAATCACCTTTTGTGAGCCAACGCTGGCCAGCCGCGAATCAACATTGGCAGAAATAGCGGCTAAAACCGGAGCGACTGAGATTCATCCGTACAACAATTTTGATGTGATTGCCGGACAAGGAACAGCAGCTAAAGAGCTGTTGGAAGAGGTCGGGCCGCTGGATATTTTGCTTTGCCCCATTGGTGGTGGTGGCTTGTTGAGTGGAACTTCCATTGCCGGACGCGAACTAAATCCCAAAGGCCTGGTAATTGCTGCCGAACCCGAAGGAGCCGATGATGCCTATCGCTCGTTTCATGCCAACAAGCTGATTCCGTCAGTCAACCCCAAAACCATTGCCGATGGCTTGCTGACCTCGGTTGGCGAAATGAATTTTCGCATCATTCAGCGCAAGACCGATGAGATTGTCACCGTTTCCGAACGGGGCATTGTACAGGCCATGCGCATGATCTGGGAGCGCATGAAAATCATTGTGGAACCATCTTCTGCTGTCCCTTTGGCAGCCATTCTCGAAAACAAGGTCGTTGTAACCAACAAAACAGTAGGAATCATCCTCAGTGGCGGCAATGTAGACCTTGACAACCTGCCGTTTTAAACGGAAGGTTTTTCTGAGGCGTTGGCCCCAACCATGCCCCAAACTGTTCCCTCGAACTGACCATTTGTTTTTGTTGCACTTTGCAGGGGTACGATCATTGCTGAAAAAGAAGCGGATCGGCTGGCCTTTTATTCAGGAAATCCTATTTTTGCCTCGTAAAGCAAAATAAGAAAAATGAAAACGAGCCTATTTGTCTTTTTGTTGGCAGCCTTTCTAACGGGCTGTACACCAAGTTCAACAACTGAATCAAATTTTGACCCGCTACAGTATGTCGATCCCTTTATCGGGACCGGATTTCACGGGCACACTTTCCCCGGGGCAACCGTTCCTTTCGGGATGGTTCAACTGAGTCCCGACACCCATATTATGGGATGGGATGCCAGCAGTGGTTATCATTACGAAGACTCTACCATTTACGGATTTAGCCATACCCACCTAAGTGGCACCGGCATTGGCGATTTGGGCGATGTCCTGTTGCTTCCGTACTCCAATACCGATGAGCAAAAGCCTGTTGGCGCCTTCGACAAGAAGGACGAATCGGCGACTCCCGGTTACTATCAGGTGCAGCTTAAAAACTTCGGTGTTACCGCCGAGCTGACGGCTACCAAGCGGGTTGGCTTCCATCGGTATAGTTACGCAAAAGCTTCGGAAAGAAAGCTGATGCTGAACCTGGGGCACATCCTTCAACCCAACTGGGGACACCGCATTGTTGAAAACTCGTTCCGCAAAATTGATGATAAAACCCTGGAGGGTGTGCAGAAAACAAGTGGTTGGGCCAGCGATCATCTGATGGCTTACCGCATTGAGTTTGCCGAGCCTTTCGAGCAATTGACCGTGTATTCGGAAAACGAAAAAACCGATAAAAGCGAACTAACAGGACGTGATATTCAACTGCATTTTCAGTTTGCCAATGCAGAAGAGCCCTTGTTGGCAAAAGTGGCCCTTTCGGTTGTAGACGAAAAAGGAGCTGCACAAAACATGCAGGCCGAATTGCCGGGCTGGGATTTTGAAGCTACGGTTGCCCAGACGCAAGACGAATGGAGAGCGGCGTTGCAGGGCATTGAAATCAGTACCGATGACCACGACGTAAAAACTAACTTTTATACCGCGCTGTATCATTCCATGATGGCGCCTTTTACTTACCAGGATGTTGATGGTCGCTACCGCGGAATGGATAAAACGATCCGGACAGCTCCTGATGGATTTACCAACTATAGTGTGTTTTCGTTGTGGGATACTTTCCGGACTTTTCATCCGTTGATGACCATTATCCGCCCTGAAAAGGCCGGGGAATGGGCTGAATCGCTGGTGCAGAAATACCGCGAAGGAGGCTTGTTACCTAAATGGCCGCTGGCTTCGAATTACACCGGAACCATGGTGGGGTATCCGGCCACTTCGGTTTTGGCTGATGCATTGGCCAAAGGTTTGGTGCCGCAAGCCGATTTAAAAGCATGGCTCGAAGCGGCTGTTACTTCATCCACCTACCAACCCGAATGGCTGGAAAAGGTGAAGGGAACACGCGAAGAGAATGTGATGTCGAAGCACATTTATTTCAAGGAGAAATATGGTTTTGTTCCGGCCGACTCTATTTCTGAATCGGTGTCGTATGGCGTTGAAATGGCTTATTACGACTGGTGTATTGCCCAAATAGCCGAGGCAGCCGGCGATGAGGAAACAGCCGCGCGCTATTTCAAAAAGTCGGAAAACTACAAGCTGTATTTTGATGAAAGCACCGGCTTTATGCGCGGAAAAAATGGCGACGGAAGCTGGCGAACTCCTTTCCAACCCCGCTTTTCGGAACACGAAAGAAGCGATTATGTAGAAGGGAATGCTTACCAGTGGAGCTATTTTGTGCCACATGCTATTGAAAACCATATTGCGATGTATGGCGGGAAAGCCAATTTTGAAACCCAGCTCGATACGCTGTTTACCACCAGTTCTGAAATTGTGGGCGAAAATGCCTCGGGCGATATTACCGGGCTAATCGGACAGTATGCGCACGGCAATGAGCCCAGCCACCACATGGCTTTTCTGTACAACTGGACCAATTCACCCTGGAAAGCCCAGAACTACCTCGACCAGATTTTGTATGATTTTTACTTGCCCACGCCGGCCGGAATTATCGGGAACGAAGACTGCGGTCAAATGTCGGCCTGGTATGTGCTGAATGCCATTGGATTTTACCAGGTTTGTCCGGGTGATCCTACCTACACCATTGGCCGTCCGATTGTTGATCAGGCTAAAATTCACGTTCCGGGTGGTGTTTTTGAAATTGTAGCCCACCATAATTCAAGAGAGAACAAATATATTGAGAAGTTGGTGCTGAATGGTAAAGAGCTTGATAAACCATTCTTCACGCACGATGAGCTGATGAAAGGCGGAAAGCTGGAGTTCTTTATGACTTCCAAGCCAGTGGCTTATGTGGGCGAAGCAGGAGCAACCGAGTAGTGGTATTACTACTTCCGTTTCTGAAAATAACAGGATGTTAGATATCCTGAGCTAAAGATAAGAAGCCTTCCAAATCGGAAGGCTTTTTTTGATGCTTAAGGTTTTGGGTAGAAACAAAAAAAGTATTGAGGGAATAGAATCCGTCAATACTTTTCAATGTTGTTCTGGTGCTTTCTTTATTTTGTCTTGATCAGCGCTTGCCCAACGGGTAGGATGGTGCGTTTGGCCAGATCATTCAGAATAATAGCGCCCATCATGTACCAGGCCGAGAAGGCACAAACGATCAGAACGACTGCTGCTACCTGGTTCATCACCGGCCATCCGAAATGCCCCAGATCGAGGAAGATGAAACCAAGTAAAAGGGTTGTAAAGGTGATAAACATGGCACGGTGAATAAAGAATGTGCCAATCCAGAAAATGAACGTGAGCAAGGTCCATCCCAGCAGGAAAAAACCAACGTCGGTGTGCGACGATTCGTAAATGCCCAAGTGGTTGAACAGCCAGATCAGTCCGAGGCCGATCCAGAATGCACCGTAGCTTGAAAAAGCGGCAAAACCAAAGTTGTTGCCTGTTTTTTGCTCCAGAAAACCGGCTACCAGCTGAGCCAGTCCGCCAAAGATGAAACCCATCGCAAGTACCGGACCCAGTCCGATCCATCCGAGGTTGTGAAATTGAAGCAGAAGGGTTGTTAAACCGAATCCTGCCAAGCCTACTACGGCAGGGTTTCCTAGTTTTGTGTTGTTCATTAACAGGTGTTTTAGTTGTGTTGATTTTTCTTTTAAATTCGGCGCAAAACTAAGAATTAAATCGAGTTGACGGCAGGGCTGTAGCCTGCGGCTGATGGTTCTTTTAAAGGATTATTGATTTGGTAATATTGGACGAGCGGGCAGGCCTGTTTGAAGCAAGAAGAGCTTAACTAAGCGAAAGGTTTTGTGTGTTTTAGCTTTCCGATTTTTTGGGAAACGGAGCCACGTTCGGTCAGGCGAACCAAGGCCAGAACGGCGTTGGCAATTAATCCGGGTTCGAGCACAACGCTTACTTTGTCGGCCACCTGTTGGTCGCGCTTCTGAAGGCAGGCTTCCAACTCATGGTCTGGTGTATGGAAAAACAAACCGGCAAACTTCCAGGCTCCGTCGCGGGCCAGCTGCATGCTGAAGTCCACCAGGTAGTCGTCCACTTTCCCGGTCCATTTGAGAATCCATTTCAAGGCCGGCCAAACCTGAGAGAGGTCATCCTGCACTTCATGCACCAGCGAAGAGAGAATTTCATTGATCCGGTTGAAGTCATTGTGCAGCTTATTCAGCTCTTTCCCTCGTGATACTTGGGCAGCGGCAATGCCTAAGTCGAGGTTGATGTGGGCGTTCATGCCCATGAGCAGATGCTGCAAAACAATGGGCCAGTAGCTGGTTGATAAGTCAAAGGCTCTTTGCCAGGAGCGGGTTAGCGGAAGTCCGGCCCGGCTGGCTACCCAGGCATCGATGTACCGTTGGGCAAACAGGACATCGAGCACCTCCATGCGGGGACCATCGTCAAAATAGTTGTTTTCAATTCCTTCTTTTACTTTGAGGGTGACCTTCTGGTATAAGGCTGCAAAGTATCCGGAAGGATCGTTATTGTGTTCGCAGTGCTGGATAATCTGATCCAGGGTTTCAATGACCTCATCAATGGTTTTCAGTGGTTCGGCTGGCATAAGAACAGGCGTTAGTTTATTGCGTTGACTTATTTTACATCAAGCTAATCAACGGTTTGCCTGTGGATAAGGTTCAGATCCAGAGCTTCAAGTTTCAAATTCCAGATAAGAGCGAAGACTTCCAGATATTAGATTTTAGACTCCAGACTTTTAACTATTTGAGCCACTAGCATTAGAATCAAGAGCCAGGAAACATAAGACAAACATCAACTTCCTTTGCCTTCGCCTGAGCCTTGTTTTTGTGCATAAGTACAGAACCGTCTTTCTCTTACCGCTTCTCTCTCTGCCCTCTGCCTTCTATATCAAGTACTGAAACAAGTCGGGTTTGTCGTTCACATATTCATACACAAAGCCATTTTCCTTCATTCGGTTTAGCAGTCCTTCCACATCCTTGTGGTCCTGCACCTCGATGCCTACAAAAGCAGGCCCTCGTTCACGGCTGTTCTTTTTAGTGTATTCGAAGTGGGTAATGTCGTCGGTAGGGCCAAGTACGTTTTCTACAAAGTCGCGCAATGCGCCTGCCCGCTGCGGAAAACGAACGATGAAATAATGCTTCAATCCTTCGAACAAGAGGGAGCGTTCTTTAATTTCTTCGGTACGGGTAATGTCGTTGTTACTGCCCGAAACAATGCACACTACGTTTTTCCCCTTAATTTGATCGGCGTAATAGTCCAGCGCGGCAATGGAAAGGGCTCCGGCCGGCTCAATCACAATGGCATCGCGGTTGTACAGTTCCAGAATCTTGGTGCAGATGCGGCCTTCCGGAACCAGTACGATGTCATCAATCACTTGCTGGCAGATGTCGAAAGTAACTTCGCCAACACGTTGCACGGCTGCGCCATCAACAAATTTGTCGATGTTTTCAAGGGTAACAACTTTGCCTTGTTTCAGCGATTCGGACATGGAAGGTGCTCCGGCAGGCTCAACCCCGATGATTTTGGTGCTGGGATGAACCTGTTTGAAATAGCTGCCTACACCGGCAATCAGTCCGCCGCCGCCAATGGGAACAAAAAGGTAGTCAATCTGCCGGGTTGAATCCTGCAGAATTTCAAGGGCTGTGGTGGCCTGCCCTTCAATAATCAAGGGGTCGTCAAAGGGGTGAATAAAGGTCTTTTTATTTTCTGTGCAGTCTTTCCAGGCTTCCGTACTGGCATCGTCATAAGTGTCGCCAATCAAAACAATTTCCACGAACTCCCGTCCAAACATTTGCACCTGCTTAATTTTCTGTCTTGGCGTGGTGGTGGGCATGTAAATCTTCCCGTGAATCCCCAGCTTTTGGCACGAATATGCCACACCTTGCGCGTGGTTTCCGGCGCTGGCACATACTACGCCGTTCCTCAGCTCTTCCTGGCTCAAGCTTTTGATTTTGTTGTAGGCACCACGAATTTTGTAGGAGCGCACAATCTGCAGGTCTTCGCGTTTTAAAAACACGGAGGCTCCAAACTGCTCCGACAGGTTCATGTTTTCCATGAGGGGAGTGGACGATAAAATTTCGTTGAGGGTCAATTTGGCCCGGTTAACATTCTGGAGCGTCGGGAAATATTTTTTGGTCATTTCTTCTCTTTTAGTTGAAAGCAACATTACGCAATAGTATCGATCTATTGAATAAATCGACCTACAAAAATACGTCACTTTCGCACGTCTTAAAAACGATTGGCGAAATTTTGTTTCGAATTTAAAGTATTGTTCAGAGTGTCCTTCTTATCTGACTAACGGGGCGGATTTTGGCTCTGTTTAAATTCCGGAATTCGGTGGAACAATTACTTCTCGACTTCGGGTGCAAAGCGTTCGTAAAAATCGGTTGAAAGAACCCGGAACTCCGTACGTCGGTTCAGTCCTTTGGCAATTTCTTGTTGTTCCGGACTAAGTTGGTTGATGAATTCCTCGGTTAGCTCGTCGTTTCGTTTCAGAAAATCATATTGACGAGCCATGTTGCGTGTTACTTTCTTGGGCCAGGTTTCGCCGTAGCCTTTGGCCACCAGTCGTTCAGGATTAATGCCTTTTTGAATGAGGTAATCAACCACGGCTTGGGCACGTTTTTGCGACAAGTCGAAGTTGAACTCTTCGGAACCCACAAAGTCGGTGTGCGACATCAGCTCGATGGTAATGGTGGGATTCATTTCCAAAATTGTTACCAAGCTGTCCAGGGCATTGACCGATTGGGGCAGTAGTTCCCAGCTTCCAAACTCGTAGTTGATGTTGTCAACTTTGATGGGCGCATCGGTAGGGGTGAGGTACAAGTTGACGCGGAAATCCTGGCTGTCTTCCAAACCAATGGTGGATTCGCGCCCTTTATCATTCAGGTAGCCGTCTTTAAACGCTGCAAAAACGTATTCTGTTTCAGGGTTCAGTTTGAGTTGAAACTGCCCATTGTCAGCCCGCATTTTAAGGTTGGTGCCATCCGTTCCGATAATCCGGATGCGGGCGCCATCCAACCGTTGATTGGTTTCTTTGTCATAAATTTCACCGGCAATACGAAAAACTTTAGGAGGCAAATAAAAGGAGTAAATATCATCGCTCCGCGAACCTTTCCGGTTTGAAGCAAACATCCCGCGGGTCTCTTCGCCTTCAATAAATGCCATGCCAAAATCATCACCCGTGGAGTTGATGGGCGACTTCAGGTTCTGGATGTGCCATTCGCCTTCCTCATTGCGGGTGGCTTTAAAAATGTCGAGTCCGCCCATGCCCATGTGGTAGTCTGAAGAAAAATAAAGCTCGCCATTGGAGCGGATGGTTGGGAAAACCTCATTTCCTGGCGTATTGATTTTAGGCCCCAGGTTCACCGGATTGGAAAAGGTGTTTCCGCTGGCTGTTGTCATCCAGATGTCTTTGCCGCCATAGCCGCCGGGTTTGTCCGACACAAAATAAAGGGTGTCTCCATTGGCCGACAGCGAAGGATGAGCTGCAATCAGACTGTCACCAACCAAGTCCAGCCTTATGGGCTCAGACCAATTGCCCCGTGACATTTTTACGCGGTAGAGTTCAGCCCCCAAGTCGGTTTGCTTGTCATAACGAGCCCGGGTGAAAATCATTTCGTCACCATTTTCCGACAGGGCAACGGCTCCTTCTTCATTGGGCGAGTTGATCATGCCCGATTCATCAACCAGAACCGGTGCTCCCCATCTTTGCCGTTGAATTTGGTATTCGGCCCGGAATATATCCGCAAAGTAACTTCCGGAGATGGCGCTTTGCCTTTTACCTACCGTATTTTCACGGGTAGAAGTCAGCAAAATTTCATTGTCGCGTCCGCCCACAAAAACAGGCGCATAGTCGCTGTATTTGGAATTGAGCTCGCGCACCGGATTAACCACATAGCGGGAGGGATTCTCCTCCCAGTCGCGGGTGTAACGACAGGCATCCAACCCATTGATTGCTTGCACATCGTTGGGGACGGAGTCGAGGTATTGCTGGTAGGCTTCAATGGCTTCATCGTATTTTTGAGTGGCCCGCAAACAGTCTGCATAATAAAGCAGGGCTTTGAAATCGGGGTGCTGGCGTCGGATGGCATTTTTGTACCAAATGGCTGCTTTCCCATATTCTCCCGTGGCGCGGAAGGCTTCAGCCATGTTGTAAGCCATGTCCATTTTATGCTGCAGGTTGTCATCCTTGCGGTAAGCTTTACGGTATTTTTCGGTGGCCCGGTAGTATTCTCCAATTTCAAAAGAAACTGTTCCTAAACGATAATGTTTTTGAGAGGAACAAGCGCCCAAAACAAACAGGGCTAAAAAGAGCATACTGATTAAATAGGTCCGCTTCATGAAACAAGGCTGATTAAGGCAATAAAAGTAACCAAATTTGTTCGTTATGGAAAAACGTAAAATGAAAAGATAAAGTATATGCATTTCTGTATTCATAAATATTTTAGTTCTTTTATGGGGTGTTTTGTCATCAAATATGCAAATGAGCGTGGACACAAACCAAATGATAATTGCCTGGAAACAGATGAAATCCGGAGATCATGCTGCTTTGGCGCTACTTTTCGATCATTTTTATTCGGATTTATATCACTATGGGCTGAAGATTGTTAATGAGCCAGACCTGGTCAAAGATTCGGTACAGGATGTTTTTCTTCGGATTTGGGAGAGACGAACAACTCTGGGTGATGTGAAAAACACGAAGGCTTACCTCCTTTCTTCGGTAAGACGAAGACTTCTTGAAAACAAAGCAATCAATTGGGCAATTACCTCCCGGAATCCTGAAGATAGTGATTCGCAAGCTTTTTCTTTCTCATCAGCCGAGTTTATTGAAGTTGAAGAAACTTCCAGGCAATTGCGTAGTTTGTTAGTCCAGTCCATTAATAGTCTGCCTGACCGCCAACGAGAATTAATTTTCCTGCGTTTTTATTTCAACCTGTCTTATGCCGAAATTGCCCGGATCATGGATGTCAAGGAACAGACCATTAAAAATATGATGCAACGGGCCATTGCGAATCTTCGAACTAAAATTGACTCTCAACTCTGGGAGGGTATCGATTATAGGGATGAGCTATTGATGGCGCTTCTATTATTATTTCAAAAAAAGATTGATTTGGGGTAGTACCTTTTTGCTTTTTTGCCCTCTACCTATTAAAACGGCAAGAAAGATAAACTCATGGAGGTACACGATAAATTAACAAACTTACTTGCAGATGAGGCTTTTCAGACTGAAATCCGAAATTTTGACGACTACAATGCCGAAAAGCAAAAAAGAATACAGGGACAGTATGAACTTTCTGAAGAGGAGTTGGCTTATGCCAGAAAGTTTATTGCCGGATTGGTATTTATTCCAGTAGCGCTTGCTGCGGAAGAACGGAAGCAGGCCTCAAAACGGCTGATGAGCAGGCTTGCTGCTACACCTGATTCAGCCGAGCATAGACTTCGATCAAGAAGTATGATGCAGTGGGTTTCTCATATCGCAGCTATTTTGTCTATTCCCTTACTTTTAACAACCATTTATTTTTATTACCAGGCATCCACAGGTACCCCTAACCTTAATTCGTTGACGGCTAGCCAGAAGACCTTTAATACCTTTCGGGCTCCCCTTGGAGCCAAAACACAAGTTGTTTTACCCGATGGCTCCCTAGTTTGGCTCAATTCGGGAAGCAGTCTTTCCTTTCCATCGGTTTTTACTGGCTCTACCCGCGAGGTGAAACTCAAAGGCGAAGCTTATTTTGAAGTTACGAAGAATGAGAGCATGCCCATGCAGGTTTCGACCAACCAGTTGACTGTAAAAGTGTATGGGACTACTTTTAATGTGAACGGCTTTGCAGATAACGGGAAAGTGGAAACCACCCTGGTGGAAGGCAAAGTAACACTGATCCTCAAAGCAAGTCACAAAGAGTATTTGCTCGAACCGGGCTATTCGGCTTCCTACGACATCAGAAGCCAGGAAATACGTGCCTCTGAAGTAGACGAGATGGATGTGTTTACCGGGTGGAAAGACGGTAAAATGCTGTTCCAGAATGAACCATTTGCTGGGATTGTCAACAAGCTGGAGCGCTGGTACAATGTCGATATCGAAATGACTGATCCCTCGCTGGGGAACTATACATTATATGCCACTTTCATTGACGAAAATATTGAGCAGGTATTGGACATCTTTGCCAGCTCGATCCCGATAACGATCAACTATATTAAGCGTGAAAAACAGCCTGACGGAAGTTATTCAAAACGAAAAATTGTGATCAGTCGGGATGTGAATAAAGTCACATACTAAGACCGAAAATGTTTATTGACTTGAAATAATAATAAAAATAGAATATATGATACAAACTCAAACATGAAGCGAAAAAAGAACAGGAAAGAGCGGCAACTCTTTCCTGTTTTAAAGTTTGAAAAAATCAACGATTTATTAAGTACTAACAAATCAAACCAAAAGTATGAAAAAAAACAGAGGGTTCTATGCCTGTAGCTATCTAAAAGCCAGGCATCCCCGAAAAATTGTATTGAAAATGAAGTTTACGATTTTGTTTATAATGTTGGGAGTAATCCAATCATTTGGGCTCCAGGTTCATTCCCAAAACGCAAAATTCTCACTGGATCTTCGGAATGTTAGGGTAGTTGATGCTTTAGTTCAGATAGAGGATCAAAGTGAATACTATTTCGTGTATAATAAAGATGCGATTGATTTGGATCGGAAAGTAGAGGTTAAAGTTAGAAATAGTAGTATTAACGATGTGTTATCCCTTCTTTTTGAAGACACCAATGTGAGTTATCGAATTTCAGAGAGACACATCATTTTGTCGACTTTGCAACTGACACAAAATAATAGGGTTATAACCGGTAAAGTAACAGACGAAGATGGGGGAGCACTGCCTGGAGTGACGATTGCTGTTGCCGGGACATCTAAAGGGACTGTTTCTAATGTTGATGGGAAATACGAACTGACTGTCGACTCGGAGTCAGCTGTTCTGATATTTTCTTTCATAGGAATGAAGACTCAGGAGGTAAAAGTTGGGCGCCAAACTACGATTAATGTAATGATGGAAGAAGAAAGTATTGGCGTGGAAGAAGTGGTTGCCATTGGCTATCAATCGGTACATAAAAGAGATCTGACAGCATCGGTTACAAGTGTTCGTAGTGAAGATTTGGAGAATATTCCTGTAACGAATGTTAGTGCCTTGCTTGCAACTCAGACAACCGGAATACAGAATGTGACACTTAGTGGAGCTCCCGGAGCCAGAGGGGCATTAACAATTCGCGGTAATACAAGTATTTCGGGCGATTTGAATGCGAATACTGCTTTTAGTAATCCGCTTTACGTTGTAGATGGGGTGCAGACCTCATTGGAAGACCTTGCCGGTTATAATGTTTCTAATACGGACTTCTTAGCATCCTTAAACCCAGCGGATATTGAAAGTATTGATATTTTGAAGGATGCCTCAGCAGCAGCAATTTATGGTTCCAGAGGGGCAAATGGCGTAATTATTATTAATACCAAAAAAGGAAAAGCGTTAGCTAAGCCTGAATTTACTTTTACTGCAAATTATGGATTTCAGCCTAAACCTGATCGAGTTGCAATGCTTATTGGGGCAGCTGAAAGACAAGCCAAAATGGATATGGTTCAAAAATGGTGGACAACTGGCGAGCAAATGTCAGATAATTTACCAATTATGCTGTCAGACAGCTTGAACTATGCTTTTAACAATAATTTGGATTATCAAAGTCTGTTCTATCAAACAGGTATTAAGCAGCAGTATAATGTGAGCATGAGAGGAGGATCTGAAGAGGCAAACTACAGGATTTCCCTCGGTTATGATGATAATAAGGGGGTCGTAAGAGCGACTGGCTTTGATCGATATACATTATCGGCCAATATCAATAGCAAGGTAGGTAAGCGTTTTAATAATCAGTTAAATACACGAATAGTATTTACTGATCAGCAAACAGGACAAGGGAACCCTTGGCTGGATGACAAAAGTTCTAACCCGGCCCTGCCAGTTAATCCTAATTCATTGAACTCTTCGCTGTTTTACGTAACGGATGAAAAGATAGCATCATTACAGGGTGAATTGGAAGAGAAGTTAAATACTGATCAATCAATTACTACGACAGTTTCAAATTTTGCAACTTTGGATCTTTTTAAAGGTCTTACTTTAAACTCGCAACAGACCTTTGTTTATGACAGTAATAAGAAGAATTTTTATGAACCGTCAACAACAAGAACCGAAGGAGATGGATTTGCCAGTTATTCTCTTTTCACCCGTAAGAATCTTTCTTCAGATGTCTATTTGAGCTACTATAGAGATACTGAATTGCATCAGTTCACCGGTATTTTAGGGCAAAAGGTTGATTACAACCGTTATGAAGATATGGGGCTGAATGCCATTGGTTTTGGTAGTGATGCCATCCAGGTAATTAATGACCGGTATACCCAAGAAGAAGTTGGAGGTTTTACTTCATTGTCATCCAATGCAATGATCTCTTACTTTGGACGGGTAAGTTATAAGTTTAAAAAGAGATACATTGTTGGAGCGAGCTACAGTATAGATGGATCTTCCCGATTTGGAGTTGATGTGCGTTGGGCGCATTTCCCTTCCTTTTCAGCGGCTTGGGTGGTTTCTGATGAGCCTTGGTTTGCCTTGGTGAAAGAAAGCTTTGTCGATTTTGCAAAGGTTAAATTTAGTTGGGGGATTAACGGGAAACAGTTTCCCGAAAATTACTTGAGGTTTGGTAGCTATCAACTTGGGTATAGTGGAACTTATTTTGGGGCCAATCAGATGAACCCTTCCTCTTATGCCGGAGTAACTGGAGTTGTTCCGAATTATAATAGCATTGGAAATAATAAATTATCATGGGAAAATTCACGCCAATGGAACCTGGGGTTTGAGTTGGATATGTTTAAGCAACGGTTAAGCGTAACATTTGATGCCTACAATAAATTGACTGACAAACTATTCTTTGATGTCCGGTTCCCAGCCTACTCCGGTTACAATAAAGCAAAAGCAAATGTTGCAGGTATTCTTAATTACGGTTGGGAGTCAATGGTTCGCTGGCATGTCTTTCCCCGGAATAATGACTTGCGTTTAGAACTTAGCTCAGGCTTATCTCAGAATAAGAATTTCATCAGTAAATTGCCGAGCGGAAACAGAGATTATATTGGAGACGACTATGGCTATGTAGTCGGATTGCCGGTTAACTTATATAAAATGTTTCTGAATGATTATATTATTGATGATTTATCTCAGTTACCGGTAAATCCTTACACAGGAGAGCCTTTGGCCGGAAAAGGTGCATGGGCTGCAATTCGTCCGGGATTTCCAATATGGAAAGATTTAAATGGGGATTATATTCTCAATGAGGATCATGATTTGAAGTTAGCGCCTGACTACTCACCTGTTCCAGATATCTTGGGGTCATTCAATATTAACCTTCAATATAAAGGTTGGTACCTGAGAGCATACAGTCAGTTTTCATTCGGAGCAGATATCAAAAATACAGTACTTAATAGCTATATGGACCGCTATGATCGCGGAGGAGATGGTTGGGCGAAAACAGGATTGGCTGATTTAAGTGCTTATAGCTTTTGGGAAAAGCCCGGAGATGGAGCAGCTGGAGTTCGCTTCCCCGCCCTTTATCCTACCAGTCCAAGTCTAGGAGCTTTTTATGGTTTTAGAGGGAATCAAACTTTATGGCTGGAGAGTGGTGACTACTGGAAAATTACCAATGCATCTATTGGTTATACTTTTGATAAGAAAAGTTTTATTCGCGACTATGGGCTTTCTCGTTTAAGAGTATACTTGTCAGTTCTTAATCCTTATCAATGGCAACGGTCAAAAGCGGTGGTTGATGCAACCATGGTTAATGCGAAAGGACACGTTTATGGTAATGGATATCCGCAGGCATCCACCATCTCATTTGGGGTTGATGTTAAGTTCTAAAAAAATAAAAATTGAATACGATGAAAAAGATAACACACATATTTATTGCTTTCATGCTACTGCTTAGTAGCCAGAGCTGTAATGATTTGTTAGACCAAGAGCCGGTAACAATAACCCACCCAAATGTATTCTGGGTAAACCAGAGTAATGCCGAACAAGCATTAGCAGGAGCCTATGGCCTTTTAAAGTATGCTGTAACTGTCCAATCAAATTTCATGTTCTGGGGAGAGTTTACAGGAATGACTTTCATGAATAGCCGTAATTGGATCACAAATTATATCGAAGGAAGTGGAAACTATAACCTGCCTTATCGAGGATATTCACAAAGCTGGAAAGAGCTTTACCGGGCAGCGAACTGGGCAGTCACAATTGAAAGCTATGTTGAGGAGATGCCTGATGAGCTTTTTTCTTCAGTTGAAGATAAAAAACGGATTATTGGGGAAGCCGCTTTTATTCGGGCCTTGTCCTATTTTTATCTTACTCGGGTATGGGGAAATGTGCCAATCGTAACCGAGTCTGTAGAGTCATCGGATCAGTTGGTAACTGAAGATGGCTTTATTGTAGAAATCCCCCGATCTCCTGAAAAAGATGTTCTGGATCATGCTTTATTGGCTGTCGACAAGGCAATTGATAATTTGGAATATTCTACCCCAGATGATCCCCGATGGGCGATAACAGCTAATAAGGCAAGTGCGGAAGCATTGAAAGCACATCTTACCTTGTGGTATGCAAGCCGGGATAATAATAACCAGGAAATGCTGAATGAATGTATTGCATCAGCTACATCGGTTATTGACAATGGAAATGTCGAGTTAATTGATTATGTGGCTGAGGGAGTTGAAGGGTTTAATAAAATGTGTATTGGACAGTCTAAAACCGGCTTGTTTGAAATTAATTGGAGTTCAGACATGAACGAGTCGATGCGGATGCGCAATGCGGATGATGCCTTTACGGGCTTAACCTTGAATTATCCTATTTGGAAAAACAGGAATACGAATAAATCACCTTTTATTGATCCTGACTTTTATGGAAATCAGTTTATGGCTCAAGATGAAGCTCGGGAGAATGATGTCCGGAAAGACCTTTTCTTTTATGATTACAGTACGCCCGATGAGGACTTCCTGATGAAGTATTCCCATCAATCACAAGATCCGGATTCAGAAGATCAGTACTCGCAGTTTTTGGAATCAAATATCTTGATCTTTCGTTTAGCTGATGTTTACTTGCTTCGTGCTGAGGCAAATGCAAAACTGAACAATGCAGCGGCTGCTGTGGCAGACTTAAATTTAATTCGCTCTAAAGCTGGAGTTCCTGCCTATACAGGTGGAACTGATCGTGCAAGCCTACTAAAAGCACTGTTTGACGAACGTGCAATCGAGCTTGTTGGAGAGGGGCACTCCGGCTTTGACCGGATTCGGATGGATTATTACTACGAAGGAGTTTCCTGGATGAATACCAACCGGATCAAAAAGCGTGGATATTTTTGGCCTATTTCTCCATCAATCATTTCGAATAACCCTTCCATTGTCCAAACGGAGTATTGGAGAGGTAAGATTTAATTAATTACTGGATAATAAAATATAACTAAAATAGCTATGAAGAATTTGTTATTAATAGTAGCAGTAGTTTGTGTTCTTTTTTCATGTGAAGACGATTACATTGTGGATGGGGGAATTAGTGACTCCTTTGTAGGCATGTCAACGATGAAATTCCTGAAATCTCACCCTCAGCTGGATACAATGGCGATACTGCTGGAGCGAGCAGGACTGGCAGACGAAGTTGATGGGAGTACAACTCTTTTTGTGGCGAATAACCTTTCTGTTCGAAATTATGTTGATGCTGTTCTTGCTGAATTAAGAGAGACCGATCCTTTAGCAGAATTTACGATTGATGATATTCCGACGGATACTCTGAAGAAGTATATGGGGGGATATGTATTTGCCGAAAAAATTGCTCGTGAGGATATGTCAAAGGAAGGAAAAATTTATACTGCGGTTAATGGAGAAACACGACGTATTTCGTTGGAACCAGACCTTAACTCGTATAGCAATGAGTTAAGCTCTCCGCCTGAGTATGTATATTTTACGTATAAGAAAGGAGAAGAATGGGATGAGTGGGATAATATTGAAGATGATACCCGTATAATTGTCCGTACCTCTAATCTTATTTCAACAAACGGCGTGATCCATGTTTTACAAGGAACTCATGTTCTGTTCAATCACAAAAAGAAGTAGCGACTCGGGGTGAGAATACCTGTAAGGGTTTGCTATAAATTAAAGAGTCTTGGTAAGAGAGAGTTAGAGTCTTGGTTGTTGCCGCTTTTATTTTTTTGATCATGAAATAGCCAGGATGATAATTTTTGAAAATGTGAAGATGTTTTTAAGTAGAAGTTATTCCACAGTTAATGGGATTACTGTAAAAAATTATAAACAAATGAAAAAGATATTCTATATAGTAATTTTGCTTTCAGCTATGGTCTCTTGTGAGGCCCCCGAGGTAGGCTATATTAGCGATAATATATATGCTTTGGAAGATACAATCTTTGTTCCGCGTGGAACTTTTATGACTTCCGCGCCTCCTTCTGTCGAAGGGTCAACTTATCCTATGCATTGGGAAATTACTGGCATAAGAGATAAGAATGGAAATCCGACAAATGCACTACAGGAAGAGCATGAGATTTTGATTTGGAAAGAATCATTTAACCCGGATACGGATACCACACTTGCTTTGGCTGAGGCCAAACTGGAATTGGCGGATAAACCAAGTATCCTGATTAATGACGTTAGCGGTGAAATGGCTTTTACCCAGGCTTCTAAATTTGTTCCTGCCGATGAGAATATTTTTGTTCTCGATGTCAATGTATCCAATGTGAGGGGAGAACGTCAGCTAAACGATTATGTAATTGTAAAGCTGGAGGATTTTAAACCTGTTGAGTTTCCGAAAGAGATGATTGTAAGGAATAATCTGATTAAGTTGGATGGAAGTAAAAAGGCTCTTTTTGCTTCTCATTTGAAGAATGATTACGATGATAGGGTTCCCGGAGTTTTAAATGGAACTGATCCTTATTTTGCGGTTAAGAAAACAAGTGAAGAACCAAAGCAAGGTGTTCGCGTAAAGATGATAATTACTGATAGCGATGATACTCCATTTGCTCCAGAGAAAATAGTTCGCTATCCTAATGGAGCAAGCTACTATCAAAATTTTCATGATAATTCAACGGAAACAACAACAGATGAAACAGGCACGACCTTTTCGCTTCCTGCTCCTCCCTTTCCTCAGTTTGGAAGGAATAATTGGGGAGAGTTGATGTACTATTTGAGTACCAAGGATGCGTTTACGGTTGATAAAGAGGCCTATGAGGCGGATTATGGTGAGCAGGATTGGTCTGACTATAAGGTGGATGAAACAACCGGGGAGATTGTTTGTGAAGCCTACATCCGTTGGGGAATAAAAATCAATGACTCAGGAAGCTGGGAAATTAAGATGCGAATTCCTTACTCTAAAAAACTGGAGTAAGCCTTAATGATAATTTTAGCAGGTCTTACGGAGGTAAGGCCTGCTTTTTTTTATGTCGGATAGGAGGCGGGAGAATAGAAACGTGAAACAATGCAGTGGTAGAAATTGCCATAAGAAAGGAAAAAGCTTCAACCCATCAGACATTAATAATCTTTACTACTAACCAAAATTTACCTACAATGACTTTCAAATACTCCATTTTAATTAGCTTGATTTTGCTGTTGAGTTCTAACGTCGGTCAGGGACAACAGTTGACTTATGATGAAATTGATTCGTATTGGCAGACCGGGAAGACTCTACCAGTGTCAGTTGCCAAGCAATATCCCTTACCGCTTCAACCAGTTGTTGAAGATAATGGTTTGAATGTGATGATTGACCTGGCCCACCAGTGTAAGTTTGCTACGATGTGGGGCTTGCCCCGGAGATTGAACAATCAGGGGTTCAGGGCAATCGGAAATCAAGCTGCTTTAAATTCGGTGCTGGATGCAAATGGAAAATGCAGAGTAAGGATGCCTTGGGATGAAACACGGAAGATTTATCCTTTTGCGTGGTATCCTAACTTCGAATACAATGTCATTATTACTACTCAAACGGATCTTAATGCACAAAATTACCTCCCTGAAGAACAAGAGGCCTTGGTTCGTTTTGTAAATGAAGGAGGTGGCTTAATTATTTTTGGAACTACCCCAACAGCTGGGAAGTTGGTTGAGGAGTGGTCGCTCAATCAGCTTAGTAGTCGATTTGGAGCTAAATTTACGTCAGAGAGTGATGCCTATCGCGATGTGGCTTATGCAACTATTTCCTGTAATAACGAGTGGGAAGTAAAAGCTAAAGGAGAAAAGGGAAATCCTGTAGTAGCTTCTCGACAGCTTGGCAAAGGAAAGGTTATTGTTGTTGGTCATGAGGAACTGTTGAGTAATACCAAAGGCGACGAATTAAAAGCAGCAGAAAAAGATCGTTTGCTGGTTTCTTTACTGCAGGAAGCAGCAACAGGAAAAGATCCGGTAGGAGGTGAGCCGCGCTATCCAATGGCTAATGGCGGCGGTGGTGGAATTTATCCGGAATTAGAAAAACAGTTTAATGATATTGTTCTTTTTTATGCCGCAAATCAAAAACCGGAATTGATTCAAGCTGTCAATCAGGATGTTCCAAGAGCAAAAGAATTGATTGAAGGATGGTTGCCTTCGAAACCTACTTTGGAGCCAATGTACTTGGTTTTATCATCAGGTGGCGGTGGCGGATGGGCCGTTAATGCCTATAAGCCGAAAGAGAATGGAATTATTAGCCTTTCTCCCAAGGGGATCATTTCCATATTTGCACATGAATTGGCTCATACGATGCACGGGCCTGTAAACGATGAAGGGAATGTGGCCGGAATTACCCCGATACCTAACCGTGGCGAAGCCCACGCCGGTTGGTTCCAGGGAAAAGTTGATGCCTGGTTTGACACAGGACTAAGGGACTATCCGGTGAAGAAGTGTAATCGTCTTTTTGATTTTGATTCCAGTGGAGATCAGCTTGATTTGGTGACCCATTACGAGAATGAAAAACTCAGAGAAAAGTATGGAAAAGGCAAGGACTGGACCAAGACCTGGTGGATTTGGCAGAAGTTGGATGACCGGTATGGACCAACATGGTATCCCCGCTGGAAATATATTCAGCACACGCGTTGGAAAGAAACTCCAATGCATCGCCTGACCTGGGATGAAATGGTCGAAGACATGTCAATAGCTGTAGGCGAAGACCTCTTTCCATTTATGAGATTAGCAGGGCTTTCGTTGCAGAAACAGCGCTTGGAAAAGGTTGAATTCAATGGGAAAATCTTCAATCTAAATGCAGCACTTATAGAAGTGTCTGAAGCGGGAGCCGTGAAGTTAGAGAAGATAGGGGATTACAAACAAGAGCTCTAAGATAATCACGATATAAAAACTAAAAGATAGACGAGTGTTATTGATGCAGGGTTGACCTGAAGGACTTTGTTCACTCTATTAAAATTTATTTCTAATGAATTGTATTAAGTTAATAACAGTAGTATTATTTTCTGTTTTTTCAGTTCTGTATTCCTGTAAAGGGCCTGCAGAAGCTGAAAATGAAGAAGTAGTTGTCCATGCGGTAACCGATTTATCGCATGAGTTTTCATTTTATGCCGATAACCGTTTTCATCAGCAATACCTGCCTGACGGGAAGGGAGTAACCAACTGGTGCAACTTGTATAACTTTGATTTTTCCAATGCAAACCTGTTGATCCTGCTGAGTTGTGATGATCGCCTGCAATATACGGATGAAGATATTAAAACAATTCAGGATTTTCTCACTGAAGGTGGCGGAGTGGTTATTATGGGAACTGAGAATGGTATTTCGCAAAACAAGCTGCTTGATATTTTTGGAGCTTCTTGCACAGGGCCAGCTCAGTACCCGTTAGCTGCCACTGAAAAAGTAAAAGCAGAAACAGTAGAAGGCAAAGGGGCTGCAATATTTAAATTGGATCAATCCAATCGCTGGGATATTCTTGTTCAGGATGCTGCCGAGCAACCCGTAATGGCAAAAAGAAAAGTTGGGAAAGGTACTCTTTTAGTTTCTTCAAGGGCGTTAGCTGGAAATCATCCCAGTGCGCGAGATTCCATTAATAAGGTTATTTGGCGTCCATTGTTAAAGGATATAGTCTCAGGTAAAAAAGTTGATGAGGAAAAAGAGTTTCATGGAAGGGGAATTGATCAGTTAGAATACAATGAAGATCACGGAACTTTCAACTTGAGTTTTAACGATTATATGAAACCATATGCTAACAGCATGGTGGATGTATATAAACGATCATTTCCCTATATTGAAAATCGAATGGGAGTTTCATTATCCCCTGGGATGGCTTCTCAGATCACATTGCTAGCAACTGGCGGTGGTGGGTTTTCAAGTGGAAAAGTCGTAGCCCTGGCCGTTTGGTGGGGAGGCTTTCCTGAACGGGAAGATAGCATGATTGAATTTTTGACGCATGAATCTGTTCACTCTTGGGTGCTTCCTTTTGCTGAAGTCTGGAATGAGCCAATAGCAACCTATGTTGGTAACTTGGTGATGATGGACATGGGCTATGAGGAAGAAGGTATGCGGCGTATTCAAAGAACAATTGAACGAGCATTGAAACATGATCCGTCAATGAAGAACTATGATATTCGTGGCAACCTGACTGGAACAGGCGATGAATTAGATAAGGGAGCAAAGAATAATATTCATTGGGGAAAAACGTACTGGGTTTTTGAGCAATTAAGAAGCAAAAATCCCGACTTTTTAGCGGATTATTTTAGACTAAAGAGAAAGCATGCTACCAAAGAGAATATAACCAAGTATGATATGAATAATACCGTTGCTTTATTAAGCATGGCTATGGGGAAAGACCTGTTTAGCTGGTTTAATGAGCATGGAATGGAGGTGGATCGTTCAAAAGCAGAGATAAGAATTGAAAAGAATTAATTGAGGAAATACCTACTTCACCTGCTCTTGTTCCCCATATTCGAGGCTGCAAATGAGATCTGGCTATTTCAGTTTGCATTAGTTACGTTCTTTGCTTCAGGTCTTTGGGGGTAACACATTTCTCTTTTTAGAAATTTAAGGCTGTTCATTTTTTAATGGGCGGCCTTTTCTTTTATAAAATAGTGTGGGAGTCTGCTTCAATAATTCAAGAGAATCAGAAAACAGTCCAAACTTAATTTCACTGTAATCTTTCTGTAACAAGGCTGGTCTAGATTTGCCGCCAGAAAAAGGAAACCCGAAAGGCCTGCGTGCCCTTCGGGTTTGAGATCAAATAAATGAATTATTTAATCAAGACAATTCAAAAGTATGAATAAAAACAAGAAGATTCATGCCGGATTTTCTCTTCCAGGGAAGTCGGGCCAAATTCTAGTGAGGATGAAACTAATGGGCTTGCTGTTACTGCTCGGAGTAATGCAAGCAATTGCGTTAAACGGCTATTCACAAACGAATCAACCGGTTCGCTCGATTAGCGGGAAGGTGACGGATACGCTGGGAGGAGGGTTGCCCGGTGCCGCAATCGTTATAAAAGGAACAGCCAAGGGGACAGTTACAGATTTTGACGGGAAGTATTCTTTAACCAATCTACCTGCTGATGCTATCCTGATTTTTTCGTTCGTTGGGATGGAAACAAAGGAAGTAGCCGTGGGCAACCAAGTCGTGATTAATGTTAGTCTGGCGGATGCAACTATTGGTATCGAAGAAGTGGTTGCTGTGGGGTATGGTACTCAGAAAAAAGTGAATCTGACAGGTGCTGTTGAGCAAGTTAGTTCAGAAACCTTGACCAACCGTCCGGTTAATAACCTAACGCAGGCCTTACAAGGTGTCGTTCCCAACCTGACCATTAATTTGGCTGACGGAAAGCCAATGCGGAGTGCCAGCTATCAGGTTCGCGGGGCCGCTTCCATTGGACAAGGGGGCTCGGCCTTGATTTTAATTGATGGTGTTGAGGGAGATCCAAGTTTGCTGAATCCAAATGATATCGAAAATATCTCCGTATTGAAGGATGCCGCTTCTGCAGCCATTTATGGAGCCCGTGGAACCTTCGGGGTGATTCTTATTTCAACGAAGAAACCTGAGAGCGGGAAGGTTGCTGTGAATTACACCATGAACTATGGAATTAAATCTCCTACCGCTGTGCCCGATTTTGTTACAGATGGTTATACTTATGCCAAGTGGTTCAGTGAGGGCTACAATGCTTACAATGATTACAGCCGTATTCCGTCCTCGATTAATAAAACGCAGGCTTTTTCGCTGGCTTATTTGGAAGAGCTGAAAAGGCGCTCGGAGAACCCCGATTTGCCTGACTACGAAATTGACAGCGATGGGAACTATGTCTATTATGGAAGTACGGATTGGTATGGCTTGTTGTATAAAGACAAGCTGACTTCGGTGGATCAGAATATTTCAGTTTCGGGGAGCAACGAAAAAGTGAGCTATTATGTCTCCGGTCGTTACAATGATCAGGAAGGCCTTTTTCGGTATAACTCTGATGATTATTCCATTTATAACTTCAGAGCGAAGGGAGACATTAAAATTACGGATTGGCTAACGCTGGATAACAATACCGAGTACTCGCAGCAAAAATACCACCAACCCCTGAATGTTGGTGAAGGTGGCGGTATCTGGCGAAACATTGCCGATGAAGGGCACCCCACATCCCCCATGCTGAACCCGGATGGAACGCTGACTCATGCCGGGGCTTATACGGTAGGAGACATGTACTACGGCAAAAACGGCGAGGACAGTGAGCGGACGTTTATTAAAAACACCACCGGCTTAACGGCCAGTTTGCTCAATAACAAATTGCGTCTTCGAGGCGATTTTACCTTTTCAACCAACAACCAATCTAAGAAACGAAGACGGATACAAGTACCTTACAGCCGGCAGGAAGGTGTTGTGAACTATGTTGGAACAACAACCAATGATATTCGTCGGATTAGTGCTGATACGCACTACCTGGCCTCCAATATTTATGGAGAATATGAAAACACCTTCAACGAAAAGCACTACCTGAAAGTTATGACTGGCTTTAACTATGAAGAAAGTACCTATGAGTCATTTTCAGGGCAACGAAATGGAATTTTGTTTGAGGATGCCGAAAATATTGCCTTGACCATTGGGGAAAATATTACTACTGACGGAAATTACAATAAGTGGCGTGTTGCCGGTCAGTTTTATCGGTTAAACTATAGTTTTGAAGACAAGTACCTGGTGGAGTTGAATGGTCGTTTGGATGCTTCTTCTAAATTTCCGTCCGACCAGCAAACGGCCTTTTTCCCTTCGGTTTCTGTCGGGTATCGTATTTCTGAAGAATCATTCTGGAACCTGGATGATGAAAAAGTTTCCAACGTAAAATTACGGGCCTCTTACGGTTCGTTGGGAAATGGTAATGTGTCGCCTTATTCCTACATCGAACTTTTTAATATTTCGCAGCTGGGACGCGTCATCAACGGAACACGACCAGCGGTTACGTCACAGCCCAATGTGATTCCGGAAGGATTAACATGGGAAACGGCAACCACTAAAAACCTTGGTCTGGACCTGGGCTTCTTCTCCAATCAGTTAAACATTACAGCCGATGTGTATAAGCGGGAAACAACCGATATGTATACCAGTGGCTTGCCGGTTCCGGCCGTATTTGGGGCCAGCGTGCCTAAGGGCAACTATGCCGATATGGAAACCAAAGGCTGGGAATTGACTGTTAGCTGGCGCGATCAGTTCAAGTTAGCCGCCAAACCTTTCAACTATAATGTGCGTTTCACCCTGGCCGACAATAAATCGGTGATTACGAAATTCAACAACCCGGATAAGTTGCTGTCGGACTATTATAAAGGCATGGAGCTTGGCGAGATCTGGGGATTTGTAACTGAAGGCTTATTCCAAAGTGAGGCCGAAATTCAGGCTCATGCCGATCAATCGTATATTCGGGTTTCATCCAACAATATTCTTTTGCCTGGTGACATCAAGTTTCAGGATTTGAACAACGATGGAAAAATCAATATTGGTCAAAACCGGGTTGGCGATTCGGGCGATTTGAAGGTGATCGGGAATGCAAGTCCTCGCTATACCTTTGGTTTGAACCTGGGCGGTGACTGGAACAACTTCTTTTTCTCCGGATTTTTCCAAGGAGTTGGCAAGCAGGATTGGTGGCCCGATGCCGAGGCCAGTCACTTTTGGGGCCAATACAACCGCCCTTACAACAACATGCCTAAGTGGCACCTGGATAACATTTGGTCGGAGAGTAATCCGAACGCTTTTCTTCCGCGCTACCGCGGCTATGTTGCTGGCTGGGGAAGAGAGCTCAATCAGAAACAAACCCGGTATACGATGAATGTCGCTTACGTCCGGCTGAAGAATGTGCAACTGGGCTACAACCTGCCTAAAAGCATGATGCAGCAAATCTCCTTCCTGTCGTCAGCCAAGGTTTACCTGTCGGGCGAAAACCTTTGGTCCTGGTCGCCTTTGTACCGCACAACCAAAGATTTTGATGTGGAGAATATCGGAGGGTCAGACCCGGAATTAACATCGGGAAGTGGACGCAGAAGCGGAAACGTGCTGAATTATCCCATGTTGAAAACAGTTTCCTTCGGAATTTCAGCAACATTCTAGTAATTAATGAAAAATAAAAATAGAACGATGAAGTATTTCAATTTATATATAGCGCTGTTTGTCTTGCTGCTGACTTCATGCGAAATGGTGGAACTGCCGCAAGCCGAGGTTTCTAAAGAGCCCGTGTTTAACACCGAGGCTGGACTCAAATTGTACTCTAACTCATTTTATAACATCCTTCCATCGGCTCAGGATATTTACCTGGGCGATGACATGTCTGACTTTATTGCCAGCAATTCCATTAACCAGTTCCTCACCAACAGCTATGGCCCCAACCAGGCATCAGGATGGAATTGGTCTGACTTGAGGAATATTAATTTCTTCATTGAAAACAATACCGATGAAGCCGTTGCTCCAGAGGTTCGTGAACACTACATGGGGTTGGCGCGCTTTTTCCGGGCTTTTTTCTACTTCGAAAAAGTTAAGCGATTTGGCGATGTTCCATGGATCAGCCAAGTGCCGGACATCAATGACACGGAATTGCTTTATGCCGGAAGAGATTCCCGGACACTGGTGATGGACTCGGTGCTGGCAGACATCGACTATGCCTGCACACACATCAGCAAAGAAAGTGATGCCTCCAGCAGCTCCATTACCAAATGGGTGGCCTATGCCCTTAAAGCGCGCATTTGCCTGTTCGAAGGAACTTTCCGTAAGTACCATACCGAGCTGGGGCTTCAGGCTTCGGCTGATGCCTGGCTGGAGCAAGCTGCCGCTGCTGCCAAGGAAGTTATTGACCATTCAGGCTATGCGCTGAATAGTTCCGGGGATGCCGACATGGCTTACCGCAACTTGTTTGTAAGCACAAACCCGGTGAATACCGAAGTGATGCTGGCCGTGGTTATGAGCCAGGAATTAGGTATTCTGCATGCGGCCAACTGGAAATATACCAGTCCTACCTACGGGGTTAAGTCAAGCTTGTCCCGAACTTTTGTGAATACCTACCTGAACCTGGATGGTACTCCGTTTGCAGCTGAAGCCGGTTATGAAACCAAGCCTTTCTGGGAAGAAGTAAAAGAACGGGACTTGCGTTTGAAACAGACCATTCGCTTGGGCGACTACACGCGGGTGCATGGCGGACAAATTATTCCGGCGCCACCATCCTTCGGTTATGTGCTGACGGGCTACCAGCCGATCAAATGGGTTTTGGATGATACTTATTATGATTTGAGAGATTACAATGACAATTCAGTGGCCATTTTCCGATATGCCGAAGTGTTGTTGAATTACGCCGAAGCTAAAGCTGAGCTGGGAACTCTTAACGATGCTGATTGGGCAATGACCATTGGAGCTTTGCGCGCACGTGCGGGCATTACTTCAGGGCTTGATCAGTTGCCCACTCAGATTGATTCGTA
This sequence comes from Sunxiuqinia rutila, assembly GCF_050589705.1. NCBI lineage: Bacteria > Pseudomonadati > Bacteroidota > Bacteroidia > Marinilabiliales > Prolixibacteraceae > Sunxiuqinia > Sunxiuqinia rutila. The sequence goes on from NZ_JBNGOT010000001.1 coordinate 322,643, forward strand.
CCTTCAAACAAACTACTTTCCGGAAATTGGTGATCCGGTAATATTGGAAGTCAGAAGAGAACGGGCTATTGAATTGGTTATGGAAGGCTTTCGTTTCAACGACTTAGTGCGATGGAAACGCGGAGAGCTAATGAAAATGAATTGGCGTGGTTTTTATGTGCCGGCATTAAATGTTCCGATGGATTTGAATGAAGATGGGATTGATGATGTTATCTTTGTTGAACAAGTTCCGAATCCACTGCCCGATGTTTCGTATGAATTTGTGCAGGTGGGAGAGACCATCAATGGTGAGCCCAACCCACAGCGTCTGACCAACGGAACCTCGGGAGAATTGACTTGGTTGGATAACATTCCACGCGTTTGGAACGATCGGAATTATTACTATCCCATTCCGGAGAATGATGTTTTGATGAATCCTAACTTGGAACAAAACCCAGGATGGGAGTAAGCGAAATGGGTTTTTAATACGGAAAAGAACGGATTGAATAACCACAGGAACGAATGGAAATGAACCCATTCGTTCTTCATAATTTATAACAATGAAAATAAAATTCCTTTTCTCAATTTTTGTGATGCTGGCTTTTGCTGCATGCAATGGCAAACAAACCACATCGGATACCAATCAAGTTGAAACCAAGCTGATTGTTGCTTCTTACAACCTCCGCTACAATACGCCAAATGATGGCGAAAATGCCTGGCCAAACCGAAAGGAACAAGTGAAAGGGCTGATTCGCTATCATGAGTTTGATATTTTTGGTACGCAGGAAGGGTTAATTGGGCAACTGAATGACCTGTTGGAAATGCAGGAATTTGCCTTTACAGGAGTGGGGCGCGATGATGGTAAGCAGGCCGGAGAGCACTCCGCAATTTTTTATAAGAAATCGCGTTTCGAGTTGCTTGACAGTGGTGATTTTTGGCTGAGCGAAACACCTGAAGAACCCTCTTACGGCTGGGAAGCCAAGCACCGACGGATTTGTTCCTGGGGTGAGTTTAAAGACAAACTGACGGCAAAGACCTTCTTTGTTTTCAATGCGCATTTTGATCATCAGGCCGTTGAGGCGCAGCGTCAGTCCGGTATTCTGGTTGTTGAAAAGATGAAGGAAATAGCAGGTGATGGAACCATTATTTTCATGGGTGATTTAAATTCAACTCCTGAAACGGAGCAGATTCAAAACATTAGCGGCTACTTGAACGATACCTATGCGGTTACTCAAATGCCTCCTTATGGCCCGGTAGGAACCTTCAATAGTTTCAAGTTTGATGCCCCAATGAACAATCGAATTGATTACGTCTTTGTTAGTGAGGATGTTAACGTGATGTCTTACGGCGTGTTAACAGACAGCTATGACCAGAAATACCCTTCGGATCATCAGCCGGTGGTTGCCAAAGTAGTGCTCGATTGATCCGTGTTTTTATAAAATCCAAAGAAACAGAAAACCGCCCTTTTACAGAGGCGGTTTTTTTGTTGATAGCTGTTTTAGAAGTGCCTTGGAAGAGTCATTACTCCATCTTTTCTGTTAATCTGTAATTTCTTGTTTAGTGCAAATGCAAGCGATATATAGCATCAATAAGAGCGAAGCGCATTTAAAGTAATTGCTCTTCTTATAGAACAAACAGCTCTGGATGAATGAGTGAGGGCGTTATTACCTAATTATACAGATTTGATATTGAGTTAAACTTAAGGCAAACTTCAGTATTTAGTTTTGAGTCATTCATTGTTTGCGGGTTGTTAACATTGTTTTCTTATATTTAGTATGAAGCGGATATCTTAAACCGAAATTCAGTATTGCTAACAACAGGCTTGTTTAAAAGCAGAAAAAGGACGATAATATTTTTCATAGCTTTGTAAAGATTGCTTGCTATATGGCTAACAAAAAACTAAAACCACTTCAAAAAAATGAGTTTGAAACGATTTACAATCGTTTCTTCCACGTTTACTATGACATTGCCCAACGTTTTTTGTATCATGAAGAAGATGCCAAAAACGTCGTTCAGGACGCTTTCATCAAACTTTGGGAAAACGAAATCCATTTGCAAAACGACGATGAGATCAAAAACTATCTTTTCATTCTGGTGCGCAATCGAAGTTTGAATGTTATTCGGCAGCGAAAAAAACAGTTTCAAACAACAGATCAACCGGAATACCTAATCAACTCAATCAGTCATAAACTGCTTGAAAAGACAGGCGAAGATATTTTGCTTTACCAGGAACTTTTCGAAAAAGTGCAACAAGCCATTCAGGGCTTGAGTCCACAATGCAAAAAAGTTTTTCAATTAAGTCGCTTCGAAGATTTAAGCAACAAAGAAATTGCTGCTGTATTGGATATTTCAATCAAAGCTGTTGAAGCCAACATAACCAGAGCGCTCAAGCAGCTTCGGGAAGAGCTTGCTCCTTATTTGGGTTCAAAAGAAGCAGCCCTTAAACTCCCTGTTTTATTTTACTTAAGCCTGTCATAAAAAAATCCGTTTTTTTTATCAATCCATGTAGGGTTCAACTTCCAGTTAGTGTTTTTATTACAAACACATTCGACGAATGCGAAATATTCACGAAATCATAGCACGCTTTTTTCAAGGTCAGGCCAGCCAGGATGAACTAAAAAAACTGGACCAATGGCTCGATGATGATAAAAATGCCCATGAATTTGCTGATCTTCATAAACTCTGGTCCTGGTCTGGGCAAGCGGCGGATAAAAAGCCGGCAGTCCCTTTTTCGGAGACTTGGGAAAAGATTCAGCCTCGGCAAACAGGAAAAAATAACCAAGCCCAAAGGTTCAACTCCTTTTTCATTCTTCGGTATGCTGCAATTGCTTTTCTGGTATTAAACCTTGGTTGGTGGGGCTCTCACTTTTTCTACCAAAAACAAAATCAAACGGCCAAGCAGGATTTTTCAATTCGTGCAACTCCCTACGCCAACTCAATTGTCACACTTCCGGATCAAACCATGGTTTGCCTGCGTCCGGGGTCTACCCTGGACTACGATAATGGATTCAATGCCAACAAACGGGAAGTCTTACTTAATGGAGAAGCCTATTTTGATGTTACCCGGCAGACCGACAAACCATTTATTGTAAAAACAGATCTGGCTCAAATAAAAGTACTCGGAACCAAGTTCAATGTTTCAGCCCAACAGGGAGCACCAATCTATCAAACAACCTTGGTTGAAGGGCAGGTAGAATTTCAGCCCAATTCAGGAAAAAAATACTTGCTGCAACCGAATCAAATGCTTGAACTAAATACACAAAAGAACACTGTTACTATTAGCGAAGTAAATACGAACCTTTATGTTGCCTGGAAAGATGGGAAACTGATTTTCAGGAACGAAACTCTTGGAAACATAACCAAGCAACTGGAGAAAATCTATCATGTCCAGTTTATCTATCAAAACACCAAACTTGCCGATAGTTATCGTTTTTCCGGGACCATACACCGGGAGACCTCTATTGGCGAAGTCATCAAAATGCTAAAAATTTCAATTCCGATGGAAGTTGAACGAAAAGAAAGGTTTCCAGAGCCCGACTTAATCTATTTGAAATAAAAACGGGCAATACTACCAATATTGCCCGCTGGAATAAGGGACTACCAATCCCTTGAGTTTTAATAAAAAATAATAGGACAAAATTATGAAAAAAAAATCTGTATTCTACGGGTTAATATCCCGTTGTTACTTGAAAAAATGGTATCTCATGATGCGTTTAGTTGTCTTTTTAATTTTGATTTCAGCCATGTTGGCCAAAGCCAATACCGGCAACTCACAAACCGCCAAAATAACTATGAGTTTTGAAAACGTTAGTCTGACGGAGGTTTTTGAAGAAATTGAGAATCAGCTCAGTATTGGTTTTCTTGTTCCCAGTAATCTCTTAAATGACGAAAGGAATATTAATATTTCAGTGAGAAATGCGACTGTAGAAACAATATTGGACGAAGTTTTGAGTCCCAATGGCTACCAATTTGAATTTGTTGGCAAGAATGTAGTCATCACTGAAAAAACAACCGTTCAACAACAACCGGTAAGGGGGACGGTGACCAACAGTTCCGGAGAGTCTATCCCCGGAGCGACTGTTATGGTTAAAGGCACGTCAAGCGGAACCATCACCGACGGTGAAGGCTTTTACGAATTACCCAATGTTCCGGTAGAGGCTGTTTTGGTTTTCTCCTTTGTAGGAATGCAGCTACAAGAAGTGTCAGTAGCCGGACGCAGTACAATCAATGTTGTTTTGCAAGACGAAACTATTGGCATCGAAGAAGTCGTTGCAATTGGTTATGGCACGGTCAAAAAAGCAGATTTAACCGGAGCTGTTTCAACCGTTGACGTTGAAGATTTGAGCGGCACACCAGTAGCCGGGGTTGATCAGATGCTTCAAGGCCGAATGGCCGGAGTTAATGTCGTTGGGGATTATGCTCCAGGTGGAGGCGTGTCTGTTCGGGTTCGGGGATTCAGTACAATTCGGAACAATGATCCGCTATATGTTATCGATGGAGTCCCTGTCGAATCAGGCATTAACATGATCAATCCCAATGACATCGAATCACTTCAAATTTTGAAAGATGCTTCGTCAGCCTCTATTTATGGTTCGCGGGCTGCCAATGGGGTGATTATCATTACGACCAAAAAAGGAGAAAAAGGGGATGCTCGTGTTAGCTTCGATGCTTACTGGGGAGTGCAATCATCAGCCAAGCAACTGAATCCGTTGAATGCAAAAGACTATGGCGACCTGCTGTGGGAAGCCCACAAAAACGATGGAAAGACACCTGTAAGTGATGTTTACGGAACGGGCGCTACACCAACAATCCCAACGTTTTTAGATGAAAATAGCCTGGTGCCATCAACCGATATAAATTGGGTAGACCAAATTCAGCAAAATGCGCTGGTTCAATCTTATAACCTAAGTATTTCCAACGGAAGAGACAATTCCAACCAATCATTCTCTTTGGGTTATTTCGATCAGGAAGGAGTTATTAAATTCACCGATTTTAAACGGATAAACGCCCGCTACAATTCAGAATACCGCTTCTTTGACCGATTGACAATTGGCGAAAACCTTTCGTTATCTCACTCGTGGTCCAACCAAGCGCAAACGAACAGTGTTTTGGGTAGTGTGGTTTACGATGCTTACAAGTACCCATCGATTGCTCCTGTCTATGATTTGGATGGCAACTTTGCCGGAGCCTTTTTAAGTGACATCCGAAATCCTTACGCCAAACTTTTCCATAACCAGGATAATCCCCACAAACGACTTAAATTCTTTGGAAATATTTATGCTGAGCTGGAAATCATTAAGGGCCTGACGTTAAAAACGAACTTTGGTGCCGACTACTCCAATTATTACCGGAGAAATTTCAGCCCTAAGTTTCAGGAAACAGGAGCACATAACCCCAGCACCATTAGCACCCTGTCGACAACCAATAGCTGGAAATTCGATTGGATATGGACCAATACCATTGCCTATAGCACTCGAATTAACGACAAACACCAGATCGATCTGTTAGGGGGGATGGAAGCCATTGAATCAACTTACGAAATAAACAGCGCTTCGCGTGAAGGCTTCCCTTATGAAGAAGATAACTTCCGGTACCTGGATGCAGGAGATGGCGGCACTCAGAAGAACTCGGGCAGTGGCTTAAACTCCTCATTGACCTCCTATTTTGGAAAAGCCGATTACACATACGACAGTCGTTATCTTTTCTCATTCACCTTCCGTCGTGATGGTTCTTCAAAACTTGGCAACAACAAGTGGGGGAACTTCCCGGCTCTTTCTGCCGGATGGCGAATCAGTGAAGAAGATTTCTTCAACAAAGGCACCATAAATAATCTGAAGTTACGTTTAGGTTGGGGACAAAACGGGAACCAGGATGTTCCTCCTTACGCCACAATTGAAAGTTATTACACCAACCCAAATCATTCAAACTACGCGATTGACGGAGCACAAAGTTCTGTTTACAACGGTTTTACTCAAAGTAGGAACGGAAATGCCGATCTAAAATGGGAAACAACCACTCAAACCAACATTGGATTGGATTTGGGATTCTTTGATAACCGTTTAAGTGTTACTGCCGATTACTTCTTCAAGAAAACCAAAGACTTACTTTTGGAGCGTCCTCTTCCTCCGGTTGCTGGTGGTACCAACCAAACCGTTTGGGACAATGTGGGTGAAATGGAAAACAAAGGGATTGAATTGTTGATCGACTACCAAAGTGTTCGCAAAGCCGATTTCTCATGGAATGCCAGCCTAAATGTCGCTCACATTAAAAATGAATTGACTAGTTTGCCTGATGACATTGACTTCATCGCTTTGCCAGGCTCCTACCTGCACAGTGTAAACTTCGATCAGGAAACTTCTCGTTCTGAAGTTGGTCAGCCCATCTCTTCATTCTATGGCTACCGCAGCTTGGGAATCTTCCAAGATCAAGCAGAAATTGATGCCCATAAGGTTCAACCGAATGCCAAGCCTGGTGACCTGAAATTTGAGGACTCCGATGACAATGGCGTTTTAGATGGAGATGACCGTGGTTTTATCGGGAACCCACATCCTGATTTTACTCTAGGATTGAATCTTGGATTCCAGTACAAGAATCTGGATGCGGCCTTATTCTTTAATGGCAGTTTTGGCAACGAAGTTTGGGACTTAACCCGTTACTACGGAGATTTCTTCAACCTTTCGGCTTACAACAAGCTGGACCATGTGCACGATGCCTGGAGTACAGATAACACAGGCGGAACAGTTCCTCGCCTATCGTTGGATGATACCAACAACAACATCCGTCCTTCATCCTATTACATTTCTGATGCTTCCTATGTCCGTCTGAAAAACCTAACGATTGGCTACACATTCGATAAGCTGGCATCACGTATCAACAGCAGTAAGCTCCGTGTTTACGTTCAAATCCAAAATCTATTTACCATCACTGGCTACGATGGACTGGATCCGGAAGTCGGCTTACAAAACTATAGCTCGGAACACCGCAACTTGGATATTGGTGTTGACCGTGGATTATATCCTCCTTCCCGAACATTCACCTTTGGTGTAAACCTTGGATTTTAATCTTTAATCAGTGAACCATAAAAAGAAATTATCATGAAACGAATTATATATTTTCTGATTCTAAGCGTATTCCTTTTAAGTAGTTGTAGTGATAGCTTCCTGGAGGAAAGCCCAATTGGAGAGCTTTCACCCGATCAGATTTTAAAACCAGAGAATGTTGAAAAGACTGTTATTTCAGCTTACTCTGTTTTAAATGGACAATTTGACGAAGCCTCGAATGCATACAATTCTCCAGCATCAAACTGGAGTTTTGGCGATGTTGTTTCCGATGATGCTTATAAAGGTGGTGGTGGTACTGGTGACCAAAACCAAATTCACCTAATGGAGATTTTTGCAACCGACCCAACCGTTAAAGACATCGAGCGTAAATGGTTAGCCCTTTATGAAGGAATTCGTCGTGCCAACCTGGCCATTCGTCTCTTGAATGAAAGCGAAGAGTTTGACGCCTCATTAAAAGAGCAACGTTTGGCAGAAATGCGCTTTTTGCGAGGGCATTATCATTTTGAAGCCAAAAAAATCTATGGCAATATTTGCTACATTGACGAAACGGTTGTTACCAAGGAAGATTTCTATGCTCTTTCAAATTCTGATTTAACAAACGAACAACAATGGGCAAAAATTGAAGATGATTTTAAAGCCGCGGCCCAAGTACTTCCCGGAGAGCAAACTGAGCCCGGACGTCCGGTAAAATGGGCTGCAAAAGCATACTTGGCCAAATGTTATCTGTTTCAGAAAAAGTGGGATGATGTGATTACTGAAACCGATGATGTCATTGAATCGCAAAAGTATAGCCTGATGACCAACTTCAGCGATGTCTTTTTGCCAGATAATGACAATGGGCCAGAGATTGTATTTGCGATCCAGTATTCAATTAATGATGGTTCTCCGAGCAACTACAATGGCTCTATCGGAGACCGCTTAATGTCTCCCGGAGGCCCTTATGCAGGCTATGGCTTCCTTCGTCCATCCCAAAACCTGGTCAATGCCTTTAAAACTGATGCTAATGGCTTGCCAGCTTACGATAATACCATGCTTGAAGACGCTGATCCAATTGACCCGAGACTTGATCACACATTAGGCCGCCACGGTATTCCGTTTTTTGATATTCAGGTTTATGACTGGACACCACGTGAAGCTTCGGTATACGGACCCCATATTACAAAAAAGCGACTACTGTCAACTAACTCCCCTCATTATTTGGCGGTATGGCCATACATTACAGCCGTCAACTACTACATCATTCGCTATGCAGATGTACTCCTTTGGCGTGCTGAGGCAGCTATCGAAACCAATGACCTTGAAACAGGCCGCACTTATATCAATATGGTTCGGGAACGTGCCCGCGATGGCATGTATGTCAAAACGATGGATGGCAGTGCTGATGCAGCCAACTATGTCATTGACAGTTATCAAACTGCATTCGGATCGAAAGATGCAGCTTTAGCGGCTTTGCGCACAGAGCGTCGTCTGGAGTTTGCGCACGAAGGGCACCGGTTCTTTGACCTTGTTCGGTGGGGTATTGCTGACGAAGTGATGAATAGCTATTTCGAAACTGAAAAACAGCTTCGCTCTCACTTAGCCAATGCAGCATTTGTAGCGGGGAAACACGAATATCAACCCATTCCTCAAACTCAAATGGACTTGAGTCAAGGGGCCATGGTTCAAAATCCAAATTATTGACCATAGGCTAATGTTCAGAGTAAATGACCAGAAATACCCTTCGGATCATCAGCCGGTGGTTGCCAAAGTAGTGCTCGATTGATCCTTGTTTTTATAAAATCCAAAGAAACAGAAAACCGCCCTTTTACAGAGGCGGTTTTTTTGTTGGCAATGTTTTGGGGTAGGAATGAGTTTGCAGAATAAATCTAGAATTTTTCTTGTGAGGTGCTTGGAATTCTCACGTGAGAACTGCAGTTTTGTTATCTCTATATCAGCGCATGAAAAAGACCATTACCATTAAAGATATCGCTCATGAATTAGGCGTACATCACACCACTGTTTCGCTGGCTCTGCGCAACAGTAAGTCCATTCGTGATGAAACCCGCAAAAAGGTTTGGGATAAAGCGGCAGAAATGGGCTATCGCCCCAATCGTTTGGCCCAGGGATTTCGAAACAGACGGAGCAATACCATTGGCGTATTGGTACCCAATATTCAGCACCATTTTTTTGCCAAGTTTATCTCCGAAATGTCCGAAAAAGCGAACCAGTCCGGGTATTCCGTCATGGTTTTTCAGTCCAATGAAAAGGAGGCTACCGAGAAGCGAAATGTTGAAGCTTTAATTGACAACCGGGTGGCTGGCGTAATGGCCTCGGTGTCGAAGGAAACCACTACTGGAGCGCATTTTGACGCCTTCAAACAAGAGGATATTCCCTTGGTTTTTTTCGACCGGGTTCCTGCACAGGAAGCCGTTTCAAAGGTTGTTGTAGATAACTATCAGGGGGCATACGAAGCTGTTAAGCTCATTAACAGCATGCCTAAAAAGCGAATTGCATTCATTACCGGCTCTATTAAACTCAATGTTTATCAGGAGCGACTGGACGGCTATAAACAAGCGCTGCTTGATGTTGGTCTGGAATTTCAGGAAGAGCTTTTGGTTCGGGGTGATTTTTTCATGAAAGATGGCATGGAGGGAGCGAAAAAGTTAATGGCACTGCCCCAGAAGCCGGATGCTATTTTGGCTGTTGGTGATGACGTAGGCATTGGAGCAATTAAATACCTGAAAGGCGCCGGATTCAGGGTTCCTGAAGATGTTGCAGTAGTTGGCTTTGACAATGATCCAATGGGAGTGGCTATTGATCCGGAGTTGACCACGGTGAGCCAGCCGATTGAGCTGATGGCAGACGTTTCGTGGCAGATGTTGCTGGCGAAAATCGACGCTTCCGAAACGCGAGTGGAGGAGCAAATCTTACCGACATCCATTTTAAGAAGACAATCGTGTTAAACGAAATCTATAATACAAACTATTAATTGAGAACCTAGCGAAATAAAACGATGAAAATCAATTGCTTGTTTATTGTGTTGCTCCTGCTGAGTGCTTGTGTGCAACAAGTTGATCCTCCTAAGCCTTATGGGCCGGTGCCAACCGAGGGACAGTTGCAATGGCATGAAATGGAATATTTCAGCCTTGTTTGTTATGGACTGAATACCTATACCGAAGAGGAATGGGCCTATGGCGATGTCGATCCCCAGTTGTTTAATCCTTCCGATCTGGATACCGACCAGTGGGCTCGGGTAGCCAGTGAAGCAGGCATGAAAGGACTGATTTTAGTGGCTAAACATCACGATGGTTTTTGTTTGTGGCCCAGCAAGTATACCGACTATTCGGTTAAAGCCACCCCCTGGAAAGACGGAAAAGGCGATGTGCTGGACGATTTGTCAAAATCATGCAAAAAGTATGGATTAAAACTCGGTGTTTACCTGTCTCCCTGGGATCGAAATCATGCAGAATACGGGCGTCCGGAGTATGTCCACTATTTTTACAGGCAGCTGGAAGAACTGATGACTGAATATGGAGAAATCTTCGAATTCTGGATTGACGGCGCCAATGGTGGTACCGGCTATTACGGTGGAGCCAACGAACTGCGAAACATCGATCGTAGAACCTATTATGGGTATGATAGTATCTTTTCCATTGTTCAGAAACACCAGCCGAATGCGGTAATCTTTAGCGATGTGGGCCCGGGAGTTCGCTGGGTTGGAAACGAAGCGGGCATCGGTAGCGAAACCAACTGGAATACAATTAGCACAGCAGGTAAATTTCCCGGAGAGGGAAATCAGGAGTACACGAAAAAGCTGGGAACAGGTGATCCCGACGGAAACGAGTGGATTCCGGCAGAGGTGAACACCACTTTGCTGTGGCCCAAAGCATGGTATTTTCACACCGGACATCAGCCAAGAAGTTTAGCCAATTTGATGGATTTGTACTATACCTCCATTGGTCGGGGATCGTCTTTGGATTTAGGATTGGCAATTGCACCAACCGGGCAAATTCGAGATGTTGATGCGCAAGCTTTGCTGAAATTCAGGGAGCAGGTCAAGCGGGAGTTTGCCGTTAACCTGGCTAAAAATGCCACCCTTACTGCAAGTGACTATCGCGGAGGGCAGGCCGAATTTGCGGCTGACCGATGTGTTGACGAAAGTACAGAAAGCTACTGGGCAACCAATGATAGCATTCAGCAAGCCACACTTACCATCGATTTTGGGCAGGAAACAACCCTGAACCGGTTATTGCTTCAGGAGTATATCCGCCTCGGCCAACGGGTACATACATTCACTCTGGAGTATGAAGACGATGGGAAGTACAAGCCTTTGACACAGGGAACAACCATTGGCTATAAGCGGATTCTGCGTTTTGATGATGTAACAACATCCAGGCTGCGCTTGACTTTGGAAACGGAAGCTCCTTGCTTAACCCTTTCCAATTTGGGAATTTACTGCGCGCCTCGTTTGGTTGCCGATCCTGTGGCACGGTTCGATATTCTGGGAAACTTGAGTTTTGAAGCCGTTGAAGGAATTTCTGTTTTTTATGCGCTTGGAGAAGAACCCCAATCAACGGATTTTCAAAAATACGAAGGCCCGGTTAAGCTGGCTTTAGGAGGAAAAGTACATGCTTATGCCCAGGATGAAGCCACCGGTTTCAAAACGGATTTAATGATCACCGAATTTGGGGTACCTAAAGCACAGTGGAACGTGGTTTCTGTGGACGGCCGGAAGGAGGCCAGTTCGGCAAAAGCGATTGATAATGATCCCAAAACCTTTTGGTTAGCTGAAAGTAAACATGCTCATCCGCATGAAATTGTTTTGGATTTAGGAACGAATTTGACGCTGGATGGCTTTTCCTATTTACCCCGTCAGGATGGTGAAAAGGCTGGGATTATTTATGAATATGCTTGCTATGTAAGCACGGATGGGAAAAGCTGGGGAGAACCGCAGGCAATCGGAACATTCAGTAATATTGAAAATAACCCCATTCGTCGGCGGATAAAATTTACGCATACCGTTGAAGGACGATTTGTTAAACTGGTATCCAGATCGGATGTCCGGCAAACTGGCCTGGCTTCCTTTGCTGAAGTTGAGGTATTTGTTATTGGTACCAAATCATAAACAAAAAACGATGAAATCAGGAAGTGTATTTTCTTTATTAATGGCCGGATTAATCTTGTTGGGATGTGGTGGCAGTTCTACTTCAGACTACTCCCAAAGGATTGACGATAAGGTTAGAGCAGAACAAATTAAAGAGATGAAGTTCGGCATGTTTATCTGCTGGTCGTTCAGTACCTTTTATGGAAGTGAGTGGACACCAACATTGGATAAAGATGCTTCTTTTTTTCAAGCTTCGGGCTGTGACACCGACCAGTGGTGTAAGGTAGCTAAAGAAGCCGGAATGGGATATATCCTTTTTCTGGCTAAGCATCATGATGGATTTTGTTTGTGGGATACAGAAACCACGGATAAAAAAGTGACCAACAGTCCGCTGGGGGTTGATGTGTTGGCTAAACTTCAAAAATCGTGTGATAAATACGGCATACAACTGGCACTCTATTTTTCTGAAGGTGACTGGAACTGGCCCGGAGCCGAAGACGGAGGCTGGATGAAAGGTGGTACTAACCCGGAAATGAAAAAGGCACAGTTGGAAGAGCTTTGTACTCAATATGGCCCCATCGAGTTTTTCTGGATGGATCATGCCGTTGGAGATGGAGGTTTATCGCACAAAGAAACCGTTGATTTTATTCACCAGTTTCAACCCAATTGCTTTATTGGTTTTAATACTGGAGAAACTGCCGGCCGTTTAAACCTTCGTGAGCGAGGAAAACCCGGACCTATTGGCGATAAATCAACGGTATGGAATGAACATCACCTTAAAGATAGTTATGACGATTTTTTAGTGGCTGAATTTACCTATCCCATACTTCCCAAGCATGAAGGTGGGGCTGACTGGTTTTATTCCTTGCCTAAGCATGATAAGCTATGCAAGCCAGCTGAAGATCTTTATAACGATTATCTGGGAGCTGTTGAATATGGAAATATCTTTTCTATTAATGTTGGACCAAATTACGAGGGAAAGATTAGAGATGTAGATGTTGAAACACTTCAGAAAGTTGGAAGGTATATCTCAGGAGAGCTAAAACTGTCGGAGAAAGACTAAGTATAGCTATTCACAAATTCCAGTTTTATTAGAAAAGCATTTTGATGTCCTTGCCTTTGGTTTTTGGTGGAGCTTTCCATCCAATTATCAAGGGCAAGGATTTTTTATTTAATTTTGGAAGCCAGGGGAACGCCTTGCCTTTGGCCAGTATTTGGTAAATAAGCGCGCACAAAACATAAGCAAATCATGACCAACCTCATCAAACTAATTGCCGGAACATCCTTGTTGTTGCCGGGTAATTTCGTTCAAGCCCGACCAACTAAGGCCGAAAAGGCCGCAACGCCCAATATCGTTTTTGTGATGTGCGATGATTTGGGATGGGGAGATACGGGATTTAACGGGAATGAGATAATAAAAACGCCCAACCTGGATATGCTGGCAGGCAAAGGAATCACCTTTAATCGTTTTTATGCTGCTTCAGCGGTGTGTTCGCCAACCCGGGCTAGTTGTTTAACCGGAAGAAACCCGTATCGTCTCGGAATTCCAAATGCAAACTCAGGCCATCTAAAAACAGAAGAAATTACCTTGCCCGAACTGCTTAAGCAGAAAGGCTATGCAACCGGTCACTTTGGAAAATGGCATTTAGGCACCTTAACCACTCAAGTGAAAGATGCTAATCGCGGCCGTCCTGGAGATTCAACGCATTATAGTATTCCCAGCATGCATGGTTACGATACTTATTTTGTAACCGAATCGAAGGTCCCCACCTACGATCCGATGTTAAAACCGGCCATTTTTGATACCGAAAAAGGAGAAAGCCTGCGGTATGGCTGGAAAGCAATTGAAGATAAAAGCACGGCAGAATCGTTTGAAACATTTTACTGGGTAGGCGAAGAGACCAGTGAAACCGAAAACCTGGATGGAGACGATTCAAAAATCATTGTTGACCGGGCGATCCCTTTTATTGAAAACTCTGTAGAAAAGGGGCAGCCTTTCTTTTCGGTGATTTGGATACATACGCCGCACTTGCCGGTGGTAGCTAACGAAGAAATGATGAACGAGTATGGTTCGTATTCCTATCGGGAGCAATTATACTACGCGACAATTTCAGCCATGGACCAACAGATGGGCCGTTTGTGGGAAAAGCTGGAGGAGCTGGGAGAAGCCGAAAACACCCTGATTTGGTTTTGCAGTGATAATGGCCCCGAGCTGCGTACGCCCGGAAGTGCCGGACCTTACCGCGGACGTAAGCGCGATTTGTACGAAGGAGGAGTGCGTGTGCCGGCATTCTGTGTTTGGCCCCAGGGAATTGAAGCTGGGCAAAAGACCGATTTCCCTTGTTTTACCAGCGATTACTTGCCAACTGTAGTTGATTTGCTGGAACTGGACTTTCCAAAAGAAAGACCAATCGACGGAATCAGCCTGACAGAGGTTTTGAAGGGGACGAAAGCGGAGCGTGAAAAACCGATGGGATTTCGGTACCTGGAAAGATTATCGTGGGTAACGCAAGAGTACAAACTGATTAGTACCGACAACGGAAAAACTTTTGAGTTATATCATTTGCTGAATGATCCGGGAGAGCAAAATAATATTTTGGCGCAAAATTCAGAACTGGCGGCTCAAATGAAAGCCAACTTGATGGATTGGCTGGAATCCTGCCAGAAATCCGAAAATGGGGAAGATTACAAAATAGAGACTGAGAAATAGGAAATGTGCCTGGGCTTAAATAAGCACAGAGCAGCAGGATAATATTCCTTGCGAGTTCAAAGAAAACGATTGAAAATAAAACGATAAACGAATGAGATTCAGATTTGATTTAATGGCTGCTGCGCTCGGTGTTCTTTCGGCTTGCACCGGAAAGCAAGTGCCAGAAGAAAAGCCCAACATCCTTTTTATTTTAAGTGACGACCATACTTCACAGGCTTGGGGGATTTACGGCGGAATTTTAAAGGATTATGTGCATGCGCCCAATATCGACAGGCTGGCCAGCGAAGGTGTTGTGCTTGACAATTGTTTTTGCACCAACTCGATTTGCACACCAAGTCGTGCCACCATATTAACCGGACAGTACAGTCATCATAACGGAGTTTATACGCTTGCCAATGCCTTGAATCCGGATCGTATGAACATCGCCAAAGTGTTGCAAGGAAATGGCTACCAAACGGCCATTATTGGGAAGTGGCACCTGAAAACGCAACCGGCCGGCTTTGACTATTTTAATGTTTTGCCAGGGCAGGGAAGGTACTGGAACCCGATTCTGAAAACCAAGGATAACTGGGAAGACGGTTATGGTGGCGGGAAAGAGTATGAAGGATTTTCGACCGATGTGATTGCTGATTTGAGTATCGACTGGATGAAGAAGCGGGATAAAACCAAGCCCTTTATGATGATGTGTCACTTTAAAGCAACGCACGAACCCTTTGATTTTCCCGATCGCTATAAACATCTGCTGGATGGCGTTGAGCTGCCGGAGCCGGAAAGCCTCTACGATTCAGGGCCTGAGACCACTGGCCGGACATTTAAAGGTCAGGTACTTGAAAACCTTCGTGATCGTTACCTCGAGAATACCAAAAATCCCAACTACTGGGCGCAGTATCCGGAGTTGCCATTTTCGGTAGATGGCCTGGATGCTAGGGGACAACGCAAGAAAACCTATCAGAAGTTGGTGAAAGACTTTATTCGAAGTGGTGCCGCCATTGACGACAACATTGGCAAGTTGCTCGATTTCCTGGAAGAGGAAGGGATTGCCGACAATACGGTTGTTATTTACACGGCCGATCAGGGCTACTTTTTGGGTGAGCATGGTTTCTTTGATAAACGACTGATTTATGAGGAATCCCTGCGAATGCCTTTTGTCATTCGCTACCCCAAAGAATTTAATGGTGGCCGACGCATTGATGACATTATTTTGAACATTGATTTTGCGGCTTTGCTGGCTGATTATGCCAAGGTTGAAAAGCCCGATTTTATTGAAGGAAGAAGCTTCCGGAACAACCTGAAAGGGGAGACTCCTGAAGACTGGCGAAAATCGATGTATTACCGGTACTGGCTGCACCTGGAGGATCGGCCCGGACATTTCGGTATTCGGAATGAACGTTATAAGCTGGCCTTTTTCTATGGTCAACCACTGGACATGGCGGGAGCGCAGCAAGAAACGACAGCGCCGGCCTGGGAATTTTACGATCTTCAGAAAGATCCGCATGAAAACTACAATGCCTATCATGATCCCGCTTATGCCGGAATTATAAAAGAAATGAAAGAGGAGCTTATTCTGCTTCGGAAAGAAGTTGGCGACACGGATGAGTCTTATCCTGTGATGAGGGAACTTGTAGAAACACACTGGAATAATTAAAATTTACGTCTTATTCCGAAGTTATTATCCAAAGGCAGTAAGCCGAAGCGATGAGTTATAGCAGACGAAATGAAGAATACTTATTGAGATACGATTTCTAGTTTAAATCAATAAACAGTTAATGATGAATATAAACCTTAGCCAATCAATTGGTCTTTTGTCGATTGCCGGACTGGGGCTGGCAGCTTGCAGCCAACCGGCCGCAGAGAAAACCAAGACCAAGCCGAATATTGTGTACATCATGAGTGATGATCATGCCTATCAAGCCATCAGTGCATACGGGCATGGCCTCAATAAAACGCCGAACATTGACCGGATTGCAGAGCAGGGAGCCATTTTTACCCGGGGGTTTGTCTCCAACTCCATTTGTGCGCCGAGCCGGGCAGTTATGCTTACCGGCAAGCACAGTTTTGTCAACGGAAAGGTGGACAATGTGCAGCCGTTCGATTGGAACCAGATGAGCTTCCCGAAATTGTTGCAGCAAAATGGGTATCAAACGGCTCTGATCGGAAAAATTCACCTGGATGGCTTGCCGCAGGGCTTTGACTATTCGGCGGTATTGCCGGGGCAGGGCCATTATTACAATCCGGATTTCATCATTAATGGTGAGAAAAAACGCCTGGATGGCTATGTGACGGATTTAACCACCGAAATGTCGTTGAAGTGGCTGAAAGAGCGCGATCCGGAAAAGCCCTTCTGCTTGCTTTACCACCAAAAGGCCCCGCATCGCGAGTGGTTGCCGGCCGAGCGTCACTACAAGGAATACACCGGGATGACCTTTAAGGAGCCCGAAACGCTTTTTGATGATTACAAAGGGCGTGGAACGGCTGCCAAAGAGCAGGAAATGAATGTGCTGAAAGATATGAACTGGGCCGGCGACTCCAAAATACGGCCCGAGGTGATGGATGAGCTGGGCATTCCTCAGACCTTGACCTGGGACAAAGCGGCTTATACCAACAACCTGGGGCGAATGGATGAGCAACAACGGGCAGCCTGGGATGCAGTGTACGATCCGATTGTGGAAGACTTTGCCCGCAAATATCCAAGCATGAATGAAAAGGAGCTGATGCAGTGGCGTTTTCAGCGATACATGCAGGATTACCTGGGCTGTATTGCCTCGGTGGATGAGGGCGTTGGCCAGTTGCTCGATTTTCTGGAAGAAAACGGATTGGCTGAAAATACCATTGTGGTGTACACCTCCGATCAAGGCTTTTACCTGGGCGAGCATGGCTGGTTCGACAAGCGGTTTATGTACGAAGAATCGTTTCGGACGCCCTTGCTGATGATGTATCCGTCGGAAATTGAGCCGGGCACCGTCGTGGATGAACTGGTTCAGAACATTGATTTTGCACCAACATTTCTGGATTATGCCGGTGTTGATATTCCGCAGGATGTACAAGGTGAATCCTTCCGCAAGTTGGTTAGCGGCGAAAGCTCGGAGTGGCGCGATGCCATTTATTACACCTACTACGAATACCCTTCCATTCATATGGTGAAACGCCATTACGGGGTGCGAACCGACCGATACAAGCTGATTCATTTTTACTACGATATTGATGAGTGGGAATTGTATGATCTGGAAAAGGATCCGCAGGAAATGACCAATGTGTATGACGATCCGGCTTATGCTGAAGTGCAAAAAATGATGCACGAACGCTTAACCGAGCTGCGCGAAAAATACGGAGACAGCGATGCCAATGATCAGCGCTTCCTGAAAGCTTACCTGGATGTGGTAAACAACTAAGTGGAGATCGCGGAAAGCTTCTCCTCTCAGGCGGAAGCGTTTAAATAAAAAAAGAGGCTGCTCACAAATTCGGTGAGCAGCCTCTTTGATAGGTTATCGGCTTGCGTTTGTTAGCGTACAAACAGCAGTTCGCGGTATTTAGGCAATGGCCAAAGCTCATTGTCCACCGTCAGTTCAAGCTTGTCAATATGGTAACGGATATCATCTAGGTATGGGCGAACCGTATTGTCATAGGCCTTGGCTTTATCAAAGCTGTCTTCAATAACATTGGCCACTTTGCGGGCTTCCACCATTTCGCGCACTTTGGCTTTGATGGATGAGATGTGACCGCCAATCTCGCGGATCAGTTCCTTGCGGGCATGCGCCAGCGTCTCAAACTCGTCGGCATCAAAAACTTCTTTCAGGTTTTTAACATTCTCCAGCAGCGTGGTTTGGTACTGAACCGCCGTAGGAACGATGTGGTTGATGGCGAGGTCGCCCAATACGCGGGCTTCAATCTGCACTTTCATGGTAAATTTCTCATGCTCAACCTCCGTGCGGGCTTCAAGTTCTTTTTCTGAAAAAACTTCCTGCGAAGTAAATAGCTGTTTGGTTTGCTTGCTCAGGTAGGCGGTCAGCGCCTCTGGAACACTGTTGATGTTCGTTAAACCGCGTTTTTGGGCTTCGGCTACCCAGTCGTCGCTGTAACCATCGCCATCAAAACGAATGGGTTTTGAGTTGATGATCAGTTTTTTCAGCACCTGGAAGATTGCTTCATCTTTCTTAACGTCTTTCTCGATCAGGGCATCCACTTCAGCCTTGAAACTGTCAAGTTGTGCGGCTACCGCTGTGTTCAGAACGATTAATGATGAAGCGCAGTTGGCTGATGATCCGGCAGCGCGGAACTCAAACCGGTTTCCGGTAAAGGCAAACGGCGACGTGCGGTTGCGGTCGGTATTGTCCAGAATGATTTCAGGAATCCGGCCAATATTCAGTTTCAGCGCTGTCTTTTCATCCGGAGTCATTTTGCGGTCAACAACAGCTTCCTCCATCAGGTCGAGCATCTTGCTAATCTCTGTTCCTAAAAATACCGAAAGGATGGCCGGAGGGGCTTCGTGAGCGCCCAGGCGGTGTGCGTTGGATGCCGAAACAATGCTGGCCCGTAACAAGTCCTGATGATCGTATACGGCTTTCATGGCGTTGATCACGAAGGTGAGAAACTGCAGGTTGCTTTTGGGGTTTTTCCCCGGAGAATATAAGTTAACGCCCGTATCGGTAGTTAACGACCAGTTGTTGTGTTTTCCTGATCCGTTAATTCCGGAGAAGGGTTTTTCATGAAACAGGACCCTGAAATTGTGACGACGGGCTACCTTTTTCATGATGTCCATCAACAATTGGTTGTGGTCGTTCGCCAGGTTGGCTTCTTCGTAAATAGGGGCTGCCTCAAATTGGTTAGGAGCCACCTCGTTGTGGCGTGTTTTTAGCGGAATACCCAGTTTGTAGGCTTCGTTTTCCAAGTCTTCCATATAGGAGTAAACCCGTGTTGGAATCGATCCAAAATAGTGGTCGTCCAACTGCTGGTCCTTGGATGAGGCATGACCCATCAGGGTGCGTCCGGTTAAGATCAGGTCGGGACGGGCAGCAAACAGCGCTTCGTCAATCAGGAAGTATTCTTGTTCCCATCCCAGGTTTGCGTTGACTTTGGTTACGTTCTTGTCAAAATATTGGCACACGGCAGTGGCCGCTTTGTCCACAGCCTGAATCGATTTTAGCAGCGGTGTTTTGTAGTCGAGTGCTTCACCGGTGTAGGAGATGAAAACCGTGGGGATACACAGCGTTCCGTCAACAATAAAAGCCGGAGAGGAAGCATCCCAGGCGGTGTAGCCGCGCGCTTCAAACGTTTGACGAATTCCACCACTGGGGAAGGATGAAGCATCGGGTTCCTGCTGCGAAAGCACTTTCCCGCTAAAGGCTTCGACCACGCCGCCACCTTCTTCGTGAACAATAAAAGCGTCGTGTTTCTCTGCTGTTCCGTCGGTTAACGGATGAAACCAGTGCGTGTAGTGTGTGGCACCATTCTCTGTAGCCCAGGCTTTCATACCTTGTGCTACCTGATCCGCCATTTTGCGGTCAATAGCCCGGCCCAGGTCAATGGCTTCGCAAACGGCTTTATACGCATCTTTCGAAAGGTATTTTTTCATTTTGGGACGATCAAAAACATTTATCCCATAATAGTTGGAGGTCAGGCTGTCTTCTCTGACGACCTTAACGGGCTGCCGTTCGATTACTTTTTGCAGCGCTTTAAATCTGAAATGTGCCATGGTGGTTTGCTTTAATTAATATAATATCTCGAAGAAGTTCTTTCTGTTTTTAACGGTTGCAAAAATAGGTATTTTTCAGTTTTGTATGTGTGTTTTATTGAAATTTCCTCCGAATTTAGGGTGTGTGTTGTTTTTATGTTGTCATTTTTATGAAGAAGGGGGTGTTTTAAGGGGATGTATTTCTAAAATGACTACCTTTTGAGTTGAAATTTAAATGCTGGTGGTTCGGGGGCAGTAAAATGGAATGTGATCATAATTATTTGATGATCGTCTGAGGTGTAGAGCTACGGGCTGAATGCTTGTCGGAGCATTGTGTTTTTATTTTATTGAAATACCTTGCTTTGCATAGGGCAATCTTTTTATCTTGCTAGGTGCCGTTAAATACTGAATGGAGTAAATTTTATGGGGAACAAAGAGTTAATTCAGAAGCTAAAGGACAGTCATCACAATAAAGTGAAATTTGCGGTGGCTGACATTGACGGAATTTTGCGGGGGAAAACCATTAGCAAAGACAAGTTTTTGGAAGCGGCAGAAGGAAGTATGGGCTTCTGTGATGTGGTTTTTGGCTGGGATTCCAACGATAAAGTTTACGATAATGTGCAGATGACCGGTTGGCATACGGCCTATCCCGACGCCCGGGTTCAGCTTGATTTGAGCAGCTACCGGAAAGTTCCCTGGGATGGCGATTTGCCTTTCTTTTTGGCTGACTTTAGTGGCGATGAGCTTGCAGGCAAAGCCGCCTGTCCGAGGAGTTTACTGAAACGGGTGCAGCAAATGGCTTCGGATATGGGGTTTGCCGGAGTCTTCTCCGAGGAGTTTGAGTGGTTTAACTTTTTAGGTACTCCCAATAATTTGGTGGCCCAAAATTATTCGGAATTAAAGCCGATTTCTCCCGGAATGTTTGGCTACTCCATGTTGCGCCCCAGTCAGTATCAATCTTTTTTCAACGACCTGTATAACGATTTGGAATTGTTTGATGTCCCCTTGGAGAGTATTCATACTGAAACCGGGCCGGGAGTTTACGAAGCTGCCATTCGTTATGACGAGGTGCTGCGCTCGGCAGATAAGGCGGTTTTGTTTAAGAACAGTGTGAAAGAGATTGCTTATCGGCATGGGATTGTGGCTAGTTTTATGGCAAAATGGAATGAAGAACTGCCGGGCTGTAGCGGGCACATTCATCAAAGTATATGGGATCGCCATCAGAAAAAGAACCTGTTCTATTCCGGAGATCCCAAGGCTCCCATGAGTTCGCTGATGGAAAGTTACCTGGCCGGACAGTTGTATTGCATGTCTTTTCTTTTGCCAATGTATGCACCTACTGTAAATAGTTATAAGCGCCTGCGCGAAGGGGCCTGGGCGCCAATAACCGCGAGCTGGGGATTTGACAACCGGACAGTGGCGGTGCGGGTGATCAATGGAGAGGCCCGGACAACCCGGCTGGAAATGCGTTTGTCGGGTGCTGATGCCAACCCTTATTTGGCCATGGCTGCCTCGCTGGCTTCGGGCTTGTATGGGATTCAGCAGGAAATGAAGCTGACCATACCGGCTACTGGTGGCAATGAATATGCTCAGCATGAGCGCGAGCATCTGCCGGCTAATTTGATGGACGCAACGCAGAAAATGAAAGAGTCGGACGTGGCCCGGAGTTTATTGGGCGATGATTTTGTGGCGCATTTTACAGCAACCCGCGAGTGGGAATGGCGCGAATTTATGCGTGCGGTAACGGATTGGGAGATAAAAAGGTATTTCGAAATTATTTAGAAATCCGTCTTTCTGATTACTTTTGGAAAGCTCAGAAAAAGAAATGACTATGCAGACGCTCGATTATTTTCAGGTTATACGACGGGCCTGGCGCGAATTTGATGACCGGCACGAAATCAAAGGGATTTTTGATGTGAGTGCCCATGTCTCAACCAATCAGGTATACAAAATCTCCTTTTACGAACGGCAGCCTGTGTTTGCCAAGCTAACAGAGTATGGCAATTTTGAGCATTTCAAGGAAGATCATGTCATCATTAACAACCTGGCCAATAACCTGGAGGCGCCGTATGAGAATTTCCTGGCACGGTCGCTGGTTAAACGCAATGATTTATTCATCTACCGTTATTTTGAACAGGAGAAGTGTGCTTGGGTTGTTTTCTATAATCCCATCAAAATAAAAGACAAGATGCCCCGCCGGCTGGAGGATAAAAATATCCGGAAGCTTGGGCGTGAGTTGGCCCGTTTTCACAAGGCCTGTTCCAATGTCAGCAACCAGTTGCCAAGTGCTTCCAAAACCGTGGTGACCGACATTCATCGTTTGATGCGAAATGTGGACACCGGAAAGTTCTGCGGAAACCAGCAGCAAAAGGATTTGATCAAGCGGCAGTGCGATCAGTTTCTCTTTCGGGCCGACAAGGTGAATTATTCAACCGAAATTGAAACGATTCCTGTTTTTGTGGACTGGAACATCGGGAATTTTTCGGTTCGCGGCGATGGTAAGTTTTATTCGCGATGGGATTACGATTGGTTTCGGGAGTCAACCCGCGTGATGGACTTTTATTTTTTTAGCCGGGTGGTTTCCGATGTCGGCGACCGTACGGTGTTTAGTTATAAGATTGATACCTTGATGGAAGATCGTTTTCTGATGTTTCTGAAGGAATATCATCGGATTTATCCGTTAAACGAGTCCGAAGTTCGCCTGATCAAGGAAGCTTACCGCTTTTTTATTCTCAATTATGTAATTAAAGATGGTACCCATTTCTTTTTGCCCTCCTATGCCCGAAAGTTGCAGAAAGAAGCTTATGACTTATATATTCCGACTATTGATACCAACTTTAATATTGACAAGCTTTTGAAAGCATTAAAATTGTAATGTCGTATGAAAACAAGAGATTTTAGAAGCGTAGCGACCAAGTATAAAGCGGTTTTTTTTGATGCTTTTGGAGTCTTGAAAAATCATAAAGGGATTATTCCCGGGGTTGAGAATACCTTCGATTTTCTGGATGAAAAAGGAATTGACTACTATGTGCTAACCAATGATGCTTCCCGCAGTCCGGAGGAGTTGGCTCGTATTTACCAAATCAATGGTATACCGGGCATAACAACGGATAAGGTTATTTCGTCGGGCATGCTGGCGCACGACTGGTTGAAGTTGAAAATTAAAAGAGGACGGGTGGCTTATCTGGGGACTGAGCAGTCGGCTCATTATATAGAACTGGCAGGTTTGGAAACCTTGCCGATCAGTCAGCTGGATTTGAAAGACGTTGATGATGTGCAGTGCTTGGTTTTTCTGGATGATGAAGGGTTTGACTGGAACAATGATATCAACAAGGTGGTCAACCTGCTGCGGAAAAAATCCATGTCGGTGATTGTGGCCAATACCGATATTAACTACCCGTTGAACCGGACCGATATTGCGATAGCTATTGGTGGTATTTCCGATATGGTGGAGGAAATTTTAGGACGGCACTTCATTCGCTTTGGAAAACCCGATGCTCAGATGTTTATGTTTGCCTATGAAAAGGCCTGCAAGAAACAGGCCTTGAATCGTGATGATATTCTGATGGTTGGCGATACTTTGCTGACAGACATCATGGGAGGCAACAAATTTGGGATGGACACCATGTTGGTTTTGTCCGGGAATACCTTGCCGGAGAATGCAAAAATGAAAATCCGTTCCACCGGAATTATTCCAACTTATGTGTGTGATTCGGTGGCCAGTTTCTAGTTTCGCTTTATTCTTACTTAAGCCGAACAGCAAGAAGTAGCAATCTCCTGCAGGGCATCAACCAATAGCTGGTCTTTGTCGGGGCCTTGTGAAGCTACCCGAATGTGATATTGATCCAGTCCGATTTTATTGCTGCAATCGCGTACATACAATCCATACTTTTCCAGCAGTTGCATTTGGAGATCAAAAGCTTTCAGTTCAAATTCAATTTTCAGCAGGATGAAATTACTTCCGGTCGGGTATATTTTGTAGCCATCCAGTTGTTTCAGTTTTTGGTGCAGTTCCCGAATGTCCTGAATAACACGCAAGCGTGTTTCGTGGTAAATTGGGCTGGTGTTTTTAAGTTGCAGTAAAAAATACTCTGCAATCGAATTGATGTTCCAGATGGGAAGCGCTTCCTGAATGGTTTTCAGAAAAAACGGGTTGGAGGTACAAATATAGCCGAGTCGCAAGCCCGGAACACCGCAGTGTTTGCTCATGCTTCGCACAATAATCAGATTTTTGAACTGGTGGACCTCGTTCAGCAGGCTCGGAATTTGTTCGTCCGAAAAATCAATAAACGATTCGTCAAGTAAAATTAGTTTCAGCTCTTTCATTTCGGTCAGGAATTGCCGTAGTTCGTCGGTGTGCATCAGTTGCCCGGTGGGGTTGCCGGGATTGATGATTAGTGCCGCGCTGACCTTGTTTTTTCGAATCCAACGGGCATAGTCCTGTAGGTTGAGCTGGTAGTCTTTTTTCGGATCAAGTTGGTAGAGCTTGGCGGCATCGGCACTGCGAAGTTTTTCAATGTATTCGCTAAAGGTAGGGATGGGGATGGCAATGTCATCAATCAGGTATTTTTCAACAATGGTGATAAGTTCGGTGGCTCCGTTTCCCAGAAACAGGGTTTCCGCATCCAATTGCAGCACTTCGGCCAGGGTTTGCCGGGCCAGCTTGGGGTTGCTCGACGGATAGGCTTTGATGATGGTATTTAGCTTGGTTTTTAGTTCATCCAGCATTTCATCGGTGGGGTAGTAAGGGTTGGCAATGAAGCAAAAGTCGATGACTTGGTCGAGTTGTTCTTCGCCTACCATATCGATTAAGGCCGGTGAGTGAGAGGTTTCCGTGAAAAGTTGTCTGTTGATCTTGATTTGCTGTTGTTGCATGGCGTGAAATTTGACCCCAAAAGTAAATAAACCAGACGGGCTAAAATGCAGAAGATAAAAAAAAAGCTGCCCGGGGGAGGACAGCTTTTTTTGTGCGATTGTATTTAGCCTAAAGTTTGGCCACTGCTTTGTGTGTTGTTTTAATAATCACGGCAGCAATTTTGTAAGGATCCCCGTTTGAGGCAGGGCGACGGTCTTCCAGGCGGCCTTTCCATCCATCTTCAACTGTTCCTACCGGAATACGGATAGAGGACCCGCGGTCGGAAACACCGTAACTGAAGTCGGTAATGGCTGCTGTTTCGTGAAGACCGGTTAAGCGCTGGTCGTTGTAAGCACCGTAAACATCGATGTGTGCCTTGATGTTTTTTCCGAATTCTTCGCAGATGGCAACGAATACGGCTTTGTCGCCACAGGTTCTCATTAAGCCATTGGAGAAATTCGCGTGCATGCCAGAGCCGTTCCAGTCCAGTTCTTTGCCAAGAGGTTTGGGGTGCCAGTCAACAACGATGCCGTATTTTTCAGCGGTTCTTTCCAGGAAGTAACGCGCCACCCAGATCTGATCGCCTGCGTTGTGCGCGCCTTTGGCGAAAATCTGAAATTCCCACTGTCCGGCAGCCACTTCCGCGTTGATTCCTTCTACGTTCAGGCCGGCTTCCAGACAAATGTCGAAGTGTTCTTCAACAATGTCACGGCCAAATGCTTTGTCTCCGCCAACACCGCAATAGTAAGGGCCTTGAGGGGCCGGATAGCCATCAGCCGGAAATCCAAGGGGTTTGTTGGTTTTAGGGTCCATCAGGAAATATTCCTGTTCGAAGCCAAACCAAAAATCTTCGTCTTCTTCTTCAATATGAGCTCTTCCATTGGAATCATGAGGTGTGCCATCCGGGTTCAGTACTTCTGTCATGACGACATAGGCATTGTTGCGGTCGGGGTCTGGAAAAATGGCAACGGGTTTTAATAATAAATCCGAAGAGCCTCCTGTTGCTTGCTGTGTTGATGAGCCATCAAATGACCATACAGGACAATCTTCCAGTTTCCCACTAAAGTTTTCTGCAATTCTTGTTTTCGCCCTTAGGCTTTGCGTCGGCTTGTATCCATCCAACCAAATGTATTCCAGTTTTGATTTCATTTTGTTATGAATTTTGAGTTAACGATATGTTTTTGTCAATGATCCTAGGTCAAAAGTAGAGTCATGGATCAAAAATACGCATAAGTTGCCAACATTTTGTAATAATGTTAATATTAAATTCACATAAGTGGAATGTATTTGTGTTATCCCCTGTTTTGGGGAGGGGTGTTATTGTGGAGATGGCTTGTTTTGTTGTTTGTGGGTATTAATAATAGGGGGTGTCCTGTTCTTTGTGTTCTGTTTCGTGGTTGGTGGTCCCTTTTTTAGATAGGTTTGGGGCTTTGGGGATGCGGTCGTTTTTGTAATCAAAAAAAATATTTTTGCAGAAGAATGGGTTATTATTTCTTCTCATTGCGTAATTTTAATTGTTTGCTCCGAACTGATGGGGTGGATGTCAATAACAATGAGATTTATAAACGATGAAAACTTACAACCCGATAAATTTTAGTAAAAATGAGAAACATTGACCGAAGAAAATTTTTGAAATCTTCCGGTTCGGCTGTCGCAGGAAGCATGATGTTGCCTGCTTTTATTCAGTCGTGTCAGGGTACGCCCCTGTCGGTTGAAGTTCAGGCCTACCTGGATCATTTCGGGATAGACCTTCATTTGTTACAAAAAGTGACAGATAAAGCACTGAGCAAAGGCGGTGATTATGCCGACCTGTTTTTTGAGCACAAAACAATGAATATTTTGGCATTGGAAGACGGCAAGGTGAACAGGGCCTTTTCCAATGTTGACTTTGGTGTAGGCATTCGGGTGTTGAAGGGAGACCAAACCGGTTTTGCTTATTCTGAGACCATTACACCTGAGGCTTTGATGAAGGCGGCGAATACGGCAGCCAATATTGCCAGCGGATCCAAAAATATTCCGGCGCAGGAAATTGTTGAAGCTTTCCCATCCGATTACTATGGAATCAATCGCTCGTGGGAGGAGGTGACGGTTCCGGAAAAAATTCCGTTTATTCAACGGCTGAATGATCAGATTTTTGCGCTGGACAACCGCGTTTCCAAGGTGAATGCGAACTTGTCTGACGAGTCAGCCTATGTGTTGTTCTATAGTTCGGAAGGGGTTTTGAGCTACGACTACCGTCCGCTGGTTAGTCTGGGTGCTTTCTGTGTGATGGAGCAAGACGGACAAATTGAAAATGGCTACAGCTCGCGTTCTTTCCGTAAAGGATTTGAATTTTTACAGGACGACCTGATTGAATTGGTTGCCAGAGAGGTAGTTGACCGTACGAGTTTGCTGTTTGAAGCCACCAAGCCCAAGGCCGGCGAAATGCCTGTGGTGATGGGGGCCGGTGGTTCCGGTATTTTGCTGCATGAAGCCATCGGGCATACGTTCGAGGCCGATTTTAACCGCAAGGGCACTTCCATTTTTGCTGATAAAATGGGTAAGAAGGTAGCTGAAAGCTTTGTCAATATTATTGATGACGGCACCCTGCCTGACAATCGGGGATCATTGAACCGCGATGATGAAGGAAATCCGACCGAGAAAACCTACTTGGTGAAAGATGGTGTTTTGAATAGTTACATCCACGACCGGATTAGTGCCAAGCACTACCAGGTGAATCCAACAGGAAATGGAAGGCGCGAATCGTTCCGGCACGTTCCTTTGCCCCGAATGCGGGCAACTTATATGGAGACGGGTCCTCATACCCGCGAGGACATCATTACCAATGTAAAGCAAGGCATTTACGTGGACAACTTCAGCAATGGCCAGGTGAAAATTGGCGCCGGCGACTTTACATTCTTTGTGAAGTCGGGTTACCTAATTGAGAATGGCAAGCTGACCCAACCCATTAAAGATATCAATATCATAGGTAATGGGCCGCAGGCGCTGGCAGATATTACCATGTGTGCTGATGATTACTTGATTGATAACGGAACCTGGACCTGCGGAAAAGGAGGTCAGTCAGTTCCGGTTACCTGTGGTCTTCCAACGGTTTTGGTTAAAAAGCTGACGGTTGGAGGTATGAGTTAATAAGCTTGAATTCATCAGAAAAATGGTATAAAATGACACAAGAAGAAAAATATACGCTGGCCAAGTGGGCCATGCAACACGCCTTGGATAATGGTGCCGATGATGTCGGTATCATCATTTCAGAAAGTAAGAGCAGCAATGTCGATGTCCGGGAGCAAAAGATAGATACCCTGAAGGAAGCCATTCAAAGTAGTATGAGTGTGCGTTTGTTTGTCGACAACAAATATTCGGTGCACCGCACCAACCGCCTGGAGCAAAAGGAGCTGGCGCATTTTATTGAGCAGGCCATTGCCGGCACGAAGTATTTGTCGCCTGACCCGTTTCGCAGTTTGCCCGATCCGGCCTTGTATTACAAAGGTGAAGAGCGGGACTTAAGCACCGTTGATCCTTCGTATGATCAGCTTGACCCGAAAACCAAAGTCGATCTTGCTTTTCAGGTGGAGAAGGAGGTGTATCAAAAAGATGACCGGATTATTTCGGTTACGGCAAGCTATTCGGATCATACCAGCAGCCGGTTGATGCTTACCAGTAATGGTTTTGAAGGAGAAACGTCCAACAGCAGTTTCAGCCTGTACGCGTCTGTATCGGTTGACGGAGGAGATGCCCGCCCGAGCGAAGGCTGGAGCGAACGTGCCATCTTTTTTGACCAACTGAAAAAAACGGAAGTTGGAACGACAGCCCTGGATCGTGCCTTGAAGAAAATCGGGCAGAAGAAAATTGCTTCGGGGAAATATGACATGCTCGTTGAAAATTTAAGTATACCGCGCCTGTTTTCGCCCTTAATTAGTGCGCTGAATGGTTACAGTATTCAGCAGAAAAACTCGTTTTTGATAGACAAGCTGGGCCAAAAAGTTGCGTCGCCAAAATTAACTTTGACTGATGATCCTTTCCTTCAGCGTGGATTGGGGTCGCATTTGTTTGATGGCGAAGGGCTGGCCGCGAAAAAGCGAATGGTCTTCAATCAAGGCGTTTTGGAAACCTATTTCATCGATACGTATTACGCCAAAAAGCTGGAGACTGAGCCGACCACCGGCGAAACATCGAACCTGATTTTTGAGCAGGGAGACAAGAACCTGGAGGCGTTGATTAAAGGAATGAAAAAAGGCATTCTGGTTACCGGCTTTAATGGCGGAAACACCAATGGATCAACGGGCGATTTTTCCTATGGAATCGATGGATTTCTGATTGAAAACGGTGAAATTGTTCAGCCGGTTTCCGAAATGAATATCAGTGGTAATATGAAGGATTTGTGGGTGAGTCTGGCGGAAGTCGGCAACGATCCCAATTTAAATTCATCCTGGCAAACGCCATCCATGGTGTTTGAGGGGGTCGACTTTAGCGGAAGCTAAGTCTGGCCAAGGATATGGAATGAGTGAAATGCCTTCTTCGTTTAGCGGGGAAGGTATTCTTTTTTTATTTTTGAAGAAAAACAAATTGTGGCAAGACGAGAGAAAAAAGGGAAAAGTAAAAGTTCAGCAGGGTACAATCAGAAGGTTGGAGAGGACTTTCTGCAACAGAATGCGCAAAAGGAAGGCGTGGTAGAAACGGCTACCGGGCTGCAGTATAAAATTGTGGAAGAAGTGGAAGGTGAAAAGCCAGATGCTTACAGTATTGTGCTGATTCATCAGCGGGCCTTGCTGCTGAATGGAACCATTCTGGAAGATACTTACCGCCAGAATAAGCCGGACGAGGTGAAGCTTGCTGAGTTGATTGAGGGTTTGCAGGAAGGCCTCCAGTTGATGGGGAAAGGAAGTCGGTATAAGTTTTGGGTGCCTGCTGATTTGGCTTGGGGGCGCAAAGGAACCAGCAATAAAATTCCACCTTATGCGGTGCTTTCGTTTGACATTCGTTTGGTTGATATCCTTGCTTAGTAGAAATAAATAGCATCCTTTTGCGTTTGGGATTCAAGTTCTGGCATTAATCTTGTTTAATCGGGAACTTATAGGAAGTTAGAATAAAATAAACAATAAAAATTGAAGCGTATGAAAACAATTACACGACTTTTAATGATCCTTACACTTGCTGTTTTTGCGGCCTGTGAAGGACCAGTAGGCCCTCCCGGACCTCCGGGAGAAGATGGACTGGACGGATTTGATGGAGAGAATGGCTATCTTTTTGAAATAGAGGGAACTTTTTCACCGACCAATGATTATACCTTGTATTTTGCTTTCCCGGAAGATTTTACGACTTACGATACGGATATCGTCATGGTTTACATTTTGTGGGACCAAGTGGAGTCGAGCACTGGCGAATGGCTGGATGTTTGGCGGGCTTTGCCTCAAACCGTTGTTGTGAACGAGGGCGTCATTCAGTATAATTTTGACTATACCGTGGGAGATGTTCAGATCTTCATTGAAGAAACGGTGGGTGAGCTTCTGCCGGAAGAAACCGATAATCAAGTATTCCGGATTGCGGTGCTGCCTGCCGATTTCTGGTCAACTAAATCAGTTGATATTAACAACCTGGATGCCGTGATGAAGACAATGAATGTAAGCGAGAAGACGGTGAAAAAAATGAGTATCACCAAATAGCCAGGAACAACGGAATAAAAAAAAATGGCACGTCAATCAGTTGACGTGCCATTTTTTTATTTTGAGCGATACTTCGCTTAATATTCTTTGACTGTTCCGGAGCCAGCAATTCCCTGGTCAACCAGCGGATTGCCCTGGTAGGTTACGTTTCCGGAGCCGGCAATGCGCACATGCAGGTTTTTTACGGCAAACACATCGGCGCTTCCCGAGCCAACTACTTTTACCTTCACATCGGTTGATTCAAAGTTAATGCCTTTGAAATTGCCCGATCCGGAAAGGTTGATCGACAGGTCATCAGAAACACCGTCGCCGGCAACTTTAATATTTCCGCTGCCTGAAACCGAGGCCTTAACCCGGTCAGCTTTCAGGTCGTCCAGTAAAATGTCGCCACTTCCGCTTACTGTAAGGTCAAGAATACGGCTTACAATGGGGCCATCATTGATCAGGTCGCCTGAGCCGGAAAGTGATAAAGCATTTATTTCGGGGACGGTAATGTATACTTCAATTTTTCCCGGAGTGAATGATTTGAATACGTAGTTTTTGGCAGCAAAACGAATAATCAGTTCCCGGCCTTTTACTTCCGTGATGATTTCTTCCAGGGTTGATGACTTAGCCACCAGCTCGACCGATTGTTTTTCGCCTTGTTCAACATAGACCTGAGCCGGAATGCGAATGGAGATTTCAGAAAAGGAAGGAACTTCTCTGGTTTCTTCGTCCGCTTTGGCAGTCAGTCCGATAAATAAGCTAAAGATGGTAACTAAGGTTATCAATTTTGTTTTCATAGCGTGTTATTTTAGTTTTCTATTGTTTGTTCACTTCGTAAAGACCGCTTAAAAAATGAAAGGTTGCATGAGCGGGCCTAAAAAATTAATCGAGGTCCAGAATTCCATCGGGGCATTGGATAACGATTGTCCGTTCGTCCTCATTCAGTTGAACCAGTAAATCTTCATTGAACGGAATCAGCACTTCTTTGCCGTGGTATTGAACTTGAAACAGCAGGTTGCCGCCAAAGTCTTCCACGCGCTCAATGGTACCGATCTCCCCAATTTTGGGGTCCGATAGGCGGAAGCCAATGAGGTGGTGAAGCGTAAATTCATCCTCCGAATGAATAAGATCTTCTTCTTTCAGGTAAACGGAAACTCCGTTCAGTTTGCGGGCCTGTTCTTCGTTCTCGATCCAGTCCAGCTGCACAATGGCCGACTCGGCCGAACGAAAGCGAAGACCTTCGTCCGAAATGAAATAAGGAACCAGCAGGCCGTCCAGTTCCAGAAAAAGGGTGGGTTCTTCTTCCAGACTTAAGTCATACTGCGGCTCAAAAATTAAGGAGAGTGCCCCTTTGATGCCATGCGGTTTCTGAAAATAGCCAATTTTTTGGCAGGTGTTTTTTTCAATCGTTTCCATGGCTCAAAAATAGGAAACAAGCTTGCTTGAAACAAATCAGAAATTCAAATTAAATCGACTAAGCCGTAGGTTTTTGTTCGGCCGGAAAATGAGACTGTTTCCTGACTTGGTTGCGAAATTAGATCGTCGGAAAACTTGTTAGCGCCATTGCTTTGCCTATTTTTGTAAACAATGAACAAACTTTTTGACATCCAGCAGTTTCAGCAGTTCGACAATATGGAGCTGATTGCCCGTGAAGTGGTTGAAGGTTTTATTACCGGACTTCACCGCAGCCCTTTTCATGGGTTTTCGGTTGAGTTTGCCGAGCACCGGCAATACAATCAAGGGGAATCGACCAAGCACATCGACTGGAAATTGTTTGCCCGGTCAGATCGTTTGTATGTTAAGCAGTATGAAGAAGAAACCAACCTGCGCTGCCAGCTGGTGATTGATACTTCCTCGTCCATGTTGTTTCCTTATGAAACGGGCAAGCATAAACTGTTCAATAAGCTGGCATTTTCAGCTTACAGCGCTGCTGCCCTGATGTACTTGATGCGGCGGCAACGCGATTCGGTTGGCTTAAGCTTGTTTTCCGATCATATTGAATATCATTCCGAATGCCGATTGTCCTCGGTGCATGCGGAGTTGCTGTATGGTAAGCTGGCCGGATTGTTAGCGAGGGGAAAGGATGATCTTCGCAAAACAACCAATGCGGTTGAGGCGCTTCATCAAATTGCCGAGCAGGTGCATAAGCGATCGCTGATTTTGATTTTTAGCGATATGATGGATGACAGCGAAGACGAGGAGCTTTTCTCGGCCTTGCAGCATTTGCGGTACAACAAGCATGAAGTCATTCTTTTTCATGTAACCGACCATAAGCAGGAGAAGCAGTTCGAATTTCAGAACCGCCCCTACCGCTTTGTTGACCTGGAAAGTGGTCAGCAGTTGAAATTTTCGCCCCACGAACTAAAAGAAAATTACCTGAAAGCGATTGCTCAGCGGTTTGAGCAGCTGCGGGTGAAGTGCGGCCAGTACCATATCGACCTGGTTGAAGCCGACATCAATGAAGAATTCAGCCAGGTTTTGCACCAGTTTTTGCGCAAGCGAAAAAAGCTTTACTGATCGCTTTTGATTAAGGTGCAGCTGATGGGGTAGTGGTCCGAGTAGTTCACCCGGTCAACCTTGAAATTGTAACTTTGGTAATTGGGGCTATGCAGGATATAGTCAATTCGAAACGAGGGCAGTTTGCCCAGGTAGGTATTCCCAATGCCAACTCCCGAACCAACAAAGGCGTCCTTTAGTCCCTGGGCCACCGTGGCGTAGGTGTAGGAAATGGGCGTGTCGTTAAAATCTCCACAAACAATGACTTCATGCGGAGAGGCCGCAATGAGCTGGTGCAGGGTTTCGGCCTGCTCGGTGCGTTTGATGAAAGCTTTCTTTAGCTTCGATCCGGTGTACCGTACTTTGCGGTAAGTTTCTTCCTGTTCTTTAAACGAAATGGAGTCCAGCGACTGGATTTCAGCATCCGTAAACCGATAGCTTTCCAGGTGGCAGTTGAACAGGCGAAGGGTGTCTGTTGGGGTCTTCAGGTCCGAAATCAGAATCATGTTAGCCGAGGCTTCAAAGTGCACTTCTTCCTTGTAAATAATGGGGAAGCTGGAATAGTTAACCAGCGAGCCTGTTTTGCTGGTGTGCACATATTTCAGTTTTTTGGGATCGGGTAGCTTGCCTTTGGTTGGCCTTTTGGTAAAGCTGTTTTGGCCGGATGGGCGAAACTCCTGCAAACAAATTACGTCGGCCTTTTTACTTTGAAGGTGTGTTAATACGTTGGCGGCAACATCGCTTTTTTTGCTGCGCATATCACCATAAAAATTCTTCACATTGTAACTGCAAACAACCAGGCCTTCTTCCGTGCTTTGCTTACCTGTTAGCTGAATGTAGTGCGACAGGTGGGTGTAGCCCACGGCAATGGCCAGCAGGGATAAAATGGCAAAGCGGGTTTTGGTAAATAACCACAGCACAATGAAAAGCAGGTTCAGCAATAAAAAATAAGGGAAGGCCAAGCCAAAAAAGGCGGCAACCCACCAGCTGGCCGGACTGATTTTGACAGACAGGTAGCTCATTAAAAGTCCCAGGATGGCCAGTAGATTGAAAAACAGGATGCTATTTCTGAGAAATTTTTTCAAGGCGATGGTTCAAGTTTTATAAAACAGTTTAAACAAATATAAAGAAAAGCCAGCAAGCAAATCAAGCCCGTTTGGGAAGGATTTATTGCTTGGTGTTTTTTAATATGATACTCCGGATTTGTTCCTGAGCAAGTTTGGTTTTTCCCAGACCGGCTTGTTCTGCCAGTGCGAGGTAGGGCAAGCTTTCCGGATTGATGCCAAGGCGTTGGGCAGCATAGCTTTCGGCTGATACGATATCGGTTGAAATAATCAGGCTTTTATAGTCCTTCAAGCCTGTTGGAGTTGCTACCCGGCAGGCGTCCATAATGTTTAGGCTCGGCTTTTTGTAGTGCAGAAAGTCAAGCAGTTGTTGCGGAGCCATAGATTGATTGCCGGACTCTTGCCAGATTAAGCCCTCCAAGTTTCGGAATGCTCCAAAATATTGGTTGTCTGGCCTGATTTGTACGGCCGGCACATTGATGATCAGATCCACTTCCTGCAAAACCTCATGCAACTTGGGGTGTTGCATGGATTGGGCGTTGGGAATGTTTACGCTTTTGTACAAGAAGTCTTTGTTTCCGGGCAGAATTTTGGCACCGGCATCTTTTACTGCTCGTTCAATGCCGCTGTTCTTGTAGCACTGGGTCCATTTATCCTCAGTTTGGTCAACCAGGAAAACGCCCCGTGAGCCTGCTTCGTAGCAACGTCTGACCAAGGTGGCCAGCAATTTGGGGTTGGTGTTTAACCCGCTTTCGGGCGACTGGTTCCATTGGAGGGTGGGTTTTACCAGTATTTTTTGTCCGGGCTGAATAAACCGGTCCAGGTCGCCAAGCGCTTCCAGTCCCAAGTCAAGCATCTCTGCCGGACTTCCGCCTCGTAAAATCACCATCTCGGGGTGGCTTGTGGCTGCATAAGCTTTTGGTAAAAGGCAAAAGCCGCCGGCTGCCAGAAGGCTATGTGTGATAAATTGTCTGCGTTTCATAAGAGGGATTTTATGGTCGGAGTCTTTCCGCATAAATCATGCGGTTCTTTCCGTTTATATCTTTTCTTAAGGTAACGTTTGAAAAACCGTTTTCTTTCAATAAAGCAACCGATTCTTCGCCAAAAGCTTCGTTGATTTCCCAGAATAGCTGGCCTCCATACCGAAGGTGTTTCAGGGCAAATGTGGTTAAAGCCTGGTAAAAGACCAGCGGGTCTTCATCGGGTACAAACAGGGCTTTTGCCGGTTCGTTGTTTAAAACCAGGTCGCTCATGACTGCTTTTTCCGAATCGGTAACATAAGGCGGATTGCTAACCAGGATGTCAATACCGGGGAAAGACTCGGGAAGCAGTGGGTTTAAAATGTTCAGGTGAAAAAAAGCCACTTCGGTTTTGTTCAGTCCTGCATTTTTGCGGGCAACATCCAGGGCCTCCTCCGAAATGTCGCAGCCCATTACCTCAGCTTCGGGCCAGTGCTTTTTCAGGCTGATGGGAATACAGCCACTGCCGGTTCCCATATCAAGAATGCGGGGAGCCTGGGTTTGACGGGATTTCAAAATCCAGTCCACCAGCTCTTCTGTTTCGGGCCGGGGAATCAATACACTGGGGGTGACCTTGAACGGAAGTCCGTAGAATTCGGTTTCACCTAAAATATACTGAATGGGCTCCTGCTTTTTTAGCCGGGCCACAATTTGGAGGATTTGCTGATTTTCCTCTTCCGTCAAAAGGACATCTTTTTTCAGCATCAGGTCGCTTAGCGTGTAGCGCCGGAGCTTTTCAAAGATGATGCGGATCAGACTTTCAATTTCACCTTCGTGATAAAGCCCGGTTAATTCTTTTCGGATAAACTTGATGCTTGCCTGCATTTATTTGTATTTTTGGCAAAGTTAAATTTTTTGGGATGAACACAGCTGAAAAATACATGAACCGGTGTTTGGAACTGGCCCGTTTGGGTGCCGGCAATGTTGCACCAAACCCGATGGTGGGCTGTGTGATTGTGCATGAAGGGAAAATTATTGGTGAAGGTTTTCATCAGCAATGTGGTGAAGCTCATGCTGAAGTCAATGCCATTCGCTCGGTGAAAAACAAGGATTTGCTGTCGTCATCGACCCTGTATGTGAGTCTGGAGCCTTGTGCGCATTTTGGTAAAACACCTCCCTGTTCCGATTTGATTATTGAACATCGGATTCCGAAAGTGATTATTGGTTCGATTGATTCGTTTGCCAAAGTGGCCGGCAAAGGCATTGAAAAAATGCGTAAAGCCGGGATTGAGGTTACGGTTGGGGTGCTGGAAAAAGACTGCCTCTGGCTGAACCGGCGTTTCTTTACCTTTCATCAGAAAAAACGACCTTACCTGATTCTGAAATGGGCACAAACCATGGATGGATTTCTGGATATTGACCGTTCGCAAATAACCTATGGCAAGCCCACCTGGATTAGCAATGAGCTTTCGCGCAGGCAGGTGCATAAACAGCGGACCGAGGAAGCTGCTATTTTAATCGGCACCAACACGGCTTTGAAAGACAATCCTTCGCTTACCGTTCGTGAGTGGGATGGCAATCAGCCCTTGCGCTTGCTTTTGGATCGCACCAACCACTTGTCGGAAAAGCTGAACCTGAAAAACGGAAGCTGTCCTACGGTGGTTTTTACCCAGGAAGCAGTCGAATCGAAGCCCAACCTGGAATATGTGCAAATTGATTTTCAGACGAAGGTTATCCCTCAGGTTTTAGCGTATTTGTATGACCGCGACATTCAGTCGGTGGTGGTTGAGGGGGGCCAGCATTTGCTGCAATCGTTTATCGATCAGAATTTGTGGGACGAAGCCTATGTGTACTATGGGAATACCTTTTTTGTAAAAGGGGTGCCCGCTCCTCGTTTGCCCGTAGCACCATCCCAATCGGAAAATATGCACGATACCTTGCTGAAGTTTTTTATCAATCCGGCTTAAATAGCCCTTGGCCCGTTTTCAATGATTCGAATTTTCAGCACGCGCTCTACATATTGAAAGTAATAGAACAGTTTGTGGTTGATTTCCAGTCCGTAGTCTGTTTGCGAATCATAGTTGATTTGCCCATCGAGCAGTTGTGAGTTGTGTCGCCAAATGGTTTGGTAGTTCCACGCATTCACATATTGTTGGTTCCAGTTTTCATAATAGCTTTGAGAATGGTACCACGACGGTTTGCTGTAGGTAATGTACCAACTCTCGAAACCCGGATCCAACACAATCAATTCATAGCTGACACTGTCGTTTTCTTCCTCCGCATTCACTTCTTTGAGTTGAATGTTGTTCTGGCTGGCGCAAGCGGCTAAAATTAAAACCAGAAGGATAAATGCAAAATTTTTCATGGCTGCTGTTTTGAAATTTTATACGAAAAAGGGCCATGGTTTGTTTATCAGGTGAAAAATACAGAAATTTAGTTGATTGATTTAAATCTTTCTTGAATGGTAGAGTTTTTGAAGGGAATCTGGCAATACACGCCAGGAACCGTTACCATCTTGTACTTTGTAACGGTTGTTTTCATCGCTGTTTTCATTATTCTTGAGAATCGTAGTCCGATTAAAACCATTAGCTGGGTTTTGGTTTTGGTTACCTTGCCGGTAGCGGGTATCATTATTTACCTGTTTTTTGGGCAGGAGTACCGCAAGAAAAAGATGTTTTCGAAAAAGGGCTTGTATTACCTTGAGAGGTTACGGAAAGAAACGCAGGATCAACTGCGTTTGCTGCCAGAGAACGAGCACCTTTTTGATGAGCAGATTGTAAGTAAGCGACACTTGATGAACTTGATGTTGTCAAACTCCAATGCTTTGTTGACCAGCGATAATGAGGTGACCTTGCTTCGGAATGGACACGAAACTTTTCCGGCTATTTTTCAGGCCATCGAACAAGCCCGGGATCACATTCACCTAGAGTATTACATTGTTGAAAATGATGAGCTGGGCAACCAGCTGAAGGAGTTGTTGATTCGGAAAGCCACTCAGGGCGTTGAAGTTCGCTTTATTTATGACGACGTAGGCAGCTGGCGTTTGCCTAAAAAATACATTCGCGAGCTTCAGGCGGCCGGTGTGCAAATTGACTGCTTTATGCGGGTTCGCTTTCCCATGCTTACTTCACGGGTAAATTACCGGAACCACCGCAAAATTATTGTTATTGATGGAGAAGTTGGCTTTACAGGAGGATTGAACTTTGCCGATCGTTACATGCATGGAAGCCAGGATTTGGGCTTGTGGCGTGATACCCACCTGAAGGTGACCGGCGGTGCGGCTATTTCGTTGCAAATTATTTTCATGGCCGACTGGTATTTTGTGTCCAAGGAAATCCTGAAGGGAGAACGCTATTTCCCGGAGCTTTCGGGTGGAGATGGCAAGCTCATGCAAGTGGTGTCCAGTGGTCCCGATTCGGATTGGGAAAGTATTGGACAGGCTTATTTTTCGGCCATCGCATCGGCTCGCGAACGCGTGTTTTTGGCCACGCCCTACCTTATTCCAACCTCCGAAATTATTTATGCCATGAAAACGGCCGCACTTGGCGGAATCGATATTCGTATTTTGTTGCCCGGGCGTTCGGATGCCTTTTTCCCCAAGTGGGGCTCCGATTCCTATGTGGAGGAGCTGATGGAAGCTGGCGTGCGCATCTTTCATTATAAGCCCGGTTTTACCCACAGCAAGTTTATGGTGGTCGACGGTGTTTTTTCTTCCGTAGGAACAGCCAATATGGACTTTCGGAGTCTTGAAACCAATTTTGAAGTGAATGCCATGATTTATGATGAACCCATGGCGCATCAGGTAGAAGCCTTGTTTTTGGATGACCTGGAGAACAGTGAGGAGTTGCTGCTGGATGAATGGAAACAGCGGAGCCGGTATCGTAAAATCATGGAGTCGTTTGCCCGTATTTTAAGCCCGATGATGTAGCTGAATTTTCCGGTCGTTATTTTATGAAATTAAAGCAGGCGGAAGAATAATCAATCATTTATTTACGTACAATTGCATTGTCAATAGGACGTCTGATCCGACCGTTCAACTGGCTGATGCCTAGTTGTCTGTTTAGATTGGGTTGCCTTTGGGCACAGAGTGATTGGCGGCATTTGATGTCCGCCGGATTTTAATCCGTTAACCTTATTTTTTTTTGACTAAAATAACGCATGCAGTCCACCTTAATATTATTGGATTCAGTGATGCAATGGAAACCTTACTACGAAACGGAAACCATTACCACTGCGGCAGATTATCTGCAAAATGAGCATTTAAGTAAGAAGAATCTGCTGGTGATAAACCTTTGCGAGAAGCTTCAGTACCACTCCGAAGGCTATTATTGTTCGCTGCTGGCTCAGGCCCGCGGCCATAAAGTGTTGCCCGATGTGGATGTGTTGAACCGGATGGAAAGTGGTGCTATTGCCCGTTTGGATGATAACCTGCAGAAAATGACCTACCGCTGGATTCAGTCCCTGAATCAACCAGAGCAGGAATTGGTGGCCCTTGATATTTACTTTGGGACCTGCAACGTGCCGGAAATGAACAAGGTGGCTCATTTTGTTTTTGAACAGCTGCCAAGCCCCATTTTACGGGTATGCTTTGTTAACCGCGCCAAAAACCAGATTGACTCCATCCGTCCTTTAAGTTTGAATGAGTTGAGTGATGAGCAGCAGGATTTGTTTGCTCAGGCTTTGGATAGATTCAATAAGAAAGTCTGGCGTCAGCCGCGCTCGCACAAATCTTCCCGCTTTGATCTGGCCATTTTGCACGATCCGGAAGAGCAGTTGCCGCCCAGTAATAAAGGGGCCTTGAATAAGTTTTTGTCGCAAGCCCGGAAAATGAACATCAATGCCGAACTGATTACGGAAGAGGACACGATTCGCTTGCTTGAGTTTGATGCTTTGTTTATTCGACAAACCACAGCGCTCAATCACCTGACTTATCGGCTGGCTCAGCAGGCACGGCAGGCCGATATGGTGGTTATCGACGATCCGTTGTCCATTATTCGGTGTACCAACAAAGTGTACCTGAAAGAACTGCTGGAGCGGGAAGGTGTTCCAACGCCCAAGTCCAAACTGATTTTCAAGAATAACCTCATTGCTTTTGATGAGCTTGAAACGGCTCTTGGAAACCCCATCGTATTGAAAGTGCCGGATGGCTCTTTTTCTGTTGGCATGCATAAAGTGAGCAACGAAGAGGAATACGGCAAGGCACTGGAACTGTTGTCAGAAAAGTCTTCGGTATTTCTGGCCCAGGAATTTATGCCAACCCGTTTCGATTGGCGCATTGGCTTGTTGAATGGCGAGGCGCTGTATGCCTGCAAGTATTTTATGGCACGGGGACACTGGCAAATCTACAACCACCAGGATAATGGTAAAACGCGCTCGGGTGCTTTTGAGTCGGTACCCATCGGCAAGGTTCCCAAGCATGTGGTTCGGAATGCTGTAAAAGCAGCCTCGCTGATTGGAAAAGGTTTGTATGGGGTCGACTTAAAAGAAATTGATGGTCGGTCGGTAGTGATTGAAGTCAACGACAATCCTTCGATTGATCAGGGCGTTGAAGATGCTATCCTGGGCGATGAGTTGTATCGCCTGATTCTGCGTGAGTTTTTAGACCGGCTGGAACAAAAACGCCGTTAATGAAAGCAAGTGAGTTAACCATAAGGCTTGCTGTAAAGACCGATCTGGATGAGCTTGTTCGGTTGGAGCAAGAGTGTTTTGCTGCCGAAAGCTTTTCGCGCCGCCAGATACTCTACCTGCTAAGCCGCGCTGCCGGCAATTTCTTTGTACTGACTGAGCAAAGTCAGATCGCTGGTTTTATCGTTCTGCTCAAACGAAAGAATAGCCTGGGTTTGCGGGTTTACTCTTTGGCTGTGGCTCCTGCGTTCCGGGGGAAGCAATATGCCCGGCGCTTGTTGGAGAAAGCGGTTCAGGTGGCGCAAGAGAGTGGGAAAATATTCCTGTTTTTGGAAGTGAGCGAACACAATACCGGGGCCATTCAGCTGTATCGAAACTGGGGATTTGAGCATACTGGCAGGCGGAAAAACTATTACCAGGATGGCAGCGATGCCTTGCTGATGCGACAGACGCTTTCCTCGCTTGCTGGAGATTAATGCGAATACCTACAAATTACTAATTTCAGAATCGCCTAAAAATATTAACTTTGTGGTCTGAAAATACAGACTGATTTTATGAGCGATAACAGGTACATGGCGCGGGGCGTTTCCGCATCGAAAGAAGATGTCCATCAGGCCATTAAAAATATTGACAAGGGATTGTTTCCAAACGCATTTTGCAAAATTATTCCCGATGTGCTGGGCGGCGATCCGGCGTGGTGTAACATTATGCACGCTGACGGTGCTGGTACCAAATCTTCCTTAGCGTATATGTACTGGAAAGAAACCGGCGATGTGTCGGTGTGGAAAGGCATTGCGCAGGATGCTCTGATTATGAATATTGACGACCTGCTGTGTGTGGGCGCAACCGACAATATTCTGTTGTCGTCAACCATTGGTCGGAACAAGAATAAAATTACAGGCGAAGTTATTGCAGCCATCATCAACGGAACCGATGAGCTGTGCAAGGAATTGCAGGAAATGGGCGTTGGGGTTTATCCTACAGGCGGCGAAACGGCTGATGTGGGCGACTTGGTGCGCACCATCATCGTCGATTCAACGGTAACTTGCCGGATGAAGCGCGAAGATGTGATTTCGGCCGATAACATTCAGCCGGGTGATGTGATTGTTGGACTGGCTTCTTTTGGTCAGGCCACTTACGAGAAAGAATACAATGGCGGGATGGGCAGCAATGGCTTGACTTCGGCTCGTCACGATGTATTTGCCAACTACCTGGCCCAGAAATATCCGGAAAGTTTTGACTCGGAAGTTCCGGCTGATTTGGTTTATTCCGGTAGCAAAAAGCTAACCGATGCCATTGACAACCTTGGCCTGGATGCCGGGAAACTGGTGCTTTCTCCAACACGGACTTATGCGCCGGTGATCAAGAAAATTCTGGATCATCACCGCGCTGATATTCATGGCATGGTGCACTGCTCGGGCGGTGCGCAAACCAAAGTGCTGCACTTTGTAGATCAGGTGCATGTAATTAAAAATAACCTTTTCCCTGTTCCTCCGTTGTTTAAATTGATTCAGGAAGAATCAAAAACCGAGTGGTCCGAAATGTACAAAGTATTTAACATGGGGCACCGCATGGAAATTTACCTGAAACCGGAGTTTGCAGAATCAATCATTGAAATATCAAAATCATTTAACATTGATGCGCAGATTGTTGGTCGGGTTGAGGCTTGCGAAGGGAAAAAACTAACGATCGAATCCGAGTTCGGAACCTTTGAGTACTAGCTCTGATTGCTTTATGGAAGCAATTCGGAACCGCAAAAGTCAAGGCTTTTGTAGCAGTTCAATCGTTTTTGATGATGGATTTTTAAACTTGGAATTTGGAATATAAAATATGGCAGACCATTCAATATTAGAAAAGTACCAAGCCATTCAGCACCGGCTGGATGAAGTAGGCCAACAGATTACCGATCCGTCGGTAATGGCTGACATGAAGCGATACGTGAAACTAAGCCAGGAATACAAGCGGCTGGAATCTTTGGTGAAAGCCTTTAAAGAATTCCGTAGCCTGGTGGATAATATCGAATCGGGTAAAGAAATGCTGGCACAGGAAACGGATGAAGAAATCCGCGAAATGGCCCGCGAAGAAATTGAAGCCAGCGAAGAGCTGCTTCCGGCCAAAGAAAAAGAAATAAAACTCTTGCTGGTTCCGGCTGATCCGGAAGATAGCAAGAATGCCATTTTGGAGATTCGCGCAGGAGCTGGTGGTGATGAAGCCAGTATTTTTGCCGGCGACCTGTACCGCATGTACTCGAAGTATTGCGAGAAAAAGGGCTGGC
Source organism: Sunxiuqinia rutila (assembly GCF_050589705.1). NCBI lineage: Bacteria > Pseudomonadati > Bacteroidota > Bacteroidia > Marinilabiliales > Prolixibacteraceae > Sunxiuqinia > Sunxiuqinia rutila. The sequence continues at coordinate 366,063 of NZ_JBNGOT010000001.1, forward strand.
GTATGGAAGTGACTACCGTGAATGAAGGTACCTCGGGCGGATACAAGGAAATTGTAGCAACCGTTACGGGCGAAGGCGTTTATGGTGTACTGAAATATGAATCAGGCGTACACCGGGTACAACGTGTTCCTCAAACGGAAACACAGGGGCGTGTGCACACCTCGGCTGCTTCGGTAGCGGTGCTTCCTGAAGCGGAAGAGTTCGATATTGAACTGCGAAACGAAGACATTCGTCGTGATGAGTTCTGTTCGTCAGGTCCGGGTGGACAGTCGGTGAACACCACCTATTCAGCCATTCGTTTGACACACATTCCTACCGGAATTGTGGTGCAGTGCCAGGATCAAAAATCGAAGCTTAAAAACCTGGATAAAGCGATGGCCGAACTGCGGACCCGTATTTACAACATGGAGCACCAGAAATACCTGGATGAGATTGCTTCGAAACGGAAAACCATGGTGTCAACCGGCGACCGTTCAGCTAAAATTCGGACCTACAACTGGCCACAAGGCCGGGTAACCGATCACCGCATCAACCTGACGCTTTATAATTTGCAGGCCATTATCAATGGCGACATCGATGAGATTATCGAAAAGCTGATGGTCGAAGAAAATTCAGAACGACTGAAAGAAGCAGAAATTTAAATTAAAATATTAGTGGGGGGGTGGCTTAGGGTCACCCCTTTGTTAAAACAGCATAAACATGAACCGCGAACAATTATTTGAACAGATCAGAAAAAAAAGAAGTTTTTTATGTGTGGGCCTGGACTCTGATATCCTGAAAATTCCTGCACACCTGAAAGAAACTTCTGACCCGATCTTTGCTTTCAACAAAGAAATTATTGATGCTACGCAGGATCTTTGTGTGGCTTATAAACCCAACTTGGCTTTCTACGAAAGTTTGGGTGTTACCGGTTGGGAAAGCCTGGAGAAAACGGTGCACTACATTCGTGAAAAATATCAGGAGCAATTTATTATTGCCGATGCCAAACGGGGCGATATTGGAAACACCTCGAACTTGTATGCTCGGGCATTTTTTGATCGGATGGACTTTGATGCGGTAACTGTGGCTCCCTATATGGGCGAAGATTCGGTAAAGCCATTCATGACTTACCTGGATAAATGGGTTATTCTGTTGGCACTGACTTCAAATAAAGGTGCTTTCGATTTTCAGTTTCTGAAAAATGAGGCCAATGGCGAAATGCTGTTCGAAACGGTGTTGAAAACCTCGCAGCAATGGGGCGATACCGATAACATGATGTATGTGGTTGGAGCTACTAAGGCTGAGAAACTGGAAGAAATCCGGGCCATTGTGCCTGATCATTTTTTATTGGTTCCTGGTGTTGGAGCACAAGGAGGTAGCCTGGAAGAAGTAGCCAAATACGGCATGAATGACCAGTGTGGCCTGTTGGTTAACTCATCGCGTGGAATTATTTATGCTTCGAATGATACGGACTTTGCTGAAAAAGCCCGCGAAGCCGCGATGGATGTGCAGGTTGATATGGAAGAATTGTTGCTGGAAGCAGAGTTGTTGTAAGCGCTTTTCGCATAAGATAAAATCAACCCGAAGTGCCGAATGTGCTTCGGGTTTTTTTATGCCGTTAAAAAATGAGGCTGATCAGCAGGTATTTCAAAAACAAGCCCAGCAAACTGTAGAAAAGCGTTTCTTTCAGGTTATGCTTGAGCATGCCGGCGGCCAGTAAAATAACAGGGGAGGAAAGTGGCAGCAGGTTGAAAACAAAAATGGTGATGTTGCCATATCTTCGGATCTCCTCTTTGGCTTTTTCATACCGGTGGCGACCAATCAGCTGGTCGATGATGCGCCCGCTAAAGAAACGCCCGATGTAATAATCAATGACCTGTGCGGCCAGTGCTGTACTTATTGCCAGCAGGTTCAGCAGCATTACATCCATACCCGAGGTGAGGTAGTAAATAAACGCCAGCTCTACCGGCATGACTAAGAAGAACAAATAGCCTGAAAAGTTAACCACGCCAAAGGACAGCAGGTTGTGTTCGCGATGTCCGTATATTTCCTTTCCAACTGTAAGTGAAACAATGGTTACAGCCAGTGCTGCCAGAATCAGGAAAGGCAGTATTTGTTTCAGTTTGAAGTAGGACCTGTTCATGGCATTCATTCCTTTCAGAATAAATTTACCAGCTTTTTGTCATAAATACATGCTTTGTCTTGCCCTTTTCTGTAGAATGATGTTTCAAAAATGAAAATTTAGCAAGTGAGTTTGATTTTTGATTTGTTCGGGAGTGCTTTAAAACGACACGAGTGTTAGTAAACAGTTAATTCGGCTTGGCAATGGAGGCTTTAATGGTAAAAATTGTAGCTTTGCATTTTGCTCTGTCGAAGGCTGTGTAAGCGGTTTGCCTCTGGAAGTTTAAACCCTTCTTAAAGCCGGGAAGCAATTAGCCGTATAATAGAACTATTCACATTAAAACATGAAATAACGTGAGATTAATTATTCAAGAAACACATCAGGTTGCGTCACGTTGGGTGGCCAACTACATCGCGCGAAGAATTCAGTTAGCCAATGCTACCGAAGAAAAACCATTTGTCCTGGGCTTACCAACAGGATCCTCTCCATTGGCAACTTACGAAGAGTTAATTGCCTTGCATAAAGCCGGAAAAGTGAGCTTTAAAAATGTGGTGACCTTCAATATGGATGAATACGTGGGAATTCCTAAAGATCACCCTCAGAGTTACCACTCGTTTATGTGGGATAATTTCTTTTCACATATCGATATTCAGGAAAAGAATGTTAACATTCTGAATGGCAATGTCTCGGATGTGAAAGCAGAATGCCAACGTTACGAGGATAAAATTAAATCGGTTGGTGGAATTGATTTGTTTTTAGGTGGAATTGGTGCTGACGGACACATTGCTTTTAATGAGCCAGGTTCATCGTTGGTATCTCGCACACGCGACAAAGAGTTGAACTACGATACCATGGTGGCCAATTCTCGCTTTTTCGACAATGACGTAAATAAGGTGCCTAAAAGCTCACTGACCGTTGGTGTTGGAACTGTCCTGGATGCCAGAGAAGTGGTAATTATTGTGAATGGCCTGTCGAAAGCAAGAGCTTTACGCCATGCTGTTGAAGAAGGAGTGAACCACATGTGGACCATCAGCGCGCTGCAGCTGCACCCCAAAGGAATGATTGTTTGCGACGAGCAGGCAACTTATGAACTGAAAGTGGGAACTTACAAACACTTCAAGTCAATTGAAGCTGGCAATTTGGACGCGGATAAATTAGCCGGTTCAGATTTGGTTTGGTAGCCTGATCCCAGCCAATAGCGCATTGAAAGGACGATTGCAATTACCCGGTTAAAGGGGATGGCAGTCGTCCTTTTTGTTTTGTACAACAGGCTGCGCGAAACTCATATTTTTCATAACTTTAGTGGAAAATAAGTCATTATGAACGAGGCTTTTCTTCAGTTTATATGGAAGCACCGGTTATTTACGGCGGGTAATTTGAAGACCGAAGATGGGGAAGTGGTCGAGGTGGTTCATCCCGGGCAGCCGAATACCGATGCTGGTCCCGATTTTTTTAACACGCGGGTTAAGATTGGTGAAACAACCTGGGCCGGCAATGTTGAGATTCATCAAAAAGCATCGGATTGGTACCTGCACCAGCATGAAAAGGATGCCGCTTATGACAACGTGGTGTTGCATGTGGTGCGCGAAAACAATGTAGAAGTGAAAACCTCAGCAGGCGAAGAGGTTCCAAGTCTGGTGCTTCAGTATCCATCTTACTTGGAAGAGAATTATCAAAAATTGCTGAAATCTGATCGTTGGATTGCGTGTGCCGACCGTTTTCATGAAATAGATCCTATGGCTTTGCAGATTTGGTTTCATGGGCTGATGGTGGAGCGCTTGCAGCAAAAAACACGGGCTATTGTTGACCAGCTGACACTTAACAAGAACGATTGGAACGAAACCTTTTACCAGTTTCTGGCGCGTAATTTCGGCTTGAAAACCAATGCCCTGCCGTTTGAGCTGCTAGCCCGGGCTTTACCGGTTCAAACTTTGGCGAAGCATAAGAATGACCTGTTTCAGTTGGAAGCCTTACTGTTTGGAACTGCCGGCTTGTTGAACGAACAGTTGTTGGGGGACGATTACTTTCTGGCCTTACGGAAAGAATACGGGTTTTTGTATAAAAAGTACCGATTAAAGCCCATTGAGGCTCATCTCTGGAAATTTTTACGACTGCGTCCGGTCAATTTTCCGACGGTTCGGCTGGCACAGTTTGCCGCCTTGGTGCACCACTCTTCGGCTTTGTTTTCGAATTTGGTTGAAAAGGATAATTTGCATGACATCCGTGAATTGTTTCGGGTTCAGGCTTCGGGCTATTGGGATACCCATTATCGTTTCAACAAAGAATCGGGCAACCGACCTAAGCTATTGGGCGATACTGCCTTTCAAAACATCTTAATCAATACGGTCGTGCCTTTCTTGTTCGTTTATGGCGAATACCACAACCGGCAATACTTGAAAGACAGGGCTCTGCAGTTTTTGGAGAAACTACCGGCCGAAAGCAATTCCATTATTTCGAACTGGAAAGAATTGGGAGTATCGGTTCGGTCTGCTTTTGACAGCCAGGCTTTGATTCAATTGAAAAATAGCTATTGCACTCCAAAGCGTTGCTTGCAGTGTCATTTGGGTGTGAAGCTCGTTAATCATGCGTTTGAGCAAAAATAGATGTAAGGAACATGGGGGCCTGGCTGAAAGATTTACTGTCGTTTGAAGGTTGGGCTGATATCAGGCAGGGCAGCCTGCTGCAGAAAGTGGACTCGGATTTCAAACAATTCAGAATGAGGCACTCTTTTGGCTGAAAAATCAATCTTTGGGATTGATAATCAAAGAATATTCATTACTTTTGCGGAAGTTTTTTGGAATTAATTTTAAGCGGTTGTAATTGAAAGCGATGCAGCGGTTTAAAAATTGTATCACAATTAAAAAAAGAAAAAATGTATTTAACTTCAGAAACAAAAAAAGAGTTTTTCAAAAAATTTGGTAAAAACGCAGAAGATACTGGTACTGCAGAAGGACAAATCGCCTTGTTCTCTTTCCGTATTTCTCACTTAACCGAACACCTGAAGAAAAACAAAAAGGACTATAGTACACAGCGTGCCTTGGTTCGTTTGGTAGGTAAGCGTCGTAACTTGCTTGACTACTTGAAAAATAAAGATATCGAAAGATATCGTGCGATTATTAAAGAATTGAAATTACGTCGATAATTTTACAAAAGAAAAGGCAATAAAGTTATTGCCTTTTCTTATTTTTGAAATCCCCACCACCATTCGACTTAGTTCGTATTGTTAAATTTTATCTGAAAAATTGATTATGAATCAAATTATTAAAACGATTGACCTTGGCGATGGCCGGACCATTTCGATTGAAACGGGTCGTTTGGCTAAGCAAGCTGATGGTGCAGTTGTCGTTAGAATGGGTGACACCATGTTGCTGGCCACGGTGGTTTCAGCCAAAGAAGCTAAAGAAGATGTTGACTTCATGCCTGTTTCGGTTGATTACCGTGAAAAATTCTCGGCTGCAGGTCGTTTCCCCGGTGGATTTCTAAAACGTGAAGCTCGCCCAAGTGACGATGAAATCTTGGTTGCCCGCTTGGTTGACCGTGCTCTTCGTCCGCTATTCCCTTCTGATTACCACGCTGAAACAGCCGTGATGATCAGCTTGATTTCCTACGATGAAAACGTCATGGCCGACTCATTGGCCGGGCTGGCTGCGTCTGCTGCCATTGCCGTTTCTGACGTACCTTTTGAAGCACCCATCTCTGAAGTGCGCGTAGCCCGTGTTGCCGGAGAATTGATTGTTAACCCTAGCAGCGCTCAGTTGGACGAAGCTGACATCGATATTATGGTGGCAGCTACCTACGATAATATTATGATGGTAGAGGGTGAAATGGACGAAGTCTCCGAAGAAGAGATGCTGGAAGCCATTAAAGTTGCTCACGATGCCATTAAAGTTCATTGTAAAGTACAGGAAGAATTAGCCGCTGAAGTAGGCGTTGTGAAACGTGAGTATTGTCACGAAGTAAACAACGAGGAGCTGAAAGCCAAAGTAGAGGCTGATTTGTTCCAGCCTTGTTATGATGTTGCCAAGCAGCAAATTACAGACAAGCAAGTTCGTATTGAGTCGTTTGCAAAGATTGTGGATGACTACGTAGAAGCTTACTTGGAAGCCAATGCTGAGAATGAAGAAATTGACCTGGTACAGGACGAAAAACTAATCCGTCGCTATTTCCACAAAGTGGAAGGCGAGGCCATGCGTCGCATGATTTTGGATGAAGGTATTCGTCTGGATGGTCGTAAAACAGACGAAATTCGCCCAATTTGGGGTGAAGTGGATTACTTGCCAGGTGCACATGGCTCAGCCATCTTTACCCGTGGCGAAACCCAATCGCTTTCATCCATTACTTTGGGAACAAAAATGGACATTAAGAAGATTGATAATGTAACTTTCCAGGGAACCGAAAAATTCCTGTTGCATTACAACTTCCCTCCTTTCTGTGTGGGTGAAGCAAAAACACCTCGCGGACTGGGTCGTCGTGAAATTGGTCACGGTAATCTGGCATTCCGTGCCCTGAAACGCATGATCCCTCAGGATTTCCCTTATGTGGTGCGCGTTGTCTCTGATATTCTGGAGTCAAACGGATCATCGTCCATGGCTACTGTGTGTGCCGGAACAATGTGTATGTTGGATGCCGGTATGAACATGAAACGTCCGGTTTCAGGTATTGCCATGGGATTGATTTCAGATAAGGAATCAGGTAAATTTGCCGTTCTTTCTGACATCTTGGGTGATGAGGATCACTTGGGTGACATGGACTTCAAAGTAACCGGAACCGAAAAAGGTATTACGGCTACTCAAATGGATATCAAAGTAGACGGACTTTCGTATGAAGTTCTGACACAAGCCTTGCATCAAGCCAAAAAAGGCCGCGAGCATATTCTTGGAAAAATCCTTGAGGTTATTCCTGAGCCACGTGCCGAATACAAACCAAACGTACCACGCGTTGAAACCATTCAGATTCCGAAGGAAATGATTGGACCAATCATTGGACCTGGAGGTAAGAATATCCAGCAAATGCAGGAAGAAACCAACACGGTGATTGTGATTGAAGAACGCGATGATTTTGGTTGGGTTGAAATTTCAGGATTGAATAAAGATGCGTTGGAAGCTGCTAAAGAGCGCGTAAAACGAATTATTGCACTACCTGAAAAAGGAGAAACTTACAAAGGTAAGGTGAAGAATATCACCACTTTTGGAGCTTTTATTGAAATTATGCCGGGCAAAGAAGGCTTGCTTCATATTTCTGAAATTACCTGGGAGCGCTTGACCAATGTGGAAGACGCCTTGAAAGTGGGTGATGAGGTAGAAGTGAAACTGCTGGATATTGACCGCGATGGGAAACTGAAACTTTCTCGCAAAGCATTACTTCCAAAACCGGAAGGATATGTGGAGCGCGAACGTAGCGACCGTGGAGGCGATCGTCGTCCGCCACGCCGTGATGGAGGTGACCGTCGGGACGGAAGAGGAAACCGCGACAACCGGGGTGATCGTCGTCCGCCAAGAGAAAACAGAGACTAATACTAGTTTATAAATAGATGCCCGCTTGTCGGGCATTTTTTTTCTTCTATTATGAAAGAATGGAGTCAGAAATTAACCGCTCATATTGAGCAGGAGCTGGAAGGAACCAAAGCAAGTGATTTGCGCTTTATGCGAGTTGCCGAATACCTTCGCATGCTTAGCCGGATTGATGAGTTCTCGGATGGTTGTCCGCACTGTAAGCAGTTAAAGCCGGAAATCGAAGAGCAATCGGCATCGATCAAGCAGGCTGTTACGCATATTGGCAAAGAACGACGTAGCTACGACAAGCATATTGATAAGCTGGCTCGCCATCTGAAAAAAGAGCATGGCTTTTATCCGCCTTATTTCTATACTTATTCATACAGCTTTTACTTTATTGTAGTGGCCGGCGTAATTGGTTTCCTGCTTAGCCTGCTGTTTCCCGCTACCGATCGCTGGTTTTTTCTTATCCCTGGCCTTGTTTTTGGCTTACTGGCTGGCCAGTTGGTTGGCAATCGGAAAGACGCGCGAATCCGATCCGAAAATAAAATATTGTAATTATTTACCAGAGCTGAATACGGATAGGTTTTAGTTTTTGCAAAACAAATATATCCGATCATGAAGAATAGCTTATACTTATTCGTTTTTGTATTGATGAGTTCCTGTACAAACCAATCCACAATACCTTATCCGGAAACCACCAAAGGCGAGGTGAAAGATACCTACTTTGGGACGGAAGTAGCTGACCCTTACCGCTGGCTGGAAGATGATAACTCAGCTGAAACAGCCGCATGGGTTGAAGAACAAAACAAGGTGACCTTTAATTACCTGGAAGCACTTCCTTACCGGGAGGAAATTAAAGGACAGCTGACCGATTTGATGGACTACCCCAAACATGGTACCCCATTTAAAAGAGCTGGAAAATATTTTTATTTCAAAAACAATGGGCTTCAAAACCAAAATGTTCTGTATCGCACCGAAAAGCTGGGCGAAGAAGCGGAAGTCATTCTCGATCCCAATACTTTTTCGGAGGACGGCACCATCGCCTTGTCAGGGGTTGAACTTTCGGAAGATGGACGATACCTGGTTTACATGGTGGCCAAGTCAGGCTCTGATTGGAATGAAATCTTTGTGAAAGATCTTGAAACCGGGAAGCTGCTTGACGACCAGATTCAATGGGTGAAGTTCTCCGGATTGGCTTGGTACAACAATGGGTTTTACTACAGTGCTTATGACCGGCCAGAGGAAGGGACTGAACTGTCAGAGTCCAATCAATATCAGAAGATTTACTATCATCAGCTTGGAACGTCGCAAGCTGAGGATCAGCTGATCATGGAAGATCAGGATAAGCCTAAGCGCATGTTTGGTGCCGAAGTTACTGAAGATAAGCGTTTCTTGCTGGTGTCGGTAAGTGAGGCTTCGCATGGAAATGCCTTGTCGGTGAAAGATTTAACCCGTACAAATGCTGCCTATGTTTCGTTAATGGACCGGCTGGATTATGAGTTTCATGTTCAGGATAATGTTGGCGACAACCTGTTTGTTCGGACCAACTATAAAGCTCCGAAGTACCGGTTGGTGAAGATTGATGTGAAGCATCCGGAAGAGGAAAATTGGGTTGAAACCATTCCGGAGAAAGACGAGGTGCTGCAGACCGTTAGTTTTGTTGGTGGCCGCATCGTGGCCGAATACATGAAAGATGCCCACAGCGTGGTGGAAGTTTATGACTACGATGGCGCTTTGGAGTATGAGATTGAACTACCCGGGCTTGGAAGTGTCGGCCAGTTTTCGGGAAAGAAGGAAGAGCCGGAAGCTTTTTACAGCTACTCATCCTACAATACACCGGGTGAAATCTATCAGTTTGATGTTGAAACCCAGGAGTCTTCGCTGTTTTATCGCCCTGAAGTGAAGTTTAATCCGGATGACTTTATTGTCAAGCAAGAGTTTTTCACTTCGAAAGACGGGACGCGTGTGCCAATGTTTATTGTGCATAAAAAAGGTCTTAAGCTCGATGGAACAAATCCCACTTTGTTATATGGTTATGGCGGATTCAACGTAAGTTTAACACCTTCTTTCTCTACCACCCGCATGGTTTTTATTGACAATGGTGGAGTTTATGTGGTGGCTAACCTGCGGGGTGGCGGTGAGTACGGTGAAGATTGGCACCAGGCCGGCACCAAGTTGAATAAGCAAAACGTATTTGACGACTGCATTGCTGCGGCAGAATACCTGATTGCCGAAAAATATACTTCGAGTGAGAAACTGGCCCTGATGGGAGGATCGAACGGAGGCTTACTGGTGGGGGCAGTCATTAATCAGCGTCCGGAGCTGTTTCAGGTAGGCCTGCCTGCTGTTGGCGTGATGGACATGCTTCGGTTTCATAAGTTTACCATTGGCTGGGCCTGGGCCGGCGACTACGGAACCAGCGAAGACAGCCAGGAAATGTTTGAGTACCTCTACGGCTATTCTCCTTATCACAACATTCGCGAAGATCTTGACTATCCGGCGGTTTTGGTAACCACAGCAGATCATGATGATCGCGTGGTGCCGGCACATTCCTTTAAATACATTGCCCGCTTGCAGGAACGGCACAGCGGATCGCAGCCTACCTTGATTCGGATTGACACCAAAGCTGGGCATGGAGCAGGTAAGCCCACCGCCAAAGTAATTGAGGAATACACCGATGTTTGGTCATTTCTGTTTTTCCATCTGGGTATGAGGATGTAAACACTCACCGAATACATACTATCATCAGCTTTGGGCTGAAATCGTTATTCACCATCAGCAGATGAGGCAAGAGATCTTGCCAATCAACAGGAAATTATTGTACTTTTATGTCCCGGAAGAGATGAAGCTTCCGGGATTTTTTTTGACATGAAGATCAACTACTTAGTCATAGAAGGAAATATTGGCTCGGGGAAAACAACTCTGGTCAATAAGATTGCCGAGGAATTTGAAGCCCGAACTGTATTGGAAGGCTTTGATAACAATCCGTTTCTGCCCAAATTTTACAACGAGCGTGAGAAGTTTGCCTTTCCGCTGGAAATGTCGTTTTTAGCTGACCGCTACAACCAGTTGAAAAACAACATTCGTGAGTTTGAGCTTTTCAGCTCGTTCCTTGTTTCGGACTATTACTTTATGAAATCGCTGATTTTTGCCCAAACCACCCTGTCGCCCGATGAGTATGTGTTGTATCAACGTTTTTTTAACATCATCTACGACAAGTTGCCCAAGCCTGATCTTTACGTATATTTACATGCTGATGTTGAAAAACTGCTAAGCAATATTGAAAAAAGAGGACGGGCTTACGAGCAGAATATGGATCCGGCTTACCTGGAGCAAATCCGTCAGGGATATTTCTGTTTTTTTAAGCAACAAAATGATTTTCCAATTCTGGTAATTGATACGAATAATATTGATTTTGTGCATGATGAAACTCATTTTCGCCAACTGCTTTCCGTTATTTTTGAAACCGACTATTCCAGTGGGATTAACAGGGTTTTAATGGATTAAAAAAGTTCGAACAATGCTTTTATTTCGTCAAAACATTGCTATTTTTGTGTACAAGTACCGAATTAATTCAAAATTAAATATTCTAATACTGTCGACATGAAAAAACTTAGTTTAAAAACTCTATCCTTTTTTGTTTTGGCTGCAGTGCTTTTTGCAGGCTGCTCCAGCCTTAAGAAGATGAAAAAGAATGCAGATGACATTAACTTCAAAGTAACTCCGGAAATTTTAGAAGCCAACGGTGGCGATGTGGATGTTGCTATTGATGGCCGTTTCCCGGCAAAATATTTCAACAAAAAAGCCACAATTGTAGCGACTCCGGTCTTAAAATATGACGGTGGTGAAACTGCATTCGAATCAGTAACTCTTCAAGGGGAAAAAGTAGACGCCAACAATAAAGTGATTAGCTATGCTGGTGGAAACTTTTCATACAAAGATGCGGTAGCTTATGATGATGACATGCGTGTTTCTGATCTTGAAATTCGTATTACTGCGTCAAAAGGATCTAAGAGTTTGGATTTCGAGCCGATCAAAGTGGCTGACGGTGTGTTGTCAACTTCAGAAATGGCCATTAACTACCCCATGCCAATCATTGGTATTCAGCGTGAGAAAAACACAACAGGTGTTTACGATCCAAACATCGATGCATTCCAACGCATTGTGCCAGATCAGTATGTAGCTGACATTCACTACTTAATCAACAGCTCTTACGTTCGTGGAACTGAATTGAAAAGCGAAGATGTAAAAGAATTGTATGCTTACGCGAAAGACGCTTTCGAGGCTGAGCGCAAAGAGTTGAAAAATGTTGAAGTTTCAGCTTATGCTTCTCCTGATGGTGAGTTGGATTGGAACACAAAATTGTCTGAGCAACGTGAAAACTCTTCAAACAAAGTTGTTGCCAGAGAATTGAAAAAAGAAAAAGTGGAAGCTGAATTGAAAACAAAATTCACTCCGGAAGACTGGGAAGGTTTCCAGGAAATGATGGAAAAATCTAACATCCAGGATAAAGAATTGATCTTGCGTGTTCTTTCGATGTACTCAGATCCTGAAGTACGTGAGCGTGAAATCAGAAACTTGTCTGAAGCCTTTACAGTTGTTGCTGACGAGATTCTTCCAAAATTGCGTCGTGCTAAAATTTCTGCCAACGTTGACCTGATTGGTAAAACGGACGAAGAAATCGCCGCTTTGGCTGACTCTGATCCAGCTTCATTGAACCCAGCAGAATTGCTTTACGCTGCTACTTTAACAGCTGACCAAAACAAAAAACTGGCGATCTACAATTCATTTATCAAAGTTTATCCTAAAGACTGGAGAGGTCATAACAACGCTGGTATGATCTTGGCTCAGCAAGGAAAATACGATGATGCAAAACCATTGTTCGAAAAAGCTGAAAGCTTGGCAAGCAATGAGCCAATCATCAAAAACAACCTGGGAACTGTAGCTCTACGTCAAGGTGATTTGGACAAAGCGGAAACTTTATTCGGTGCTGCTTCAGGTGCTGGCGAAGAAGTTAACTACAACTTAGGAATTGTTGCCCTGAAAAAAGGTGAGTATGACAAAGCCGTTCAATTGTTTGGCGACAGCGATTCTCCAAACGTAGGTTTGGCTAAAATCCTTGCTGGTGATAATAATGGTGCGTTGAAATCATTGGAGAACTGCACTTGGGAAGGCTGCTACATGAAAGAATACTTCAAAGCAGTTGTTGGTGCTCGTACAGCTAAAGAAAACCTGATGTACGAAAGCCTTGAAAAAGCAGTTGATATGAAACCTGAGTTGAAAGAAAAAGCAGCTACAGATTTAGAATTTGCTAAATACTGGGATGACGCTAAATTTCAAGGAATTGTAAAATAATAACATCGATCAAGATCGATGAGCTAAAAAAAAGCGACTTCATTTGAAGTCGCTTTTTTTATGTCTTTTCTGAAATGGAATTCAATTAGTAGCGGAACTTTTTAAACAGGTCCCACATCACAATGCCGGCGCTAACCGAGACATTGAAGGAATGCTTGATCCCAAACTGAGGAATCTCAATGGCGCCATCACACTGGTTAATGACTTGTTGCTGTACCCCTTTTACTTCATTGCCAAAGACCAGCGCTAAGCGGTCGTCTTTCTTTACCTCAAAATCCGGAAGCATGATGCTGTTTTCGACCTGTTCCAAAGCAAATATGCGGTAGCCTTCTTCTTTTAGTTGCTGAATGGAATCTTCGGTCTTTTCAAAATAAGTCCAAGGAACCGATTTTTCGGCATCCAAAGCTGTTTTATGAATTTCTTTGTTGGGTGGGGTAGCTGTAATGCCGCATAAGTGCACTGCTTCAATCAGCAGGGCATCGGATGTTCGAAATACTGAGCCGATGTTGTTGCAGCTGCGAATATTGTCCAGTACAATCACTAAGGGCGTCTTTTCTGTCTTTTTGTATTCTTCGGCACTGATTCGCCCGAGTTCGTTTGTTCGTAGTTTACGCATCAAAATTAGTTCAAATTGAAAACAGAACTGTTTTCTCCATTTTTAAATCATAAATAATAGCACGGTAGCTTTTGTAATGGCTTTGCTCAGAGCTACCACTCAATCGACTTTCGGCGGAAAGGCATGCTCATACACCGGGCTCCGCCACCACCGCGTGCCAGTTCAGAACCGGCAATGGTAATCACGCATTTCTGGTTTTTCGGAAGCGTTGCTTTCCCGCTGATATAATCTTCGGCCTTAATGACCTCAAAGCCATTTTTGTTGAGCTCTTCCACCGTATTAACATTGCGTTCGTAGCCAATAACCTGCCCGGGGGCGATGGCGAAAAAGTTGGCTCCGCTGTGCCATTGTTCCCGTTCCTGAGTCCAGATGTCCTTGCTGCCACCACAATGAATCGGTTTCAGATCCATGCCGAGTTTCTTCAGCGCTTCCGGCAGGTTTTTCTCTTCTTGAATGGATGAAACTTCTCCGTTTTCAATTTGAATATGAATGGTGTGGTAACGATTGGTACCTAAAATCAAGGGTTCGTAAACCATGCAGGCATCGCGGTCCAGAAAGGTGAAAACCATATCGAGGTGAATAAATGACTCCGGCATATCGGGCAGTTCCTGCACGATGACATGGTGGATTTTCTCCTTTTTAGCCTTGATGCTTTCCAGAATAAAATCAATTCCTTCGGTACTGGTTCGGATACCGGTTCCGATTACGAGCACATCTTCACGCGCCACCTGAAAATCACCGCCTTCAATCATGATTTTTTTGTCAGGCGTTAGGCCTTCAGCATTCAAGGGGTTTAAGGTCCGGGCTTCGATTAATGGATGGTTGTTGAAGATGGTCTCCATGATTAAAGCCTCGCGGTCGCGAACTTTGTTGGCCATTTTCCCAATGACAACCTCGTCGCAAAAGGACATGGAAGCGTCGCGGGTGAATAAAAAGTTATGGAGTGGAGTCAGGCTAAAACGTTCCTGGCTCAGGTAGCGAGTCAGGTTGTCACGCTTGATGGGAACTCCCTGAATCAACTGGCGGGCAAGTTCTTTTGCGTCAATTTCGAGCAAGGCTGGAAGGATGTCCAGCGCTTTCTCGGCGGTGCATATTTCCTGCAACAGTTTTTGTCGCACCAGATCATTACTAAGCACATCGCTAAGCAGGTCTTTCACTTCAAAACAACGACTGGCTTTGGATAAGACGCCCTTCAGTTGCATGTATTCTTTTCCGGCAACTGCCAGGTTCAGGATATCACTGTATAAAGCCCGTTTGGCTGTTTCCGGGGTCATTTCCTCCACTTCCAGTCCCGGAGTATGTACAATGACGCCTTCGAGTTTGCCGAACTCCGATGTTACGTTTACTTTTAATCTTTCAGACATGTGACCATTTTCTAAGATTTGCACAAATATAGTAACTCTAAACCGAAGCTAATCTGAAACAAGCCTGATTCGTTTCAAGTTAAATAACATGTCATTATCTTCGCAGGGTACCATGAAAAACTATTTGATTTTATTCGTTTGGTTTTTTAGTCTGGCTCTGGCAGGAATGGCTCAGGAGCCGGATTCGCTGCATTGGCTTGAGGGTGTTGAGTCGAATGGGGATACTTTGCCTCATCAGAATCTGGAGGAAATCCCTGTTTTCCCTAAGTTGAAGTTTAAAAACCGGAGGTATGAAAAGCGCTATTACCGGCTGGAGCGAAAGGTCAAAAAAGTGTATCCGTATGCGACCAAGGCGGCTGAGCTTCTGGAAAAATATGAAGCGGAGTACTTGGCTGCAGCGACCGAGAAAGAGCGCCGGAAATATGTGAAACAGGTAGAGAAAGAACTGTTTGACCAATATGGGCCGGAGTTGAAGAAATTGTCCATTTCGGAAGGGCGGATTCTGATCAAATTGATTGACCGTCAGACCGGGCATACTTCGTACGAGCTGATTCGAGACCTGAAAGGGGGATTGGTAGCTTTCTTCTGGCAAGGGGTGGCACGCTTGTTTGGTAACGACCTGAAAGAGGAGTACGATCCGGTGATTGAAGACCTATTAATCGAACAGATTATTCTGAGGATTGAGGCCGGAGTTATTTGAACCAATTTCATATGTAACGGGTAGCAATGGAAGTAAAACGCGTATTTATTGCCTTTAAAATTAACTTGCAGCCGGTGCTTCAGCAACATGTTCAACAGTTAAAGCAAGAGCTGAAGCAGGAGCGGATTCGGTGGGTGCCTGAGGAAAATCAGCATTTGACCATTCGTTTTTTGGGGGACCTTTCAGCAAACCAGCTGGGCGAGGTGAAGGCTGTGCTCAATCGGGTAGCCAGGCATACCAAATCGTTTTCATTTCAGCTGGGAGGATTGGCTTATTTCCGGCACCGGGGAATTCCATCGGTTATTTTTCTTGGGGTACAAACCGACGAAATATTGGTAGAGTTGGCCAAAAAACTCCGAGCGGAGCTGGAAAATGCCGGAATCGAATCTTCCAAAAAGTACAATCCGCACCTGACGCTGGGGCGACTTAAACGCCCCAATAACGTCGAGCATTTTGAAGCCACGATGGAAAAGTTGCGGACAACAGCAATTCAAAATGTGATTGCTGATGAATTGATATTGTATGAGAGTCACTTGTCTCCTTCCGGCTCAAAATACCATGTTTTGGGAAAATACACGTTGGGCTAGTTTACTTTCCATCACCTTTAAAGCAGGCAATGAGGGTGTAAATTAAGATTTTGAAATCGATGTAAATCGACCTGTTATTCAAATAAACCAAGTCGTAAGGAAGTCGTTTGATCATCTGGTCAACCGAAGAAGCGTACCCGTACTTTACTTGTCCCCAAGAGGTGATTCCGGGCCGGATTTTGTGCAAAAGACTGAAGTGCGGCGCTTGTTTCACAATCTGTTCAATGAAGTACTTACGCTCCGGACGTGGACCGACCAACGACATCTCCCCTTTAATGACATTTAAAAACTGGGGAATTTCATCGAGATGTGTTCGTCGCAGAAATTGCCCGACAGGGATGATACGGGGATCATTTTCTCCGGATAGTTCCGGGCCGTTCTTTTCTGCATGCCGGACCATGGTTCGGAATTTAAAGATGGTAAACGGTTTGCCAAACCGTCCAATTCGTTCTTGTTTGTAAAGCACCGGCCCACTGCTTTGAAGTTTGATGATGATGGCAATGATAAGGCTGGGAGGCAAGAAGAAAAGAATTGCCAGAACGGAAAAGCTGATGTCAATCAGTCGCTTGAGTTTGGCTTGCCAGTCGGGCAAAATGCCGTTGGATATTTTCAGAAGCGGGCTACCGTATATAATACGACTGTGGGTATTCCCGGATAATAAATCGTATAAATCCGGAATTCCCCAGATGGTTAGATTCAGATTTTGGAGGGCGGTTAAAACAGGCGCAAGCAAATCATGCTGGGACGATTCAATGGCAATGATCACTTCTTCCAGTTTGTGCTTTTCAGCAATGGTGGCAAGGTCATTTAAGTTCCCCAAGTTGGGAAGCTCTGGCGAAAGTATTTGCGGATCATCCTCATCAATGGTCAGGAAACCAATAAACTGAAAGCCGGCAGGCCTGGGCTGACTGTTTAGCTCGCGATAAATGTTCAGGGCCTTTTCATTGCTTCCAATGAGCAAGGTGTTAAATCCGAATTCACGCTGATGAATCCGGCGTATAATTCGACTGGTTTGAATAAGCCGAAAGAGATAGGTGAAACAAAAGTGGAGCAGAAAAAGGGTGA
The DNA here is from genome assembly GCF_050589705.1 of Sunxiuqinia rutila. Classification (NCBI taxonomy): domain Bacteria; kingdom Pseudomonadati; phylum Bacteroidota; class Bacteroidia; order Marinilabiliales; family Prolixibacteraceae; genus Sunxiuqinia; species Sunxiuqinia rutila. The sequence goes on from NZ_JBNGOT010000001.1 coordinate 383,346, forward strand.
CGAATAATTTATAGTAGTCCTGGTAGCCACTGATGTAATCGTCAAGCAGAAAGCAGAAAAACAGAATGACCACTCCGGTTAAGGAGCTTAGGAACGTTTGCCCCAACTCCAGTAAGCGCGATTTTCGGAAAATGTTGCTGTAATAGCCTGAGAAATAGTAAATGAAAATCCAAAACAAAGGGATTAGCACTAAAGCCAGGAAAAACTGTTGGGTCAATTCAAACGGAACATCAACCTGGAACAGCTGCGGTTCGATATGGCGCTTGCGGTAGACGTAAAACAAAGTCCAGCTGGTTGCAGCTGCGATAAAGTCAAAAAATAAGTACCTGGCTACTTGTACTTTTTCCTTCATAGAGACAAATTTGGGTTGCTTGCGTCTGCTACGCCTCTTGGTTGAAACGGGCGGCAGGGCTAATTAATGGACTAATTTAACCTTTTTAGCTTGTTCTCCATCACGGAATGCTTGCTATCGCATCAACTTTCAGCGGATCGCGTGGAGAGCCTTGTGGCTGGCAAGGAACGAAAGCAAATTCCTTTTGGTGATTATAGCGTCCGTTTAGAAATAAAAGGCTATTTTGATGGACTCGGCCAAATCAGTACTTTTCAACGGGATTTGTTGATAATGTTAACTGCTAAGGCCACAAATTACAGTCATTTTGGTGTATTTTTACCTAAAAATTGGATGCTAATGGATGCTCGCGATAGTTTAAGACATAAAGGATTGCGGAAGCGCTTAGTTGAAGGTATTCGTATTAAAGGTGTTAGAGATCAACGGGTACTTGATGCCATCGCCAAGGTTCCGCGCCACCTGTTTATGGATAGTAGTTTTATTCAGTTTGCCTACAAGGATCAGGCGTTCCCTATCGGTGCCGGACAAACCATTTCGCAGCCTTTTACGGTTGCTTTTCAAACCCAGCTGCTGGATGTGCAACCCAACGAGAAAGTGTTGGAAGTGGGAACCGGCAGTGGCTATCAAGCAGCTGTGCTGCTTGAAATTGGTGCTACGGTTTTTACCATTGAGCGCCAGCGCGAACTTTTCCTGAAAGTGCAGCAGTTACTTCCCGAATTGGGTTATCATCCCAAGTTCTTTTATGGTGATGGTTACAAAGGATTGCCAACATACGGGCCGTTCGATAAGATCATTATCACAGCCGGGGCGCCGTATGTTCCGGAAGACTTGCTGCTGCAGTTACGTGTAGGTGGCGTGTTGGTGGTTCCCGTGGGACCAACCGAAAAACAAATCATGTATAAAATTACCCGAATTTCTGAGGAAGAATTTGAAAGGGAAAAACATGGAACATTTGTTTTTGTTCCCATGTTAAAGGGTACTGTTAATTAATAAGCGAATGATACAAATTAAGAAATTTACATTTAATCCGATACAGGAGAATACTTATGTGTTGTATGACGAAACCGGAGAGTGCATCATTGTTGATGCCGGTTGCTTTTTCGATTATGAGCAGCAAGAGCTGGATCAGTTTATTCAGGAAAAGCAATTGAAGCCGGTTAAGTTGGTCAATACCCATTGCCATTTCGACCACATATTGGGGATTAATTATTGCCGGAGTAAGTATAACATTCCGTTCTATGCGCACCAGGAAGATGCTTTTCTGGTGGAAGCCATCACCGAGCATGGAGATCGGTTTGGGGTGCCCGTAGAACCTGTCGATCCGGCTGACCACTTTTTAACCGAAGGGCAACCGGTTGTTTTTGGAAATTCTTCGTTGGAGGTGATTCATGTGCCGGGCCACGCTCCGGGGCATGTCGTGCTGCATCAACCCGATCAGCAATTCATGCTGGTAGGTGATGTGTTGTTTTACGGAAGTATTGGCCGTACCGATTTACCCAAAGGGAATTTTGAGCAGCTGGTTGGAAACATCAAAAACAAGTTATTCAAATTCCCGGATGAGACGGTGGTTTACAGCGGACATGGGCCGGAAACCAGCATTGGATTTGAGAAAAAGAGCAATCCCTTTTTAGTGGACTGAACGCACTAGTTGCGGGTAAAAATCATTTTTTTATACACATCTTCCAGCTAATATTACAGCAAACTTCAGATATAAAAAAGAAAAAATGGGAAGTGATAATTTTGCAACACGCCATATTGGTCCTCGGGAGGAGGATATCAAAAGTATGCTGGAAACCATCGGCGTTTCCTCTCTTGAAGAGTTAATTGATCAGGCTGTTCCAGCCAATATCCGGTTGGAAAAGCCATTGAAGCTGAAGGATGGACTGACGGAAAGAAAATATTACCGTCGGATTCACGATTTGGCTAAAATGAACAAAGTGTTCAATACCTATATCGGGATGGGGTACTACGACACCATTACGCCCGCTGTCATTCTGCGGAATGTTTTGGAAAACCCGGTTTGGTACACTTCCTATACCCCTTACCAGGCCGAAATCTCTCAGGGCAGGCTGGAAGCTTTGTTGAATTTTCAAACCATGGTTTGTGAGCTGACGGGGATGGAACTGGCGAATGCCTCCTTGCTTGATGAAGCGACAGCAGCAGCCGAAGCCATGGTAATGATGTACAATGGACGGTCCAGAGCTAAAGCCAAAGCCGGTGCCAATGTGGTTTTGATTGATGAAAATATGTGGCCGCAGACATTGGAAGTACTTCAGACACGGGCCATGCCGTTAAACATTGATTTGAGGATTGGTGCTATTGGTGACTTTGCTTTTGATGAGCAGGTTATTGGAGCCATGTTGCAATATCCGAACGCCAATGGCGAAATTTTGTCTTATGACAACTGGGTGGAACAGGCCCATGCTGTGGATGCCAAAGTGGCTGTGGCGGCAGATTTGCTTAGCTTGGCCTTGTTAACACCTCCGGGAGAATGGGGAGCCGACATTGTTTTTGGAAGCTCACAACGCTTTGGCGTACCTATGGGCTATGGAGGTCCACATGCCGCTTTCTTTACAGCCCGTGCCGAGTACAAGCGGATTATGCCCGGCCGAATCATTGGCGTTTCAAAAGATAAGCATGGTAATCATGCTTTACGCATGGCGCTTCAAACACGTGAACAGCATATCAAACGCGAAAAGGCAACTTCTAATATCTGTACAGCCCAGGCGCTGCTGGCTACGATGGCCGGTTTTTACGGGGTGTATCATGGTCCGGAAGGAATCCGTGGAATTGCCGAACGGGTTCATGCCATCGCTGTTTTGCTGGACAAGCAAATAAGCGCACTGGGCTACCAGCAGTTGAATCAGAATTATTTTGACACCATTCGTTTTGCGCTGCCCAAGCACGTTAAGCGCGAAGACATTGAGTGGCTTTCGCATGAGCTGGAAATGAACTTCCGTTATTTTGAAAATGGGGAAGTTGGTTTAAGCATCGATGAAACCACCAATCTGGAAGATATTAACTGGATTATTGAGGTGTTTGCCAAAGCTGCAAACAAACGTTATCCGCATATTCTGGACTATCCGGAAGTGTGTGCGATTGATGCAGCCTTTTTGCGTCAGTCTTCATTTATGAAGCAGGAGGTGTTTAAAAAGTACCGTTCGGAAACCGAGATGCTGCGCTACATTAAAAAGTTGGAGCATCGTGATATTTCTCTGGCACACTCCATGATTCCACTGGGCTCATGCACCATGAAACTGAATGCAGCAACCGAAATGTTGCCGCTTAGCTGGTTTGAGTTTAGCAGTATGCACCCTTTTGTGCCTAAGAATCAGGCTCGCGGCTACCATGAAATGATGGAGGAGCTGCGACGTGATTTGGCTGAAATTACTGGTTTTGCTGATGTGAGTCTGCAGCCAAACTCAGGGGCAGCTGGTGAGTACGCCGGATTAATGGTAATCCGCCAGTACCACCTAAGCCGTGGAGATGATCATCGGAATGTGGTGTTGATTCCCGCCTCGGCGCATGGAACCAATCCGGCAAGTGCCGTAATGGCCGGGATGAATGTGGTAGTGGTGCCTTGCGATGAAAAGGGAAATGTGGATGTAGAAGCTCTACGTCAGAAAGCGGAAGAATACAAGGATACCCTTTCAGCCTTTATGGTTACTTACCCGTCAACGCACGGGGTGTTTGAAGCATCGATTGTGGAGATGTGCGAAATCATTCATCAGAATGGTGGTCAGGTTTACATGGATGGTGCCAACATGAATGCGCAGGTGGGCTTGACCAATCCCAAGCGGATTGGTGCCGATGTTTGTCACCTGAATTTGCATAAAACTTTTGCCATTCCACACGGTGGTGGTGGCCCGGGGGTTGGCCCAATCGGAGTGGCTGAGCATTTGGTGAAATTCCTACCATCGCATCCGGTTATGAATAACGGACATATAGGAATTTCTGCTGTTTCGGCAGCGCCATGGGGTAGTGCCTCTGTGCTGCCCATTACCTATGGATATATTAAAATGCTGGGCGCTGATGGCTTGACCAAGGCCACGGAGATTGCCATTTTGAATGCCAATTATATTGCCAGTCAGCTGAAAGATACATACGGCATTTTATATGTTGGAGAAAAGGGACGGGTGGCACACGAAATGATTCTGGAGTGCCGTCATTTGAAGGCAGATTCAGGAATTACCGAAGCCGATATTGCTAAGCGTTTGATGGATTATGGCTTCCATGCACCAACACTCTCATTTCCGGTTCATGGTACTTTGATGATTGAGCCAACCGAAAGCGAATCAAAAGAGGAGCTGGATCGTTTCATTGAGGCATTAAAATCGATTTTCGAAGAAATTCAAGCCATCATCCGGGGTGAATCGGACAAGGAAGACAACCCGCTGAAAAATGCGCCGCACACGGCTGATACCGTAACAGCTGACAACTGGGAGCATGCTTACAGTCGCCAGCAGGCAGCCTTCCCGTTGTTGTGGCAAAAAGAAAATAAATACTGGCCACCAGTTGGCCGTGTAGACGATGCTTATGGTGATCGCAACTTGATGTGTACCTGCGATCCGATAGAATCTTATCAATAGTTACTTGATCATGACTGCTGTTTCGTATCTTTACAGCAGTCATTTTTTTTACCATGATAGTATATCCGATTGCCAAAATTAATTTGGGTCTTTTGGTTACAGAGAAACGACCCGATGGATTTCATAATATAGAGACCGTTTTTTACCCTGTCCCGATTCAGGATGCCTTGGAAGTGGTCGAATCTGACGCTTTTAGCATTGCAATTTCAGGGATTGATTTGAAGGAAGACTTTGAAAAAAACCTGGTTGTGAAAGCCTATCAGTTGCTGAAAACGGATTTTCAGTTACCTCCGGTGAAAATTCATTTGCACAAGAATATTCCGGTAGGAGCGGGTCTTGGCGGAGGTTCGTCGGATGCAGCCTACATGCTGCTTCTTTTAAATGAGCTTTTTCAACTGAAGCTTTCCGAAGAGCAATTGTTGGCTTATGCCTTGCAATTGGGGAGCGATTGTCCGTTTTTTATTCGTCAGAAACCGGCTCTTGCCCGTGGTCGCGGGGAGTTACTGGAAGAGGTTCATCTGAATTTATCTGACTACTACCTGGCTGTTGTAAAGCCTCCTATCCATATTTCTACCCCGGAAGCCTATAAAAATATTGTACCCGGTATGAGTCGAATGTCCCTGAAAGCATTGATTCAATTTCCCGTTTCAAAATGGAAGGGCAACCTTCAGAATCAATTTGAGCAGGTTGTCTTTGAGAAGCATCCTGAAGTAAAGGCCATCAAAGAAAAATTATACCAGCTGGGAGCCACTTTCGCCTTAATGTCCGGAAGCGGTTCGGCGGTGTATGGTCTTTTCCGCTCCGAGAAGAAGAATCTGGCGGCTCATTTCCCGGGTGATTACGAAGTGTTTAGCCAGAAATTATAAGGATTTTAAGATTTCATTAAGATTAAACTCAGAAACTTTAACAGTCTCGTTCGTAACTTTTGCTCTTTTCGTGAGTCTTTTGATTAGAAAACAATTAGAAACACACACGAAAGTCTTGAAGCTATGAAACGATTCGTTAAACAAATTTTAGTATTGGCTCTTTTTGCTGCTGTTTTGGCGGGCATGCAGAGTAGAGCAAGGAGCGATTTGATGAAAGCAGAAGTTGAGCCGGCATTGGAGCTCGAAAGCTGGATGGTGGATGAGTTTTTCTGGAACCGGGGAACAATGGACTGGACTCCGGCAATTGATCAGACGCTGGCACTTGAAGCCTGGATGGTGGATGATAACTACTGGCAATAGAACAAGAGGGGATGCCCGGCGGTTGAAAACAAATAAAAAAAGGGGCTTAAGCCCCTTTTTTTTATAATGGTTTGATTTCAAGCATCAAATGTTTCTTCGGAATTTTCTCTCCCGGTTTAACATGCACTTTAACAATTTGGCCATCAAATGGCATTTGAACGTTGTTGTGCATTTTCATCGCTTCCAGGATCAACAAGCTATCACCTTCTTTCAGTTTTTCACCCGCTTTTACATGCACATCAATGATGGTTCCGGGGATGAATGAATAGATAAGGTTTTCATCGGGGGTTGCCCAAATCGGCCTGTTCCGGTATTTGCGCGTGTACTCAGTCAAGTACTTTGCGCTATGAACGATTATCGTTTCGTATTTCTTTTCAGTCATACTTCTTGTTTTAGTTTAAAATGGAGGAATTCCGTGCTTTTTGCTTGGTCCGCTCACTGCTTTGTTCGCAGACACTTGCAGGGCGTGAAGCAACATTTTGCGGGTATCTTCAGGTTCGATAACCTCATCGATGTATCCTCTTGCTGCTGCCACATACGGGTTGGCAAATTTTTCTTTGTACTCCTCAATTTTAACCTGACGCATGGCATCCGGATCTTCTGCTTCGCTGATTTCCTTACGGAATACGATGTTCGCAGCTCCTTCAGGCCCCATAACGGCAATTTCGGCTGTAGGCCATGCAAATACGAAGTCGGCACGCAGGTGACGCGAGTTCATGGCAATATAACCTCCACCGTAAGCCTTGCGGATAATCACGGTGATTTTTGGAACAGTGGCTTCACTGTAAGCATACAGAATTTTTGCACCATGGCGAATTACACCGGCATGCTCCTGGTCAACGCCCGGAAGATAGCCTGGTAAGTCTTCTAAAGTGATGATTGGGATGTTGAAAGCGTTACAGTAGCGAATGAAGCGGGCTGCTTTATCCGAGCTGTCGCAATCCAATACTCCGGCCAATACTTTAGGCTGGTTGGCGACAAAACCAACTGTTTCTCCGTTCAAGCGACCAAATCCGATAACGATGTTTGGAGCAAACAATTCCATGATTTCAAAGAACTCAGAATCGTCGGTGATGGCTCCAATAATGTCACGAATGTCATAAGGCATTTTAGGATCGCCGGGAACGATATTCTCAATTTTTGTCTTCTTCTTCGGAAGTTGAGGCTCAATTTTCGTTGCTTTTTGCTTGTTGTTCCATGGAATGTAAGCCATCAATTTCTTGATTTGATCAAAGCATTCCAATTCGCTTTCAGCATAGAAGTGGGCGTTCCCGGTCACTTCAGCATGAACTTTAGCTCCTCCAAGCTCTTCCATGGAGATTTCCTCGCCAAGTACCGTTTTGATGACACTTGGTCCGGTAATAAACATTTTGGAGATGTTATTAACCACAAATACAAAGTCAGTTAAAGCAGGAGAGTATACGGCTCCACCGGCGCAAGGGCCCAGAATAACTGAGATTTGAGGGATCACACCAGAGGCCAGGGTATTGCGGAAGAAAATTTCGCCATAACCTGCCAGGGAGTCAACACCTTCCTGAATACGGGCACCACCAGAGTCGTTGATACCGATTAAAGGCACGCGCATTTTAAGGGCGTGATCCATGATTTTTGTGATTTTCCGGGCGTGCATTAAGCCCAGTGACCCACCGGCTACGGTGAAATCTTGTGCAAAAATACAAATCGGAGAACCATGAATTGTTCCTGTTCCGATGATGACACCATCGCCATGCAATTTTTTCTTTTCCATGTCAAAATCGCGGCCAACGTGCTCAACAAACAGGTCGTACTCGTGAAATGAACCCTCGTCAAGGATGTATAAAATACGTTCGCGGGCCGTGAGTTTCCCCATGGCTACTTGCTTCTCAATGGCTTTTTCACCACCACCTTTGAGAACTTCACTTTTCCTTTTTCGAAGGTCAAGGATATTCCGTTTCAACGACATATCATATAGTTTTAATTAAAAAAAATGTCTCGTTTTTGTTTGAGACCGTTATGATTTTGTGTTTAGTTTTATGTTCTTCAACGGGTCAAAATTAGAACTTTTTCAAACACATTACTACATTTTTAAAACATTTGATGTTAGCTCTTACGAGAGAGTTAATATTTGGTTTTGAACAATTTGATATATCGTTTGAAGGTTCGCTTAGCGGCTTCCCCATTTGTACATGTATGCGGCCAGTGCACCGAAAAGGATGTTAGGGATCCATGCGCCCATCAAGGGGGAAACGGCTCCTGACAGTGCAAAAACAGTGGATATTTGCATAAACATGATGTAGGTGAAGGCTTGCAGAATTCCTAAGCCAAGATGAAGGCCAAGTCCTCCTTTTACTTTTCGCGAAGCCAGTGAGGCTCCGATAATCGTCAGGATAAAGGCAGAAAAAGGCCCAGCGAAACGCCGGTGTTTTTCAATTTCAAATTCGGTGGTATTCACCCCGCGCAGCTTCATGTCTTTAATTTCATCATTCAGGTCAGGCAGTATCATGGTTTCCACAACATTTTTCATGACCCGGTAGTCTTCAGGTGTCATATTTAAAGTGGTATCAAGCTTGGTACCGGTGTCGATGGTTTCCGTGTAGCCGTCAATATCGCGAATGACATAATTATTAACGGTCCACTTTTTATCTTCCCGGTCCCATTTGATGTAGTCGGCTTCAAGCTTCGACTTCAATTTTCCTTCTTCAAACTTTTCAATGGTAAACTTATACCCCACATCATTGGAGGTATTGTAGCTTTGCATATAAATAAAAACGCCCGGAGAGAGTTGTCGGTGAATATTTCTTTCCAGGTAGTTTCGGGGCGAATCGATATAGGTGCTTCTGAATTCGATCCTTTTTTTATTCGACGGCGGAATAATGTAGTTGCCCAATGTGTAAGAGAAAAGTGCAATCATAAAGGCCGAAACCATGTACGGACGCATGAGCCGGGCATAAGAAACGCCACTACTCAAAATAGCAATGATCTCCGAGTTGTAGGCCATCTTCGAGGTAAAGAAGATGACGGCAATGAATGTAAACAGCGCGCTGAATAAGTTGGCGTAGAAGGGAACGAAATTCAGGTAATAATCAAAAATAATGACGTTGATAGGCGCGTCTTTCGAAATAAATTCGTCCAGGTTTTCCGAGACGTCAAACACCATGGCAATGCTGATGATTAGTGCAATGGAGTAAAAGAATGTTCCGAGAAACTTCTTTATGATGTAAATGTCAATGGTTTGCAGTCTGGGTATTTTCATAGGGCCCACTAGTTTTCTTTATGCTGAAAAATTTATAATCGCCTGCCAAGTTTTTGAACCAGCTCTTCTTTCCACTCTTTGAAGGTGTTTGCCAGAATTTGCCGGCGGGCTTCCTTAACCAGCCACAAGTAAAAGGCCAGGTTATGCTGGCTGGCAATTTGTGCACCCAGCATTTCATTAGAAACAATAAGGTGACGTAAAAAAGCCTTCGAATAGTGCTGGTCCACAAAAGAAGTGCCATCGGGGTCAACCGGAGAGAAATCGTTGGCCCATTTCCGGTTCTTAATGTTGATAATGCCTTTTTTCGTGAACAGCATACCGTTTCGCCCGTTGCGGGTAGGCATTACACAATCAAACATGTCCACGCCACGATCAATGGCTTCCAGAATGTTGATGGGGGTTCCAACGCCCATCAGGTAGCGGGGTTTTTCTTTGGGCAGAATCGGATTAACCACATCAATCATGGCGTACATGTCTTCCTCGGATTCGCCTACCGACAATCCGCCAATGGCATAACCATCACTGGGGATGGAGCTGACGTGTTTGGCAGCCGCTTCCCGAAGATCCGGATAAACGGCCCCCTGAACGATGGGGAAAAGGGATTGCTGGTGCCCGTAAAGCGGGCTGGTTTTTTCCATTTGGTTAACACAACGCTCAAGCCAGCGTTGGGTTAGTCCCAGCGATTTTTTGGCGTAATCGTAATCAGCATCCCCTGGCGTACACTCGTCAAAGGCCATGATAATGTCGGCGCCGATCTGACGTTGAATGTCAATGACGCTTTCGGGCGTAAACAAGTGACGTGATCCATCAATATGAGACTGAAATTTAGCTCCTTCTTCGCTTAGCTTGCGGATGTCTCCCAGTGAAAAAACCTGAAAACCGCCACTGTCGGTCAGGATGGGGCCATCCCATCCGTTAAATTTATGCAGGCCGCCAGCCTCTTGAATGATCTCGGTTCCGGGGCGCAGATACAAATGGTAGGTGTTTCCAAGAATGATCTGTGCTTGAATATCGTCTTTTAATTCTTTAACATGAATTCCTTTGACTGATCCGGCTGTTCCAACCGGCATGAAAATAGGTGTTTCAATTGCCCCGTGGTCTGTTTCCAATCTCCCAGCCCGGGCTTGGCTGTTAACTGCTTGATGTTGAAGCGTAAAGTCCATGCATTAATTTTTGAGTGCTCAAAGATAGGCATAAAAGTTAAACCACCAGAAAGCCACGCTTCTGGCTGGTCATTATTTTAATTTAAAAAAACGGAATTAAATGTGTTTGATTGTTAAATTTGCGAGTAAAATCTGAACATGAACTGCGACTTCTTTAACCGAACAACGTTGGAATGGATTGCCCCGGCCATTTTCTTTGGAGCTGTGGTGGTTGAGTTGTTCTTTCTATTGTTTTTCTATCTCCGTTTGTTGTTGATAAAAAAAACATCACCGCAACAGGCAGAGCGGTCGGTGAGTGTTTGCCTGGCGGTACGTAACGAAGAAGAGCGCATTGAAGCGGTGCTGACGCAGTTGCTGGAGCAGGATTATTCGAACTATGATGTGATTGTGGTGGATGATTTCTCCGAAGATTGCACCATTCAGAAGGTCGCTCAGCTGGCCAAAAAATTTCCCCGGTTAAAATTCACCTCTATTTGTCAGGAAACCAATTTCTCTGAAAAGCTTTCCATCAATCTGGCTATGAAAGCCTCCAACTCGGAGTTGGTATTGTTTGTAAGGCCTGACAGTCATCAGATTAATCGGCAGTTTCTGAAAAAGGCGAATGAACAGGTGGGCGATTCAAGTTTGCTGATTAATTACACCAATGTTTTGGCACAACGAAATGTGTGGAATAAACTGTGTCGGTTGGAGCGTTTTTCTGCTTTCTTAAGCTCGGCTGCCTATTCATTGGGAGGTTTGCCTGTTATTTATCAGGATAGTAACGTGCTTTTTCAACGGGCCATTTATTTTAACCAATCTGGCTTTAAAGGGAAGATGAACGACCATTTTGCTAACCTGGAATTGGTTTTGAATGCTGCGGTCAAGAAGAAGGTAAAGGTTTCTGTGGATATTGAAACCTGTGTACGGGAAAATACCGAGACGGAATCGAGCGATTTTTCAGCTTTAATAAAAAAGAAAATTTGTCTGAACCGGCAGTTGCGATTTGGAGCCCGGTTGCTTCATGGGCTGGCCGATGTCTTTAAGTTACTGTTTGTCGGACTAGGGACCTGGCTGTTAGTTGTTGAACCTCAAAACTGGCCGTTTTATGTCATTCCAGCCTTTTTTGTCCTTTTTTTACAACTTTTTATTGTCAAAAGTATGTCAGCCCGTTTGAAGGAAGATAAAATCTTTTTATCTTCGTTTGTGTACGTTTATATCAGGCCGATACTAAGTTTGTTGCACGGTATAAAAATATACATCCACAATAAACGAAATAAATGGAATTAAATCCTAATTTGTCCGATAAGGCCCAACAGGATTACGCTTTAGTCGAATCCGCCTTAACAGGAGATGAAAAAGCGTTTGCAAAGCTGTTGAGTAAGTACAAGGACGCCATTTATTTTATGCTCCTGAAAATGGTCAATAATAAGAACGATGCCGAGGACCTGACCATTGAAGCTTTTGGTAAAGCCTTTAAAAACCTGCATCAGTATTCGCCCAGTTACGCCTTCAGTACCTGGCTGTTCAAGATCGCCTCAAACAATTGCATCGACTTTTTGCGAAAGAAGAAAGGCGTACATGTTTCGATTGAAAGCAATCCGGAAAGCAATGAAAATGAGCAGTCGGTTCGACTCCGATCGAAAGATCCGAACCCGGAGGAAAAACTGATTCGTATTCAAAAGGCCATTTTACTGCGTCGCATCGTTCATAAACTAAAGCCGCGCTACCGCACCTTGGTAGAACTGCGTTATTTTCGTGAATATTCGTATGAGGAAATTGCAAAAGAGCTAAATTTGCCGCTCGGAACAGTAAAAGCTCAGTTGTTCAGAGCGCGTGAAATGCTTTTTAAAATGATTGAATCTACCGAGATTGACGATCAGGAAGAGTAAGTTCGCCGCTTGTAGCTTGTTTATTTTGTTTCGGGGCTAAATTGAAGAGGTCTTCAAGGGGCAGCGGTTTTGTAATCTTATTATACGCATATTCTATGGAAATCATCACGAAATATTTTCCGGATTTAACGAGTCATCAACTGGAGCAATTGTCGCAACTGGGCGACTTGTACCGGGAGTGGAACGAAAAAATTAATGTCGTTTCCCGCAAGGACATCGATCATTTGTACGAACGCCACGTGTTGCATTCGTTGGCCATAGCCAAATACATCCGGTTTGAACCGGGAACCTCCATCATGGATGTTGGAACGGGAGGTGGTTTTCCGGGCATTCCATTAGCGATTCTTTTTCCTGAAACCAATTTTTTTCTGGTCGATTCCATTGCCAAGAAGATTAAAGTGGTTGAAGGAGTGAGCCAGAGTTTGGGCTTAACCAATGTTCGGGCGGAGCAGAACCGGGCAGAAAAAGTGCCCGGGCAATTTGACTTTGTTGTCAGCCGGGCAGTCACTGCTTTCCCAAAATTTGTTTCGCTGGTGCGCAAGAAAATCAGTAAGGTTCAGCATAATTCATTAGCTAATGGTATTTTATACCTGAAGGGTGGCGATTTTGACGATGAGCTGGAAGCCTTCAGGAAAAAGGTATCGGTTTACCCTTTGAGTGACCAATTTGAGGAGGAGTTTTTTGAAACGAAAAAGCTGATTCATTTACGACTCTAATTTCATGCAATACCGCTGGCTGTGGCATGACCTTGGCTGTAACGCAGGAATTGCTGCCAGCGAAGGATTGGACTGACTGACTATAAAAATGTTGCTGGAACCCGAGCCGGATGAAGAATTCGTATGAAAACCCGTGAAAATTCCTGACAATATTTTGGAAGGAATCAAAAAAGAATTATTTTTGCAGTCCAAAATAAGCGAGAGTACATCACACATAAAAATATTGACAAATGAAAAGGACATTTCAACCATCTAACAGAAAGCGCAGAAATAAACATGGATTTCGTGCGAAAATGGCTTCTGTCGGCGGTCGCAAAGTTTTGAAATTGCGTCGTGCGAAAGGAAGAAAGAAATTGACTGTTTCTGACGAACCACGTCATAAGCGTTAAGACACTGAAAAAACTTAAATACATTGAAAGGTGAAGAATAACTATTCTTTGCCTTTTTTTGTTGGGCCATGTTGAATAGGTCAGCCGAAAGATGCCGGGAGACCGAAGTTGGTTGGCAGGCTTGAAACTATCCTCCGAGCGGGTATGAGTTGACCAAAACGTTAAGCTGATAACCCATTGTGCCAGATATTCGGATTAAATTTTAATCGCATTTCCACATACTAATTTTTAAGCTATTTTTGTTTCATAAGAAGATTAAATGCTTACCCTATGAGTTTTAAGGCGTACCTGGCAAGTAAGAGTTTCTGGATAAGTGTCTTACTGGCAATTGTTATTACGGTGATGCTGTTGTTGATCACCATATTCGGATTGCGAATTTATACCAACCATGGTGAAGCTTATGCCGTACCCGATTTTTCGGGCATGCAGCTTGAGCAAGTGAAAATGAAAGTGGTGGAGGATGAGTTGCTTTTTGATGTCGTGGATTCCTTGTACATTAAAGATGCAGCGCCTGGAGCAGTCATTGACCAAGTGCCTGCAGCCGGAGCCATGGTGAAGCGTGGACGTACTATTTTTTTGACCATTTGCGCGTCTAAACCGGAGCAGGTGGCTATGCCCAAACTGACCGATATTTCGTATCGTCAGGCCATGAACCTGATGATGAGTTTCGGCTTGAATGTAGGGAATGTGGATTATGTGCCTAGCGAGTTTCCAAACCTTGTGTTGGAACAGAAACTTCAAGGGAAACCGGTGAAACAAGGAACCTTGGTCAACAAGGGGGCTAATATTGATTTAACGGTGGGGCAAAGTCGCTTTGGTGAAGCTACTGAAGTTCCGGATTTATTAGGTGTTCGGCTGGATCAAGCCACTGAGTTGACTGCAGTGTCGTTCCTGAATTTGGGAGCAATTATTTATGATGACTCTTTTGAAACTGCTGAAGATAGTGCCAGCGCACGTGTGTGGCAGCAACGTCCGGCCCCGGCCCCGGGCGCAAAAATTGAGCAGGGAGCGTCAATCGATATCTGGTTGACCGTGGATGAGGAGAAACTAAAGTTGGAAGAAGAAGAGGAATTTTAAGGATGGTTGAAGATAAAAATACAGACTTCAGTGAAGAGCTGGATGAGTCGGAAGAAGGTGCTTTGTATGAGCACTATAAGCTGATAGTAGATGCCGGGCAGAAATTGCTTCGGGTGGATAAATTTCTGGTAAACCGGATCGACAATGCTTCGCGAAGCCGGATTCAAGCGGCGGCCGAAGCCGGTAATATTCTGGTTAACGGACAGGCTGTCAAGTCAAATTATAAAGTTAAGCCTGGGGATGAAGTGGCCATTGTAATGGATTTTCCCCGGCGTGAGTTGAAGATTATACCGGAACATATTCCTTTAGATATTGTGTACGAAGACGACCAGTTGCTGGTGGTCAATAAGCAGCCTGGTTTGGTGGTTCATCCCGGACACGGGAATTACAGCGGAACATTGGTTAATGCCCTGGCCTATTATTACCAGGACCTGCCGCTTTTCAAAACAACAGATCCGCGTCCCGGACTGGTACACCGCATTGATAAAAATACTTCGGGCTTAATGGTGGTCGCTAAAACCGAATTGGCCAAAGTGAAGTTGTCTCAACAGTTTTTTGATAAAACCACGAAACGACAGTATGTTGCGTTGGTTTGGGGAACACCCAAAGAACCCACGGGCACCATTGAAGGAAATATTGGGCGCAGTGTGAAAGACCGGCAGGTTTTTACCGTGTATCCTGAAGGGGAACATGGCAAACATGCGGTAACACACTACAAGGTTTTGGAAGAGCTGGGCTATGTTACCCTGGTTCAGTGCCAGCTGGAAACCGGCCGTACGCACCAGATCCGGGTACATATGAAATACCTGGGGCATCCGCTTTTTAACGATGATACCTATGGTGGCAATCAGGTACTTCGGGGAACCACTTTTGCCAAATACAAGCAATTTGTACACAACTGTTTTAACGTGTTGCCTCGCCAGGCCTTGCATGCCAAAACACTCGGGTTTATTCACCCGGTAACAGGCGAGGAAATGCTTTTTGATTCCGAATTGCCGGAAGACATGAGCCAGGCGATTGACAAATGGCGCGCTTACATTGCTAACAGAAATATTGATTAACGGATGAAAAAGAATATTGCAGTGGTGTACGGAGGCGATTCCTCCGAATACGTGGTATCGGTGAATAGCAGCAAAAATGTCTTTCAGTCGATTGATCCGGAATTGTTTCAGCCTTGGGCTGTGGAAATGAAAGGAGCCGACTGGAAATTGGTGGTTGATGGGGAGCCGGTGGCGGACATCAACAAGCAGGATTTTTCAGTTCACTACCAAAATGAGCACATCCGGTTCGATTATGCTTACATCACCATTCATGGCACACCGGGTGAGGATGGTATTTTGCAGGGCTACTTCGATTTGTTGAAAATTCCCTATTCCACTTGCGGCGTGCAATCATCAGCGCTTACCTTCAATAAGTATTACTGCAGCAACTATTTACGCAATTTCGATCTGGCTATGGCCAAATCCGTTCGCCTAACCAAAGGGGATGTGATTGACGAGGATGTCTTGGTTGAAGAGCTGGGTTTGCCTGTTTTTGTAAAGCCCAATGCCGGTGGTTCCAGTTTTGGAATAACCAAGGTGAAGACGAAGTCTGACCTGAAAGCAGCTATTGAAGCCGCTTGGAAAGAAAGCAACGAAGCCTTGGTTGAAGAGTTTATTGAAGGACTTGAAATTACCAGTGGACTTGTGAAGCTGAAGAATGAGTCGTTTTTGTTTCCGGTAACCGAAGTGATCCCCAAGAATGAGTTCTTCGATTTTGAGGCGAAATACACCAAAGGCGCAACGCTTGAAATTACACCTGCTCGTATTTCCGAATCGCTGACTGAAACCTGTCAGCAGCTTTCATCGCGTATTTACGACCTTTGCAATTGCAAGGGAATTGTCCGGATCGATTACATCCTGAAGGATGGTGTTTTTTATTTCCTGGAAGTAAATACCACACCGGGAATGACCGCAACAAGTTTTATTCCTCAGCAGATTGAAGCCATGGGAATGCAACTGAAAGACATCATAAGCAAGATTATAAAAGACCAGGTTTGTTGAAAACTAGTCCTTATAAATTCCTGAGGGAGATTATAAAAGGTCTCCTTTTTTTTTACCTTTAAAGTTCGTTTCTCGAACCAATTAGCTTTTCGAAAGAAATTGAAAATCAACACGTATAGTATTTGCAGATATGGCCACAGATAAAAAAAGCAATCAAAAAGTTTCCTCCCTAGAACAGCTCAACGCGCAATATGGCAAGTTGCCCCCCCAGGCAATTGATGTTGAAGAAGCCGTTTTGGGTGCCTTAATGTTGGAGCGGGATGCTTATGTTACGGTGGCTGATGTGATTGACACGCCTAGTTTTTACAAGGAAGAACACAAAAAGATTTTTGATGCCATCAAGTATTTGTCCACCCACGAAAAGCCGGTCGACTTGTTGATGGTAACTCAGCAATTGCGCGACATGGCGCAGCTGGATGCTGTTGGTGGTCCGCTGTACATTACCCAATTAACCAGTCGTGTGGCGTCGGCGGCTCACATCGAATTCCATGCCCGCATTATTGCCCAGAAATACATTCAACGCGAATTGATCCGGGTGTCATCGGAGATTCAAACCAGTGCCTATGATGACAATATGGATGTGGATGATTTGATTGACTTTTCGGAAACGGCTCTTTTTAAAGTTGCGGAAGGAAACATCAAAAAAGAAACCCTGCCAATTAAACCCATTCTGAAAGAAGCTGCGCGCTTGATTGAAGAAGCATCGAAGCGCGAAGATGGCTTGAGCGGGGTGCCCAGCGGATTTACTGCTTTGGACCGAATGACTTCAGGATGGCAGAAAACCGACTTGGTGATTATCGCCGCACGTCCGGCGATGGGTAAGACGGCTTTCGTACTTTCCATGGCTCGGAACATGGCTGTTGAGCATCGGGCTCCGGTAGCGGTTTTCTCGCTGGAGATGTCCTCAGTACAGTTGGTTAACCGTTTGATTGCGGCCGAAACGGAGCTGGGATCCGAAAAAATTAAGAATGGTAGCCTTGTCGATTGGGAGTGGGAACACTTTAACCGGAAGCTGAACGTGCTGGAAGATGCCCCGCTGTTTATCGACGATACGCCTGCCTTGTCCATTTTTGAATTCCGGGCCAAGTGCCGGCGCTTGAAAATGCAACACAATATTGGTGCGGTGATTGTTGACTACTTGCAGCTGATGACGGCAGGTGATGCCGGACGCGGAAGCCGTGAGCAGGAGGTGAGTATGATTTCACGCTCGCTGAAAGCCATTGCCAAGGAGCTGGATATCCCGATTTTGGCACTTTCGCAGCTAAACCGTTCGGTGGAATCGCGCGAAGGAAAACGGCCACAGCTTTCCGACTTGAGGGAATCCGGTGCGATTGAGCAGGATGCCGACTTGGTGTTGTTTATTCACCGTCCGGAATACTACGGAATTACAGAGGATGAAAACGGGAATTCGCTGATTGGTGTGGCCGAGATTATTATTGCTAAACACCGTAACGGTTCGGTGGGCGATGTGCAGCTGGCCTTTAAGAAACAAAACGTGAAGTTTGCCGATTTGGAAACGGTTATTCCGGAGGAAATTGGTGGCGGAAACTTTGGACAAACCTTTGGGTCAAAAATGAATGATGACACGGGAGGCATGGAAATGCCGGTCAACAGTGGTTTTGAGTCCGAAAATAGCGATTCATATGGAATGCCTAAAGCAGACGATATTCCTTTCTAAACGCCTGAAGAAGGGCTTGCTGGTCCTTTTTCTTTCGTTGTTCTTCGCCCAGAGCAGCTGGGCAGTTTATTTGCTGGTTCCCATGGATCAGCAACAGCAAAATCACTTAAAAGCTTACGGAATTGCCTACTGGACGCTGGAGCAGGCCATTGAAGTAAAATGGTTACTCAACTACCGCGGCGGCAGTTTTTTAATACCCTATTACCAGGAAATTGAAAGCGAATGTTTGGTTCGCGGTGTTCGCGTTGAAAAGCTGGCAGATGCACAGGTCAATCAATTGTTGGCCGAGATAGGTCGGGCTGAGGTAAACCAGGATGCCATAAGCATGCAAAAGGCACCCAAAATTGCGGTATATTCTCCGCCTAACAAACAGCCTTGGGATGATGCCGTGACCCTGGTTTTATCCTATGCCGAAATTCCATACGAGGTGATTTATGACGAAGAAATCCTGACCAATCAATTGCCGGACTATGACTGGCTACACTTGCATCATGAAGATTTTACCGGGCAGTTTGGAAAGTTTTTCCGCTCGTACCAGCATATGCCCTGGTACCAGGAGGAAGTGAAGACCAATCAGGAACTGGCCAATAAACTGGGCTTTGCCAAAGTCTCGGAGATGAAACAGGCTGTTACCAACGAAATTCAGGCTTACATTGCCCGTGGCGGCTTTCTATTTGCCATGTGTGCGGCTACCGACACCTACGATATTGCTCGTGCGGCAGATGGAGTGGACATTTGTGAGTCGATGTTTGACGGCGACCCGGCCGACCCGCATCTGAACGAGAAACTCAATTATAACCGCACATTGGCCTTTCGCGATTTTACCGTGGTGAAAGATCCCTTTCAGTATGAGTTTTCGGATATTGATGTGTCTACGAGCCGGAAGGTTACGCCGGCACAAGACTACTTTACCTTGTTTGAATTCTCGGCCAAATGGGACCCCGTACCCACCATGCTTACCCAAAACCACGAACGGATCATTAAGGGGTTTATGGGGCAAACCACTGCTTTTAAGCATCAACTGGTGAAACCGGATGTGCTGGTAATGGGCGAAAATAAGGCAGCCGGAGAGGCCCGCTACATTCATGGCGAAGTAGGGCAGGGCTTCTGGACCTTTTATGGCGGGCACGATCCGGAAGACTACCGTCACCTGGTGGGCGATCCACCAACCGATTTAAACCTACACCCCAGCTCTCCGGGCTACCGCCTGATTTTGAATAACATTCTTTTCCCCGCCGCTAAAAAGAAAAAGCAGAAGACTTAAGAGGGGGTGTAAGTTCCTGATTACCTAGCTTATGTGTTGTTTCTTCGCGGTTAAGAAGACTGTTTTCAGTTTTCAGTTATCGGTTTTCAGTTTGTGCCCAACAGCTGTATCTTTCTCTGTGTAAGTCGGTGAAAAAAACGCTGTGTTTCTCTGTGGTTAAAATTGGTCATTATAGTCATTATTTGTCAATGATGGTCATTGGTTGTTAGTCGATAGCTTACGTGGAGCCCAGACAGTCAGATTTTCGGATAGTCAGCTATTCCGATTGTGCGTGACTTCGTGCGTTCTTGACTTCGTCGGGTTGAGCGTCTTCCTGAACTTGTTTCAGGATCTGTTATCAATTTTCAGTTTCATGTCTTCTGACGCACTCAGCTTATGCAAAAAGCCTGTAAGTACTGTCTTTTCTCCTCGTTTTAGGTAAGGAGGAGTGGCACCGGTTTACCGGTGAAGAGGTGGTTTCGTTTCAAATTCAGAATTAGTTAAGTTCCTTTTTTTATTGCTGATTTTGACCACCCCGTCCTCGACAAGTCGTGGACACCCTTCCTTGTCAGGCAGTGAAATGGGCCAGAGCCGGACAATAGACATTCGCCCCACTCTCATCGTCTCTTATTCTGTTGTACAACAGCAAGATGCTTGTTTCATTTATGCAGTTCATGTCTTAATTTTATTGATTAGTAAACAAAAATATACTAGAGACTTTGTTGCTGCAAAAGAATTAGTTAATGGAATTTTGGCGTATGGAGTGACAGAGCCTTTTATTTATTAATTAAACTCATTTATTATGGCATCAGAAAATTTAGTTTCCGTTACCTTCACCGATGAAGAACGAGCCCAGCTTGGTGAACACCTGGCAGCAATTGAGTCGATTTTGCACAGCAAGTGTATCAGTTTAACACCCGAAGAACGGCAAGAGTATGCCCGCCTGGGCAACAAAAGTGAAAACTGGTCACGCAAAGTGATTGACTACATGAACCAACAACCGAACCTAACTCCGGCTTTTATTGATCTGGACGAAACCATGAACGATTATGAAGCGCGTCGGGCCTTACAACCCATTGCTGCACGCGGGGAGGCAGTAATGGATATGTTGAATGATACCATGATGTTGCTGGGATCGGACCTTTACCACAGCTGCATTGCGTATTATCGGAATATCCGTTTACTGGCCCGCCAAAATGTAAATGGAGCCAAAGCCATTTATGAAGACTTGTCTGCACAATTTCCGGGAAGACCATCCAAAAAGTAACTTGGGCACAAAGACTGAGTTCCTTGTTTCAGGCCCTGTCAACATACGCCATTGACAGGGCTTTTTGCTACCTGCACAAGGGCTGATCAGTGCTTCGGAACGGGTAATAATCCCTTCGCCATGGGATAAAAAGTACTTACCCATGGGGTAATAAGTGACTCAGAACGGGCAATAACTCCTTAGCTAGGGGGTAAAAAGTACTTGCCCATGGGGTAATAACCCCTTCCGAAGGGGTTATTAGTACTTGTATATGGGGTTTTAAAATTCTCTCGAACAAATTAACCGGAAACAAAAAGGGCTGCCCAATAGTTGGACAGCCCTTTAAGTGAATTATTTTGTAGGATTAATTTCCTAATGTGAAGCTTGCAGATCCTGTATCTCCAAAATCACCATCGATGTGTACAATCTCGTTACCATCAAAAACAAGAGAGGCAGCTCCCGTTTCCGGGTAAGTTAGTCCATCGCCGTATTCATCGTAAATTTTGAATGTATAAGTACCATCTTCCAAGCAATGCTTGCTGGTTGCTGAAACAGTACCATCGGCCCAAGGGCCTCCTGATGTTATAACTTCGTCGTCAGCATCCAGAATTTCCCATGTACATTCGCTGGCATAGCCATCAAAAGTAATATTCAGAATTACTTCATTCTCAGAACAAGGTGGTTGAATGAAGGTTTCAAGTTTGAAGTAGGGATACTCAACTTTATATGGGTTGGTGTATTGCTCATCAAATTGAATTTCTAAACCACAAGTTACTCCTAACGGAGCATTGTCATCCAATGTAATGGTTAAACTAACGGTATCTTCTCCTGCTGGAAAAGTTAAGGTCTCAGGCACATTGAAAATGTTTGCGGTGTCAGCTACTTCTGTAATCGGCACTTCAATTGCTTCCTCTTTATTCTCACGAATTACAGTAAGATCAAGAGATAGTTCATCAGTATGTTCAAATTTGAACAGCATTGAGTTCTCCGAATAAAAGCGTACGGCAGGATTACCTTCAGCAACTACCGGGCTTGGGTCAACGGTATCTTCATATTCGCTACAGGCCATCATAGTGACAGATAGTAGCAAAGAGAATGCGATATATAATTTGTTCATTTTCATAATTTGTAATAATAAGTTGATACATTAAAGATCAGCAACCGGTTGAGGTGTTGTTCCTGTTGGGTTATTATCCGCATTGGTTAAGGCAGGATTTGCCTGAATTTCAGCTTCAGGAATTGGCCACAGCAGGTTAGCGTCTTTGGCTGGAATGTTGAATACCATAGTGGCATTTGGGTAGCCAGCACCGCGACGGTCAACACCCTTGTTCAAACGCATAACATCGAACCAGTTTAAGCCTTCGCCCCACAATTCAATCCGACGTTGGTTGAATACTTCTTCCTGAATGTCTTCAGGAGAGGTAGCTGTGCAAACATAGTCTGGATTACGGTAAGTCTGGATAAAGTCTTCCAAGGTGGCTTTTCCGTTTGCTCCGCTCATGGCTTCCGCTTCGGCTTTAATCAGATACATCTCTTCAATACGCATTAAAGGAACGTCATTGGCATTGGTCGAGTTTTTAACAATGTTCTGATAGGGGGCAAATTTGACTTGCGTGTAAGCAGCGTAGCCGTAATCTTCCATTGCCTTTGCTTGTTCAGCGTTTAAGTTTGGAGAACTCAGGTTTTCATCAATCCACCATCCTTTGCGGACATCGCTGGCGGGAATCGATTCAAATAGCTGTATGTTAACCTGTTTTCCTCCAGCATAACTGGAATAACCACTGTTGAGCGATCCCATGTGCGAAATCCAGTTCACAATACCTGAGGTCACTACCCGGTCGGTTTCAGCAATAATAATTCCCCACATCCAATTGTCTTCGTCTACTGCCCAGAATGAAGGTTTGTTTACATCTTCTAGTCCGGCAGGCGTAGCATCCGAAAGTTCGATAGCTTTGCTGGCATCTGCAGCAGCTTCAGACCAGTTCTGCATGGTCAGGTTAATCCGGGCGCGAAGTCCATAGGCTACAGCCAAGTCAATGTAACGTTTGTCTTTACGGTTGATGCCTTGTTCCTTTGCAGCGCTCAGGAAAATAATCGCTTTGTCAATATCAGAAGTGATTAAGTCATACACTTCTTTCACACTTGAGCGTGCAGCTCCTTCCAACGCAGCTACACCTGCATTTTCATTGGTGATGATGGGCACACAAGGGGCTGCTTCATTACCTACATAGTTGAATTGGTACAACTGAGCCAATACCCAATAGCTAAAGGCACGCGTAGCCAATCCTTGTCCCAGGTAGAACTGAGAAGTTGGGTCTTCCACCTCTTCATTAATTGAGCCAATCACATTGTTGGTCATGTTGATGATGGCGTACATGTTATTCCAGGTAATTTGGCCTTCACGAGAGGATTTAGACCGGTCAGAATAGTCCAAACTATTGCCTGTCCAGTTATAGCCGTTGTCTTCCGATACCACATCGTAACCATTGGCATCGGTAAACATCATGATGGCCGGGTAGCCAAAGTCATTGTGACGAACGGAGCCTAAGGCATCTTCGTTGGGGGCATACTGCGAGAATTGAGCAAAAATGGAGTTTACGCCGGCTTCTGCTTTCGACGGGTCGTTCTCCACCACCTCTTCTTTTTGCGAAGACGTTACTTCGTCTCCTTCGGGAAGCATGTCCAGGTCTTCGCAGCCGGTAAGGGCGAAGGAAAAGGATGCGATTAACGCAAGGAAATATGTTTTATTAAAAGTCATAATTGTCAATTTTTTATTAGAATGTTAAATTGATACCTCCAGAAATGGTTCGAATTGGTGTGTAACGCGCCGTTGTTGCAGTGGTATAGCTTTGACGTGGATCCAAACCTTTACGACTTGACAGTAAAGCGATGTTATCCGCAGCAAAATAAACGCGGATTTTATCAAAACTTACTGATTCTGCCATATTTGAAGGCAAGGTGTAGCCTACCGTAATGTTATTCAGACTCAAATAATCAGAGCTTGTCAGGAAGCGCGTTGATGTGGAACTGGCGTACCGGTCGTTCGCGTTTAAGCGGGGAACATCCGTATTGGTATTGGTTGGTGTCCAGGCGTTCTGGATATCTTTATGCCAGTTGGTTCCGGCAGAACTTCCCATGCCACTGTGCATTAGGCGTGCGTAACCTGAATCATAGATTTCACCTCCCAATTGGTAAGAGAACTGGATGGAAGCATCAAAGCCGTATGCTTCAACTGTCGTTCCAAAACCACCATACACAGCAGGTAGCAAATTATCTGTTGCTACTTTATAGTCTTGAGCAACAGTGTAGTCACTGGTTTTAATCGGATTGCCCTCTGCATCTTTTGCCCAGTATTGCGCCATACCTGTTTCAGCATCTACACCGGCATAGTCAACCAGGTACATGCGGTACATTGATTCGCCTTCTTCATAAATACGTGTGCCATCAATCAATTCGCCATTCAAATCAGGATGTAGCTCGTTAATCTTGTTCTTGATAAAGGTGGCATTGGTATTCAGGCTCCAGTTAATGTTGCTTGTTTTCAGAATGCTCCAAGCCAGGTCAACTTCAATTCCTGAGTTGGTCATTGAACCTACGTTCATCGGGATTGAGGTGTAGCCCAAACTTCCGGCAACAGGCTTGTAGTAAAGCATGTCGGCTGATTTACGGCCAAAATACTCAATTGATCCTGACACGGTATTGGAGAACAGGCCAAAATCTGCTCCCAAGTTATATGAAGTAGAAGTTTCCCAGGTAATGTCCGGATTTCCTTTGTAAGCCAAGGTTCCATCCGAAAATACACCATCTGATCCGGTTACTTTGAACTGGTCTAACCAGGCATAATAGTTTCCGATGTTGTCGTTTCCTTGCTCCCCGTAAGAGGCTTTCAACTTCAACATGTCAATCCAATGCACACCAGCCAGGAAGTCTTCGTTGCTCATCATCCACGCAGCACTGGCCGAGTAGAAGTCACCCCAACGGTTGTCCGGGCTAAAACGAGATGACGCATCACGACGGTATGCAATGTTTGCAAAGTAGGTGTCCTGATACGAGTAGTTTACACGGGCCAAAATACCTTTGGTGGTGTAAACATCTTTACCACCACCACCACGGAGGTTGTCAATAGCATTACCTACATAATAGTTTTCCGGATTATATAGTTCGTCTCCCGAAGCGAAAACAAACTCGTCAGAATACGTATAACCGTCGTAACCAGCCGTGATGTCAAACTGGTGTACATCAGCTACGGCAAAACGGTAGTAAGCAATGTATTGCTGGTTGAAGCCCTGTGTACGGGTTTGTTCCTGGTAAGCCGTTCCGCCGTAATTTGCACTTTGCCCCATGTAGGCATTTCCTAAGTCGTTGTAACGCGTATTATCGATGTTGAAACCATACTTGGCAGTCAACTTCAATCCTTCCAGAGGAGTCAGTTCAGCAAACCAAGAAGTATTTATAACATCTGTTAAGTACTCCGTTTTGTTGTAAGTCAAATCACCGGCAGGATTGGCGATTTGCATAAACGACCGCGAGAAGTTCGTGCTATTTCCATCTCCATAGTCATAGACTTTACGGCCTCTGTTCAAGACAATTTCTTTCGATTCGGCATCGCGCACATAGATTGGATAAACCGGAGCAATGTAGTTGGCAATAAAGAAAGCGTTACCGCTGGAGTTGGTTGTTACCTGCTCGCCAGGATAATCGCTGTTGATTTGGCTGTAGCTTACATTGGCGCCCACTTTCAACCACTCTTTTACTTTATGGTCTCCGTTGAAACGTCCGGAGATACGGTTAAAGCCAGAACCTGAAATCACTCCCTGGTCATCCATGTAACCAAATGAAATGAAGTAGTTTTGTTTGTCGTTACCACCAGAGATCGACAGGTTGTAATCTTGTCTTGGGTTGTTCGAGAATGTTTCGTCGGCCCAGTTATCTGGCGTATAATAATAGGTTCCGTCGCTATAGCCTAAAGCAGCGTTGGGGTTTAGTTTTCCATTAAATCCAACTAGAAGTTCACCTTGTGGAACTGTGTAAATATTGTATCCATAACCACCTTCTGAATCAGTGGTCAACATTGCATTGGCATACGCGTTAGCCTTAGCTGGACTGTATTTCAGGTTATAAATACCAGCATTATAGATAGCATTATAGGCTGTTTCCGTATATTTTTGGTGGCTGGTGAAAACATCATAGTTTTCAACGGCACGGTCGTTTACACCAACTTTCATGTCGAAGTTGATTTTAGCTTCTCCGGATGTTCCTTTTTTAGTGGTAATCATGATGATCCCGTTGGCTCCACGTGCACCATAAAGGGCTGTAGAAGCAGCATCTTTCAATACGGTCATCGACTCAATGTCGGAAGTATTGATTGAGGCTAAGTCTCCGTCAAATGGAATACCATCCACAACATACAAGGGGTCTGATTCTGCGTTGATTGATCCAACACCACGAACGCGCACTGTTGCTGAAGATCCGGGTTGTCCGTTGTCTGTCAATACCTGAACACCGGCAACGGCTCCAGCTAATGCGTTGGATACGTTGGATACTTGGCGTTTTTCCAGTTTTTCGGTTCCCATAACTGCAGCCGAACCGGTAAATGATCCTTTGGTTGATGTACCGTAGGCAACAACCATAACTTCTTCAACACCTACGAAATCTTGTGCTAGTGTTGCATTCACCACCGAGCCGCTAATGGCTAATTCTTGTGACTGCATACCAACAAATGAAAACACCAAGGATGCGGCGTCTTGAGGAACGTTAATAACATAAGCTCCATCTAAATCTGTAATAGTTCCCAGTGTGGTGCCCTTTACGGAAACAGAGACACCAGGGATCGTACTTCCGTCATCGGCGGAAGTGACAGTACCTGTAATTTCCTTGGTTTGCGCATACAATGACTGCAAACCAAAAGCAAAAATTGCAAGTAACAATGCGATTTTTCTCATAGAAATAATTTTAAAATTTAACAGCATTAATTTTATAACTATTCAACAATCAAGGCAAAAGCGTAGCCACAAGACGAGACTGTCCTTTAACGTTAAGCTTGTTTTATGATCCCCAAATCATAAAAGCACGAACCGAAATGACTTAAATTGACCCTTCAATTTCAATTTATGCTTTCTAACCAGATGTTAAAAAGTCTTAATTGAGCAAAAATAATAATTAAACTGAATCTTGCTAGTGTTGATAACATCTGTTAAGAAATAAGTAACCTAAAGCTTACATGGGTCGTTTTTACTGGGGTTTTGGAGGAGGGGTGTTTTTTGTTGCCAAAATACGGATGAAAAGAATATTGTTTACTGACAATGAGTAGTGTAGGGGTAGAGTGGCGGTTTTGTATGGCGTAATTATTAGTAAGGTGCTCAACGGATGTTGATTATTGAAGGTTGTTGAAGGAGAGGAGATGATATGTTCGGGGCTATTATTGGACGCTGAGTTTGTTACCTCTCATTTTACTAAACAAAAATCCCTGAGCATTTCTTGCTCAGGGAATATTTGTTTCATGTAAGCTTTTTTAGCTTTTAAAAAGCACACTGCGGTTTTTCTGGATTTAGAGATTAATCTTGCCAGCCTGTATAGCGGTGTCCTGATTCCAGGTAATCGTCAACTACTTCACCATCTTCATCATACAGAACTACACGAAAGACGATACTGTCATTGT
Source organism: Sunxiuqinia rutila (assembly GCF_050589705.1). NCBI lineage: Bacteria > Pseudomonadati > Bacteroidota > Bacteroidia > Marinilabiliales > Prolixibacteraceae > Sunxiuqinia > Sunxiuqinia rutila. Next base: position 410,822 of record NZ_JBNGOT010000001.1, read on the forward strand.
TGATAACTTTGCCATCAATGATATCAATTAGTCCATCAGCTTCGCCATTAACATCAGTTGCTCCAGTGACTGCAAAGGTTGTTTCGGAGAGTTTAGCACTTTTTACCTTATATCCGCTGTCGTAGATGTTTTCAATCCAAATGGAATCGGTACCCGTGGCCGTGTTGTAAAGCTGCAATTCGTATGGGCCATAAAGCGGATCGGCATCCAGGCTGTATTCTATGACAGTCCAGTCGCCTGACAGTTGTAAGGACCCTGCATCTTCAATTTTAAGGTCTTCCTGGCATGCCGAAAATGCGACAAATGCAAGAAGGAAGAAAAAATATTTAGTGATTGCTTTCATATTCTATCAATTTTTATGTTAGAAATTTGGGGTTAATGTAACATGGAAGGTACGTCCTCCTGCATAGAGTGCACCGTATGTAATTACACCAGAGTCTGGGTCATAACTGCCATCAACGATACCTTCTCCTTCCAGCGTATCTTGCCATGCGGGAGAGAAGCTTGCTCCGTGGGTTAACGTATTGTCAGGATGTAGAGCAACAAATCCATGGACAAAATAACTGCCAGAAGAACTATACCCAAATCCATCATAGTAATAACTACCTAGTAGTCTGTTAATGTAGAAATTTCCATTGGTAATTAGGGTAATGTTAACAGGAAATCCTTCAGTGAATGTCTCTCCTGTTGGTGTTCTGTAGACAGTTGCAGTGTAACTGCCTGAGATATCAGTTGTAAAGTCAGGATCAGAAACAAAGATGCCTTTTGTTACTCCGGCAGAATAGCCGTCTGCATTAACTGCAGAATAGTGAATCGGGTAGTATCCCGGTGTATTAACATCTATTGTTCCATCTATTTCAGCTCTATCAGTCACGTCTTCAGAGCCCTCCGTTGCAGAGAAGTGTTCTGCAACGTCATACGGAGTACCTTTCTCAATTATCAATTTATTATTTCCAAGCTGATCTTTTTCACTTGTATCGTCAAATGAGAAAGTAACATAGTTTGTAATGGTGGATATGTCTTCTGTCGTAATATCCTTTTCACATCCAATAAACAGGATACTCAATACGAAAAGGCTCGCTATTATTTTTTTCATATTTCTTTCGTTTTAAAATTTAATTTTGATCCCACCAAACTTTGTCCGTCAGGTTTGGCTGACTAGGTGTGTTTTCATTGGTAGACACAGCAGCATCAGGATAATAGAAGCGATTTAGCCATTTGCCATCTCCAAGATTGTTCTCATAAGGGCGAATACGATCTCCGGGTGTGTATAAAGTAGGATTATCCATGATTTGGCTTGCCGTTGCTCCTGATATAACCGGGTATTCCGTTCGCTTCGTTTCGAACCAAGCTTCAATATTATTAACTAAGGCCAGGGATGCCCACTTCTGCATCATAATTTGCTTGTGTGTTCCGTCAAACTCATAGGGTTTGCCCGTTCCGTAGAGGTCGGCTCCTGGAGTGCTGATTCCGTGAAGTGCCAAGTTGGCGTCAATGGCGGCTTCGTAGGCTACTTTAGCGGCAGTTGCATCATTGTTGTAGCGAAGTTCTGCTTCCGCAATAAACAGGTATAGCTCGCTCATTGTGTAAAGATAAATTGGTTGTGTTGGACTTACGTTCGGGAAGCTAAAGTCTTCGTTTTTAATTCCGGGAATCGTTTTTCCAGCAGGGAAGTTACCGTTGAATTCGTCATTCTTGGTTGCTTTCTTCCACATGATATCTATCCTAGGGTCTGCGTTTGTAGCAAGGAAGCTGATGATGTTTCTTGTTGCTACATGGTTGATTCCTCCCAAGCGATCAACATCGGTGTCGTACCAAGGGTTGCGTTTGTTTTGTTCGTCAGCGAATGACGCAAACATGACGTCCATTGTCATGAAATTATTCTCGGCAATCAAAGCTTTTACTTCTGCCTGATGGTTTTCGGAAGTTTCGCTTTGACGCATGAAGATTTTTAATTTCAGGGCATTGGCAAAACCGATCCATTCATCAATGTCTGCTCCTAAAAGCATGTCGGTGGTGGCTACCATTTCAGTGCCTGTTACCTTGCTGAGGGCATCATTGATTTCACTTGTGATGCCATCATATACGACTTTTCCGTCGTCAAAGACTGGGTTGAGTACTTCTGTCCCTTGTAGGGCTTCAGTGTAAGGAACCTTGTCGAATAAATCAACCAGAAGTTGGTAAGTGTAGGCACGCAGAACTGTTGCAGCCAAATAATTTCCCCAATCTTCTTCTTCTTCAGCGGCAGTTAAAATATACTTTAGGTCGTTAAGTGCTCCGGCGTATAGCTCCGTATAGACGTTATCCATAAAGTCGGTTTTTACATCGAACTTGTCTAAGTTGTTGTATTGGTTTGCTTCAGGAGCTTGTGACCAATATTGCGCGTAAAAACCACCCGTATTGAAAAGCAGACCTCCAACTTGAACAGCAATGGATGCCTGGGCAGCAGGTAAAACCAGTTCTGTGGTTACTGCAGTGGGTACGTTGGGGTCGTCATTAACATCCAACCAGCTCTCGCAGGAAACCAACATTGTACTTATAAGAGTAAGTATTAACAATATTTTTTTCATGTTCTTTTTTTTAGAAGTTCAACTTAAGATTAAAGCCCCAGCTCCGTGTTGATGGGTTTGCTGTAAATTCACCAAATTTACCTTCAAGATCATTTCCGAAAGTCGATACTTCTGGATCGATCAGGTTGTTTTCAGCCGGGGTCCACAGTGCCAGGTTGTTTCCATATGCTGTTAGTGAAATCCCGGTAAATGGTGTTTTTTCTGTGTATTTTCTTGGTAGATCATACGTTAAGGCTACGCGTCTCAGTTTCACAAATGAGCGCGAAATCAGGAATGTTTCATCGAGTAAGTCAGCTCCATCTGCAAAATAGTCATCCATGTCTTCTTTGGAGATAGGTGTGGTATTGGTGATGTAGCCTTCTCCATCTGGATTTTCAATGACCGAATTTGGAATAATGAAAGTTCTTCGCGAGTTGTAGGTTGTTTGAACAATGTTACCCGTGAAATAGTTGATGTCAGCTGTTCTTGAGAACATCACTCCACCTTGGCGAATGTCTAAATCAGCACTTAAGGTGAAATCTTTGTAGCTGAATGAGTTGGTAATCCCCATGGTGTAGTCGTAATCTGAGCTTCCGATGATTTCTTTCTCGGTTGCCGTAAGTGGTCTACCTGTGGTTGGATTTACAACGATTCTGCCATCGGGTGTTCTTTGAGGAACTGTTCCTTCGTAAAGCCCAATGGGTTGTCCTACAACAGCTACAAAGCCGATTGTGCTTAATCCTCCAATTGGAATTTTATCGCCTAGTTCCTCGGGAAGGCTAACCAGTTTATTTTTGTTTTTAGCATAGTTAAATAGAATGTTCCAGCTGAAGTCTCTGGTGCGGATAGGTGTACCTTCCACCAATAGTTCGATACCCTTGTTGTTGATTTCACCAAGGTTTGTTGTTTGGTTGGTGTATCCGGTTGATGGAGCCAGGTCGAGACCAAAGATTTGATTGTCTGAGGTTTTATCGTAATAGGCGATGTCGAATCCAAGCCGATTGCCGAAAAGTTTAACCTCCATTCCAATTTCAAACTCAGAAGAAATTTCAGGTTGTAGTAATTGGTTTCCTAAAGTGTTGCCGACCTCAAACGCATTCTGCCCGTTTAGAGGGAAGTCTAGCGTTCGGAATGGGTTGAAGATTACGCTTTTAACGAAGGCGGGATTGATGGAGTAAACATCAGCATCATTACCAGTTGTTCCATAGGCTAAGCGAATTTTTCCGAGGTCAACGGATTTTTTTATGTTTTCAGGTAGTAGTTCGCTGAAAAGGAAACTCGCTGCGGCTCCATAGTAGAAGAATTGGTTGTTGTCTTTAGGAAGCGTTGATGACCAGTCGTTCCGGGCATTTAGCGTAAGGAATAATGTCTCCTTGTAGCCAATTTCAGCGCTGGCCAATAAGCCAACCAGGCGTCTTTTTGAATAGAACTCATTTACGACGGGAGTGGAAGAAGAGTTGCTTAGATCATAAAATCCAGGAATATCTAAGCCGGTTACTGTTCCTTCTAGGGAGCTTACGTTGCGTTCATTGATGTTAACACCTCCGACAGCGCTGATGGTGAAGTCTTCCAGCATTTTGTTGTAGTTCAGCAAGAAATCGTGGGTGTATTCATGTCTACGAATAGTTGCTTTTTCAACTGAGCCTTCCTGGTTTGTGGATGCGCCTTCATTTGGAGTTCCTGGTGCGGCCTGAACCTCGGGTGTTCCAATCTTTTGAACATCATCAGAAGCATCAATACCCATACGATACATCGCGCCCAAGTCGTCTGTGATTTGATAGTCAAATTGCATTTTTCCAAAGAACTTCTTTTGTTCGTAGGCTGCTTCCATGTTATCAATTACGAAATAGGGATTCGCAATACCGTAGGGAGTGTAATAATAATCGATGTTGTCAAACGGATCTGTCTTGTAGTCCGCTAAGCTAACAATGCTGATGTCTCTTGGTGTTTGGTAGAGGCCGTTGATCACTGTTAGACCCTGTCCTGTTGGGGCAAACTTGTTCTCTTGTTGAGAGTAGTTAATGGAGGTTGATACCTTCAATTTACCAATTTCGTGTGTTGCCCTGAAAGAGGATGTGTACTTGTTGTATAAATCAATATCTGTGGGGATAAGTCCATCTTGTTTGATGTACGATAATGAAGAATAGTAAGTTGTTTTGTCGCTTCCTCCTGAAAGAGAGACTGAGTTTGAATATTTCATTCCATAGTCAAAGAAGTCTTTTACGTTGTCCTTTTGAGGAAGAAATGGTTTAAGCTTCTGGGAGTTGTTGTAGATATTACCCCATAGGCGCAGGCTTCCGTCGAAGGCTGGTCCCCAGCTACCATTTTCGTTTAATGTGTGGTGTGCGTCCCATCCCATTCCAAAGTCGTTTTGAAATTCGGGTAGGCGAAGAATGTCTGAGAACTCAACGCTTGAGTTGAAATCAATTCTGGTTTTGCCTGATCCGTCTTTGGTGGTGATTAATACAACGCCGTTAGAGGCACGGCTACCATACAGCGCAGTAGCGGATGCTCCCTTTAGGATGGTTATATTATCAACATCGTCTGGATTGACAAGGTTGGCTGCATTACCAAAGTCAAAGCCATTGTCGAGACTTGAGCTGCTGCTAGAGTTGTTAGTTAATGGTACGCCATCAATAACATACAAGGGCTGGTTGCTTCCACCTAAAGATGTCACCCCCCGTATGATTACTGAGTTTGAAGCACCAGGGTCGGACGAGCTTGTGGAGATTTGAACCCCAGCAACTTTTCCCGAAACACTTGACATGATGTCTGAGTTTCTTGTTTTTGTTAGCTCTTCGGCGCCAACGGAGGCTGCTGCATATCCGATTGCTTTTTGCGACCTCTTAATACCCAGGGCTGTTACAACCACTTCGTTGATTCCAACAACGTCGGACTCCATTTCAACATCGACTCTGTTGCCGGTGATCGCCAACTCTTGGGTTTGCATGCCAACAAAGGAGAATACCAATGTTCTTGCCTCTTGAGGAGCGGTAATGACATAGTTTCCGTCAAGGTCTGTTATGGTACCAAGTGTAGTACCTTTCACAGATACGGAAACGCCAGGGATAGTACTCCCGTCTTCGGCGGAAGTAACTGTACCTGAAATTTCCTTGGTTTGCGCGTATATCGACTGCAAACCAAATGCAAAAATTACAAGTAACAATGCGATTTTTTTCATAGAAATAATTTTAAAATTTAACAGCATTAATTTTTTGCTCGTATGATAAAAGGATAGTAAAATCTGATCTTGCTTCCTTTTGGTTTCTGATTACTTTTCGGTCCCCCAACCATGAATCATGAACAAGAGCATTTTTTTATTTTACTTTTCACTTCATTTTATTTTCCGGTCTAGCGTTGTGTTATTTAGTTTAAAAATTTTGCACCAATGTTAGCTGTGTTTGTCGTGTTGAGTATGTTATTTTGGTAGTGAGTAGTCGTGCGATGAAAGCAAAGAGGACCAGAGGTGCAGTTACTGAGAACTTTTCTTTGAAATTGAAGGAGAAAGAAGTGCAAGCCTCTGGTCCGTTTTTTTAGTATCATAAGCATATTGCGGTTCATTTTAATTGCTTGTTGCTCGGAAAGTGAGCAGGCAGAAATTGCTGGCAATAATGCGGATTTAGTCATGTTAGTTTTTTAATAGCATTAATTTATCATGCATCAATAAAACAGGATAGTAAAATTTTATCCCCTTTAGTGTAAAACAGGTCGTTTATTCCCCCAAATAAAATCGGCCTGTTGTTTTAGTGAGAAAAAGTGTTTGAAACCTTCAATTTCAATTGCTTTAAGATTGTTAAAAAACCTTAACTAAATACAAAAATATAAAAATCCTCATACCGCGAAAGTTTTTAATCAAAAAAATACATAAAAGTTGATATATCTCATTTGTAGATTGTAAGTGTTTGGCGTTCCGTGTTTCGGTGGCTGTTTGCTGAACCCCTTATGGCATGCGGGTTTGAAGACTCTTGTTTTAAGATTGTGTTATTTATTTTATGCGGAAAATAATTTACAGAAAGACTAGTTTCATTTCGCAATTAATTCAATGGTTTTAGTTGAGAAGTGTATTGGATCAGGCGTAATGGTAGATGAAATGTTGAATAAATCATCAAAAGTGTTAATTGTCATAAAATGATGACAAAAGTCATCGTTGCTCGTTCTGCCCGTTTGGATACAGAAGCGCAAAAACAACGTGTTGTGCCTGCTGCTGGGTAAGCTTTTGTTTTTAGAATAGCGGAAAGGACAGCTTTTAATTTAAAGCAGTTTGCTTAGCTTTTCAATTCCGCTTACAATGTAAGTGGTTGTTGAAGGAGATATATTTTGGAAGTAGTGTTCTTTTTCCTCGCCCCATTCTTTTGCTGGGGGTGTTGTCTGGGGGTGTGTATTGTGTAAGACTAAGACCTGATTGATACCAGCGTTTTTAGCTCCTAGGATGTCTGCCTCCCATGAATCGCCAATCATTAAACTCTTCTTTTTACGGGCATTGCAGGATGAAAGGGCGTGTTGGAAAATCCGTTTGTCTGGTTTTGGGGCTTGCACTTCCTCTGAGATAAAAATGCGTTTGAAATAAGGCGCTAAGCCACTTGATTCAATTTTGCGATGTTGAACTTCGGTGAAGCCATTGGTGATGATATGCATTTGATAGCCTTTTTGCTTCAGGTAGTCCAATACGTCAAGTACATTGGGGTAAAGCTGTTTTTGGACGGGCATCAGCTTCAGGTAGTGGTCGTTCATGGCCAGCGGGTCAACCGTCGTGATGTTGAAATAATTCAAGGTGTCCTCGAACCTTTTGCGGATTAGTTCTGGTTTTCGGATTTCCTGCTTGCGGTATGCTTCCCAGAGTTTGGTGTTTATGGTTTCGTAATAAGCAAAAAAGCGGTCAAAGTCAGGGATCAGCTTGTCTAATCCCATTTCAGCAACGGTTTGTTGCATGGCGAGTCTCGAATTGGTGCCGAAATCCCACAGGGTATGGTCGAGGTCAAAATACAGATGATCGTAAGGTCTCATACAGTTCAATTGTTCGTTTTCATTATTGACTGAGTGTTTTGTTGCAAGTTCCAAATTCCAGGTTCGAAATATCAAGTTGTTCGAAATATCAAGTTGTTCGAAGTTTCTTAAAGCCTGGGAAGTTGAATGTCCGAATGTTGAACCTCCTTGTGATAGTGGTCAATTATTGGCTTTTGTTGGCTGACTTTTTGCCTTCTACCACAATGACAATTTCCCCCTTAACGGTTTTTGATTTGAAATGGTTGGCGAGTTCGGTGACCGTGCCTCGTGCATTTTCTTCATGCAGTTTGGAAAGTTCGCGTGAAACGGATGCTCGGCGGTCAGCACCAAAAAACTCAGCAAATTGCTCGAGGCTCTTCACCAGCCGGTAAGGCGATTCGTAAAAAATCAGGGTGCGTTCTTCTTCGGCCAGTTGCATCAGCTTTTTCTGACGTCCTTTCTTGGGTGGTAAAAATCCTTCAAAGCAAAAACGGTCGTTGGGGAGTCCGGAGTTGACCAAGGCTGGAATTAGCGCAGTGGCTCCGGGCAGGCATTCAACCTCAATTTCATGGTCAATGCAAGCTCTCACCAATAAATAACCGGGATCACTTATCGCTGGCGTGCCTGCATCCGAAATGAGGGCAATGGTTTCGCCCCCGGCAATACGCTGGGCAATGTGCTCTACGGTTTTGTGTTCGTTAAATTTATGGTGTGAAAAGACCTTCTTCTGAATTTCAAAATGATGAAGCAGCTTGGAAGAGGTGCGTGTGTCTTCTGCCAAAATCAAGTCCACTTCCTTTAAAACTTTGATGGCCCGCAAAGTCATATCATCCAAATTGCCAATTGGAGTTGGCACAATATATAGTTTTCCCATTTTTTGCTGTGTAATTAATGTATCTCAGTTTGAATTTCGGTTTAGTTGTTGAAACGTCGTTTAACCAGTTGAGCAAACTGAACGCTGGTGTCGGTCTTTTTCCATTTGAAGTTGGAATTTAGATAGGCCACGGCTTCCTCCAGGTTTTGGGCCTGGTCAATCTCCTTCACGGTTTGTGAAAAAAGTTCGGGATTGTTGTTGAAAAGTTCCCGTGTATATTGAAAGCGGTCATTAAGGCCAATGGCTGTTTCGAGCTTCTGGATGGGTGAACTGGACAGTTTGGTGTCTACTGGTTTGCCTTCCAGAAGCAGGTCATTCAGTGACTTGCCCGTAACAAAATTTTCACCAAGGGTTTTGGAAAACACAGGTTCTTCCTTTTCTTCTGGTAAGTTCTCAGCCATGACGGTTTGTTTTTCACTTACTTCTTCCACTTCTTGAATATTCGGGCTAACAACAGCTTCCGGTTCTACCTCGTTAGTTTCTGCTGAAATTGGTTCCTCAGGAACTTCGGCTACCTGAGGTTCAGGTTCAGTTGTTGTGGGCTCCTCGCTTTTCTCGGGTTGAATCGAAGAAGGCTCCGGCTGTTCAATTGCCTGTTTGGGAGATTCTACCTTTGCTGTTATTTCCTCCTCTGTTGTTTCCATTGCCGGTTCCGAAACAATGGGACTTGCCAGGGTTGTCGGTTCTTTCAGTGCGCTTCCGTTGGTGCTTTTCTGCTGGCTGAGTTCTTTTAAGAATTCAAACTCCTGCGCCACAAGTTTCGACTTGCTAACGGCAATGTCAAGCATAAAACGCGAGAGCTCCTGAGACTGTTTTAGCTCGCCGGCAATTTCATTTAATTCTTCCAGATCTTTTAAAATGAGGTGTATCAATTTGTGCTTTTCCATAATGATTCAAAAACAATTTAACCCGACAATTTCGTTACTTTTGTAAAAGTAGTAAAATACAAATTTAAACACTGTAAATGTTTCTTGAAAGGGATGTCAGCCATCATAAAAACGGCGGTACAATAGAAGTTATTGCCGGTTCCATGTTTTCCGGGAAAACAGAAGAGTTAATCAGACGATTGCGACGAGCACAGTTTGCCCGCCAGAAAGTGGAAATCTTTAAGCCGATTGTCGATACCCGCTATTCAATGCAGGATGTGGTGTCGCATGACGAGAATTCCATCCCCAGTTCTCCGGTTGAAAACTCGGCGAATATTTTGTTGCTGGCCGGAAATGTGGATGTGGTGGCCATCGATGAAGCTCAGTTTTTCGATAAAGGCCTGGTTGATGTTTGCCAGAAATTGGCTGACATGGGAGTTCGGGTAATTGTTGCCGGGTTGGATATGGATTTTCAAGGGAAGCCTTTTGGGCCGATGCCCGACCTGATGGCAATTGCCAATTATGTGTCGAAAGTACATGCTATCTGCGTACGATGTGGCAGTGTGGCCCAGTTTTCGCACCGACTGGTCTCGAATGACAAGCAAGTCTTTTTAGGAGAGAAGTCAGAATATGAACCGCTTTGTCGGGTGTGCTACAATAAGGTGAAATAATTATGAGCCAATTGTCAATTGAAAAAATAGCAGCAGTTGTTGAGGGAACCGTATTGACGGGAAGTGCTGCAACAACAGGAGTAATTTCGTCGCTCTCCATCGATAGCCGAACACTGGTCGATCCGGAAGGCTGTCTTTTCTTTGCCTTGGTCGGAGAGCGTCATGACGGCCACCGTCACTTGCTTGAGCTGTATGAAAAAGGCGTACGCCATTTTGTGGTTTCAGCGCCTCCGCAGGAATCGGATGCCTTTCAGGAAGCCTCTTTTATTGTTGTAAAGAATACATTGACTGCGCTTCAGCAGTTAGCCGCCTTTATTCGAAATGAATTTCAGTTCCCTGTTTTGGCAATCACCGGGAGCAATGGGAAAACCATTGTGAAGGAATGGCTTTTTGATTTGCTGCAGCAGGAATTCCGAATTTTTAGAAGTCCCAAAAGCTACAACTCGCAGGTTGGTGTTCCGCTTTCAATTTGGAACATGCAGGGAGATGCTGAGTTGGGGATTCTGGAAGCAGGAATTTCAAAGCCCGGCGAAATGAACAAACTGGCCGGATTGATTCGCCCGGAAATTGGTTTGTTTACCAACATTGGTGATGCGCATCAGGAAAACTTTTCATCGGTGGAAGAAAAAGTGGGAGAAAAACTGCGGCTTTTTGAAGGAGCCAACTTGTTGGTTTGCCGTCGGGATCAGGAGCTGGTTTTTAAAATGGCTTCTGAAAAATATGCATCAAGCGAAACCCGTATTTTTTCGTGGTCAACCAATGGCTTGCCGGCCGATCTGGTGTTTACTGTAAAATCCAGCCAGACGACAACCCAGCTTCTTTTTGAATGGGAAGCATCCAGCTATGCCATTCCGATTCCATTTGTTGATGAGGCTTCCATAGAGAATGCCTGTCATTGTTTGGCACTCATTTGTGCCAAAGGATGGTTGAGTGATTCCGTCATCCGCGGGTTTGAAAGTTTGCAGGCCGTTGCCATGCGACTGGAGCTTAAGCAGGGGGTGAATGGCTGTACGCTGATTAATGACTTTTACAATTCAGATATCAATTCGCTGGAAATTGCCTTGCAGTTTCTGAACCAGCAAACCGGCTTCCCGAACCAGCGGAAAACAGTTATTTTATCCGACATCAAGCAATCTGGCTTTGCGCCCTATCAACTCTACACGGAGGTGAATCGTTTGCTGCAGCTGAACCGGGTGAATCAACTCATCGGAATTGGTTCGGTTATTCAGGAGCATCAGGGTGTTTTTCAGGTGCCGGCGCAGTTTTATGAGTCAACGCAGGAGTTTGTAAAACAGGCAAAGACGGAAGATTATCAGAATGAAGTCATCCTTCTAAAAGGAGCGCGCGAGTTTCGTTTTGAAAGTGTGTCTTCCTTGCTTCAGAAAAAATACCACCGGACCCAGCTGGAAATTAGCTTGAACACCTTGGTGGAGAACCTGAACGCTTTTCGGGCTGTGATCAAACCAGAAACCCGTATTATGGTCATGGTGAAAGCCTTTTCCTACGGAAGTGGAACGGTGGAAATCGCTCGTGCCCTGGAATATCAGAATGTGAACTATTTGGCGGTGGCTGTGGCTGATGAGGGAATTGAGTTGCGACAGGCCGGCATTGAAACGCCCATTTTGGTGATGAACCCGGAAGAACACAGCTTTGATGCGATGATTGAGTACCGGCTGGAACCCAACATTTATTCCTGGGAGGTGTTCCGGAAATTTAATAAGGTGGCGGCTCATTCAGCGGTTTCGCAGTATCCGGTTCATATTAAGCTGGAAACTGGCATGAACCGCCTGGGATTTTCTGATGCTGAAGAGTTGGCTGAAATAACGAACCAGGTACAACAAGAGGGGATTCTGCGCGTGCGGTCGGTCTTTTCGCATTTGGCAGCCACCGACGAACCCTTGCATGATGCGTTTACCCGAAGACAATATGAGCGGTTCCAGCATTTGGCTGATGTGGTTGTTGCTAATCAAAAAAATAAGGTGATCCGGCATATTCTTAATTCAGCGGGCATAGAGCGTTTCCCGGAGTTTCAAATGGATATGGTGCGTTTGGGAATTGGGCTTTATGGAGTGGCTGCTGAGTCGATTGACGTACGACCAATTGCTCGTTGGACAACGGCTGTTTCGCAAGTGAAAACGGTGTTGAAACAAGAGACCGTTGGCTATGGACGAAAAGGAAAAGTGGATCGACACAAGCAAATCGCGGTCATTCCGGTCGGTTATGCCGATGGTTACAACCGCCGCTTCAGTAATGGCGTGGGTAAAGTATGGGTGAATGGTGTTCGGGTGCCTGTTATCGGGAATGTTTGCATGGACATGACGATGATTGACGTTTCGGAGGTGGAAGTAAAAGCGGGTGACTTGGTCGAGTTGATGGGCGAGCACATTGGCTTAATGGAGCTTGCTGCTTGGGCCGAAACGATTCCGTATGAGATTTTAACAGGGATTTCGCAACGCGTACGACGGGTGTATTCGCAGGAATAAGAAAACTCTTGCAAAATCCGACTTGGTCCAAATGGAGGTTTCCGGTAGCGTGGGGCCAGTAAGAACAAAAGGAGAAATTGAGCTGAAACAGGTCAATTTCTCCTTTTGCTTTTTATAGTTAGTGGATTTTAGCCTAGTTTGCTAATTTTATCCAGTTTATGTGCGTCTAGAATCCGGATTTTACGACCATCAATGGCAATGACTTTTTCGCCTGCAAAAGTGGAAAGCGTACGGATGGCATTGGATGTGGTCATGTTTGAAAGGTTGGCAATATCTTCGCGCGAAAGGAACACTTTCAACGTTGCCCCGTCGTTTTCATACCCATACTTTTCTTTTAATAAAAGCAAGGATTCGGCTAAACGTCCGCGAATATGTTTCTGGGTAAGCGTAACGGTGCGCGAGTTGGAAAAACCGAGTTCGCGGGCCAGTTTCCGTAAAAGCTTAGCGGTAATGTCTGAGTTTTTCAGCATGTAGTCGAAGAAAAATTCGGAATCAACATGGCAGGCCAGTGAGTCTTCTAAAGCAACGGCTGATGCAATGTGTATTTCTCCGGCCAAAAGAGCGCGGTACCCAATAAAGCCACAAGGCTTGGTCATGCGAATGATTTGTTCGCGTCCCCCAACCCCTTCTTTAAAGATCTTGATTTTTCCTTCAATCAAGAACAAGAATCCGCTGGGTTTATCACCTTCCTTATAGATGAACTCATTTTTCTTAAAATTGGCGAGCGTGATATGTTTGAGTAGTTGCTCTTTTTCATCGGGAGTTAACAAACTGAAAACCGATTCTGGATTTTCGAGCATCTCCTTAATTCCCCTTTCATGACTCAGCATATATTCCAACTTTATATGTTATACAGCATCAAAGTTAACTAAATTTAACAAATAAAAAATCTTTTGACGACTTATTTGCCCTTGAGTGAGGCTGATTGTGGTGACCTCTCATTTTATGGGGTGTGCAGGTAAAATCAAGCCTTTTTAAACTAATTATACCTGGCCACCAGGGGCATTCTTCGGCCAAAGCCAAAAGCTTTTGAACTTACTCTTAAAATTGGAGGGGATTGAAACCGTTTGTACTCATTTTGATTGACCATTCGAGTTATCTTTAAAACGGTTTCCGGCTCAAAACCCTTGCTAATAATTTCATCCGGAGATAGGTTCATTTCAATGTAATTGAACAGTACCGCATCCAAGATATCGTAGTCGGGCAGGGAATCCGTGTCTTTTTGGTCGGGGCGTAATTCGGCCGACGGTGGCTTGACAATGCTATTGTGTGGAATGATCTCCTGCTCGCGGTTGATGTAGTGGGAGAGTTTGTAAACATCGGTTTTGTAAACATCGCCTAATACCGACAGTCCTCCATTCATGTCGCCATACAAGGTGCCGTAGCCCACAGCGCACTCACTTTTGTTGGTCGTGTTCAGCAGAATATTGCCAAACTTGTTGGAAAGAGCCATTACCAGGATGCCTCGTGTGCGGGCCTGGATATTTTCTTCGGCTACATCGGGTGGCAGATTATTGAACAAGGGTTTTAGTTGTTCTTCAAAATCATTGACCATGCTTTGGATAGCGATGGTGTCGTGCCTGATTCCCAGGTTTTCGGCTAGTTTTACAGCATCGTCAATGCTGTGGTCTGACGAGTAGCGGGAGGGCATTAGTACGCCACGTACATGATCTTTGCCTAGGGCTTCAACGGCCAAGGCACAAACCAGTGCCGAATCAATCCCACCGGATAGCCCCAGTATGGCATCTTTAAAGCCCATTTTCTGAAAATAGTCGCGAATGCCTAGAATCAAGGCCTGGTGAATTTTGGCAATGTAATCCTCGTGTTCGATTGGTTTTGAAGTAGGATTATCGGTATCAATCACCTGAAAGTCTTCTTCAAAATAGGCCAGTTCCACGGGAATGGTTCCATCTTCTTTCAGGAAAAAGGAACCGCCATCGAACACAATTTCGGTTTGCGCGCCAACTTGGTTGACATAGACAATCGGAAGTTGGTATTTGATGGCTTTTTTGACCAAGGTGTCTTTGCGCCAGTTTTCCTGGTTGTAGGAAAACGGTGATGCCGACAGGTTGATCACCAAATCAGGCTGGTGCTTGCTGAGCTCTTCCAGCGGCGACCGGGTGTATAATTTATCTTTCCCAAATTCATTTTGGGTGGGCTGTTCGTCCCACAGGTCTTCACAAATGGTGACGGCTAGCTTCTTGTCTTTGAACGGGACGATTTCGAATTGGCGGTTGGGCTCAAAATGACGGTACTCGTCAAAAATGTCGTAGGTTGGCAATAATGACTTGTGACGCACCGTTTCAACCTTTCCTTGGTTAAGCAAGTAAGCAGAGTTGAATAATTTTTTACCACGCGGACTTTGATTGATGCTTGGTGCGCCAACCAGCGCCGCAATGTTGGTGCACTCCTGCGCAATTTTCAGAATGGCCTGTTCGGCTTTCTCAATAAACTCTTTGCGTTCCAGCAAATCGTGCGGATAATAGCCGGTAACTGCCAGTTCTGAAAAAACGACAAGTTCAGCTCCTTGTTCTTCAGCCCGCCGGATAGCTCCGATAATTTTATTGGTGTTTGCCTCGAAGTTGGCAATATGGTAATTCAGTTGCGCCAGTGCAATTTTCATGTGTTTAAAATTAGAGCCAGGACCCGAAAATCAAGACACCGAATAAGCTACTTGTAGCATGCTCCTGGTATCCGGAAATCGCAGTCATGGGTGTTTCATCTGATAATTTATTCGTTTTCAAACGGATCCTATGGGATTCGCAAAAATAACTGAAAAAGAATAAAAAACCCCTTGATTGCCTGTCGAATTGCCACAATCGTTTATTTCGAAGCCGGAGACAGGCTTTAGAATATCAAGCCCAGTTTCAGAACGAGTGAATTTAAGGTTGTTTTGTCTTCAAACTGGTCATTGGATGTTACATCCATAAAACCGTTTTTGTACACCAGCCCAAGGGCGATGGCGTTGTCGCCTCCCAAGTCAAAGTTGGAGCCAATACCAATGTTCAGGGCGAGGTTGAATAATTTGACTTCATCATTGATCTTGTGCTTATCGAATCTGCCGTCGCTGCTGTCGCCTTTGGCCTGGATGTTCACAAAGGAGGAGAAGCCAAACTGTCCCCAGTACGACCAGCGTTGAAACTGGCTGGTGTGTAACTTTATCATCAGGGGAACTTCGACATATTTTAGCCGGTAGCGGAAAGAGGTTCCTGAAGCAAAGCTTTCGCCGGCAAACTGAATATCGCCCATTGGGTTGTAGTAACTCAGTTTGGCTCCCACGTTGTTGACAATTAATCCGGTAGAAATGGCGTACTTGTTTTCGGCATCAAAATAAAAGTCCGCATTTACTCCGTAATCAAAACCCATGGCTACTTTTCCTGATTCAACGCCCTCGGTGTCGGAGGAAAACCAGTTGATGGAAGGGCTGCCGGTGAAGGATAGGTCCATGGCTCGCTGCGAGAACGCCGATTGACTGATAAGGAACAAAAGAAGGAGGAGCAAAAGGTTATGGTATCGGTGTTTCATAATTGTTTTTGTTTCTGAATATCTGAATAATTGAACGGATGATCTTGTTTTTTTGTATCTGCAAATCTCGAATTTTCTTTTGAGAAAGACAATTCATCGGTTTATCAGTTGTTTCCGAACTTTTGGATTTGTTAACCCAAAATTAGACGATTTAATGAAACTTCCTGCTGCTGGGTGATTTTTACATTAATTAAACGATTTTTTTATGTCACTGCCGATGCTTTTTAGTATGTTAATCGACTGGTGATTAGGTTCTTGCCCTCTGGGTTTTATTTTTATTTAATCTAAATAAGTGGTAACTTATTCGGGAATTGATTGAATAACTTTAAATGACATGAAAATGAGTACAAAAGATGACATGAGTCGGAAGATAATGCGTTGGGCTTTGGCAATCGCATTTGTTTTTGGAGCCGGGCTTTTTACCAGCCAGGCTCAGGATGAACCCTCGCTTTTTGCAGTGGTTGATTTCATGAAAGTGGAAGCTGGCGATGAGGGTAAGTATGTTGACCTTGAGCAGAAGGTGTGGAAGCCCATCCACCAGGAGCGCATTAACCAAGGGGAGATCATTGGATGGGTGTTGTACCGGATTCATTACACGGGCGCTGATGATGAGTATAACTTTGTTACCGTTGCGCTATTTGATGATCCGGCTAAATTGGAGCATACCTTTTCGGTGGACATGGAAAAGGTGCATCCTGATGCGGATCTGGATGAGTTGTTTGAAGAAACGATGGATAGCCGGCAGCTTGTCCGGCAAGTTCTGATTCGTCGGGTTGGCGCTGTTTATCCTGAAGGTGGCCCTGGCAATTTTAAATACATTCAGGTCAACAGCATGAAAGTTAAGCCTGGACATGGAGGTGCCTATGTGAACAATGAAATGAACGTATGGCGCCCCGTGCACCAGGAGTTGATTAATGCCGATACCCGTAGTGGCTGGTCCTTGTGGCAGTCGGTTTACCCATTTGGGGAAAGCTTGCCTTTTGATTATGTAACTGTTGATTACTTTGCTGACTTTTCGAAACTGGGGGCAGCCGATGTATATGGAGCCTTTGAGAATGCCCATGCCGGTAAAGATATCGACATGTTGATGCAGGAGACAAATGAATCGCGAAGTCACGTGCGTGCTGAATTGTGGGAAGTGCTTGATTCGGTTTGGAAAGAATAACCATTGATTGAGGCTTTTCTTAGCGAGAATTCAAGCCTTTCAAGGATTTCGCTCGTTCATCAGAAAATATTTTGTAGTTTAACGAGTTGTAATTTTGACCCCGACCGTGATTTGTCGGGGTTTGTTTTGAAGTTAAACAGAACGAATGATTTAAACATGAAAGCTGAAATGACGAGGATAAAATGGGCTTTGTTTTTGGTGGGTATGGCTTTTGTTATTGGTTCGTGCCAACGAAATCCTTTGCGTGTTGATGTTTCGGATGTCGAGACAGTACAGACAGTGAAGTTTTATGACGATGCGCTTTTTGCAGATGAGGCGCTGACCAAAGAACGAATTGCCGAACTGGAGCAGGAGTATGGGCGCTTTTTCGAATTATTCAACTACCACATGATTGGGATTGGAGGACCAGAAGACGAAGGTTTCCTTTCCCAGCTAAAATCCTTTGTGGCGGATACGATGATTGTAAGCCTTAAAAGGCAAGCCGATCAGTTGATTGATAAAGAGGCTCTGGCGCACGATTTTACGCAGGCCTTTAAGCACTATCATTATTATTTCCCTCAAAAAGTGGTTCCAACCATTTATACCTGCATCAGTGGATTGAACCAGTCGGTGGTGTTGGCCGATTCGCTGATCGGGATTAGTTTGGACAAGTACCTAGGGGCCGATTCTCCGTATTATCCGAGCCTGGGAATTGCGAACTATAAAATACAAAACATGCACCCGCAAAAGATTGTGTCGGATGCTATGCATTTTTGGGGAGCTACCGAGTTTCCAATCAGCAACAGGGCCAGCAAAGTAATTGAAAACATGGTGTATCAAGGAAGCCTGCTGTACTTTGTGGAGGCCATGATGCCGGATTTGCCCGATAGTCTGATTGTTGGTTATACCGATGCACAGCTTGCTTTTTGTGAGGAAAGCGAGGCGGCTATGTGGAGTTACATGGCTGAGCAGAATTTGTTGTTTTCGACCAAGCGCATGGATATCAAAAGGTATGTGGATGATGGCCCTTATACCTCCAGTTTTACCACCGAATCCCCCGGCAGGGTAGGAGCCTGGCTGGGCTGGCAGATTGTACGGTCTTATATGAAGAAGAATCCGGAAGTGAGCCTGCAGCAGTTGATGGAGCAACAGGATTATCTCAGCATCTTAAATCAGTCGGGCTATCAACCGGAATAGGCTTTGGGGGCTTGTTGTCAGAGATCAGTCTGTTTTAAGCAGGAAGCCTCGCCCGTGAATGTTGGCAATCTCAACCGATGAATCGTTGGCTAGGTATTTCCGAAGTTTGGTAATGTAAACGTCCATGCTTCGGGCGGTAAAATAACCATCATCTCCCCATATCTTAAGCAAGGCTGTTTCGCGAAGCAAAAGTTCATTTTTGTTTTGGCAGAGTAGCTCCAACAGGTCAGCCTCTTTGGGGGAAAGTTTTTGCTCCATATTTTCGCGTGAAATGGTTCGCAACGAAACATCAAAAACCGAGTTTCCCAGCTGGTATTGAGTGGGGCGAGACTTGGGGTGTTGCTTGTTCCGGTTTAATATGGCTTTAATCTTGCAAAGCAACACTTCGGTGTCAAAAGGTTTGGTTATGTAATCGTCGGCACCAATCGAATAACCTCGAAGCACATCTTCCTTCAGGTTTTTGGCCGTAAGAAAAATGAAGGGAATGTGCGGATCAATTTTACGGACTTCGGTACCAATGGTAAAGCCATCCAGGTTGGGGAGCATCACATCCAGCAAACAGAGGTCGTAGCTGGAGTTTCGGAAGCGATCGATGGCCAGCTTGCCATCATCCACCCAGCTCACTTCAAAGTCATTCAGTTCAAGGTAGGATTTCAATACCGCACCGAAACTCAAATCATCCTCCACTAAAAACAGGTGTCGCTTTTCATTCATTGTTTTCTTAGTTTTAAGTTCCGAATTCAATGTTATCAATTGTCAGTTTATCCTCTCATGAAGGGTAAAAATACCTCAAACTGGCTACCCTTGCCCAGTTCGCTGTGGACCGAAATCGTTCCTTGATTGGCTTCTACGATGGCTTTAACATAGCTCAGTCCGAGTCCAAAACCTTTTACGTTGTGAATATTTCCACTGGTCTGTCGGTAAAAGCGTTCAAATATCCGGCCTTGAACCGATTTACTCATACCAATGCCTTTATCTGAAACCCGAATGATTACCCCTTTGGAGTTGTTGTGGGTTTCAAGTTTTATTTGGGGACTATCCTCTGAGTATTTGTTGGCATTATCTAGCAGGTTGTAGATAATATTGGCACAATGAGTCCGGTCGGTTGTCACGGTTGGATTGACCGCCTGCAGTTCGGTCTCAATTTTACCTCCGCGTTTTTCTACTTGTAATATAATGCTTTCAATTGCATCTTCAATCAGATGATGCAGGTTAATGGGTTCCCATTTGAAATCAAACTCTTTTTTATCCAGCCGGGCAATGGTTAAGATGTCTTCTACCTGCCGGTTCATACGGAAGTTCTCCTTCTTTATCATGTCAAT
The DNA here is from genome assembly GCF_050589705.1 of Sunxiuqinia rutila. Lineage (NCBI taxonomy): Bacteria > Pseudomonadati > Bacteroidota > Bacteroidia > Marinilabiliales > Prolixibacteraceae > Sunxiuqinia > Sunxiuqinia rutila. The sequence continues at coordinate 430,436 of NZ_JBNGOT010000001.1, forward strand.
AAAGTAGTTGATTTTGTCAGGTTGACGAATCACTTTTTCATTTTTGATGGAGTCGGCAGCCACTGAAATGGTGGCAATGGGCGTTTTAAATTCGTGGGTCATGTTATTGATGAAGTCCGACTTCATCTCCGAAATCTTCTTTTGTTTCAGCATAAAAAAGATCGTCAATCCAAAGGTTGTCAGAATAAATAGTGAAAAGATGAAAGAAGCTGCCAGTAGCCACGAAACCGAGCGGTAAATGTAGCGGTTTTGTGTAGGGAAAAAGAGGGCCAGTTGGGTATTGCGGTCGAAGATAGCTTGAGGAAATAAGTTGGTTTGGTATGGCGTATGGCTTAGGGCAAGGCTGTCGGCCTGTGCCGTCATGCTGGTGATCGTGTCTTGTTCCAGAATGGCAGCATCGTAGCTGAGGTTAATGTTTTGGTTTTGAAGCTCTTCTTTCAGAATCGAATTGACCTGATCAATGGAAATGGGAGCATCTTCAAAAGCGATAATTTCGCGGATAACCCGGTTCCCGATGTTTTTCAGATTTTTTGATTTGTCTTGTAGTCGCTGCTTGAGTTGTGGATTGAAATAGCTGAGTGTATCTACAATGGTTTCAATCGAATCGAGCTTGACAATGGTTGATTTCACCAAAGCGGTGGTGGTGGTGTAAATGGTATCGGCTTTGGAAATAAAGGAGTGCGTGTTCTTAAGGTTAAACGTACTGTCTTGATTTAGTTCTATAATATGCACATTGCTGTCGTTGACGGAAAGGTCCAGCTTGATGCGGCTGCTGCTTTGCGGCGATTTTGAATTCCGGATAATTTTCACGGGACGAGGCGGAATGGGTGGTGTTGGCATTTGCTTTGTTTGCCAGTGGAATTGCCCCGGACGCGGAATTCCGGTAATCAGCTGAACATCGTGCTGGGTTTCCATCCGGTGCGCCGTATTAGTCAAGGCCTGGTTTACGCTGCGATCGAACAGCTCATTGCGTACTTGCATGGCTTGGTTTATCCAAATAAGCTGAATGGCAATAATTCCCAGAATTGACGTGCCCATCAGCACCATTAGTAATGTAAAAAACCGTTTGTTCATAGTTCAAAGATAACCAATTCATTTGGCGTGTTTTTGACTTTAACTTTTCCTTAACAGAGTTTAACCAGGCTTTAACGGAGAGTTGGGTGGGGGCTGTCCTACCTTTGATGGTGCAAACTTCAATTAAAATTCATGTTATGAAAACAAAATTACAACTAAGAAGAATTGGCTTGTTTTTACTTTTTCTGCTGGCTGCTCTTCTGGTGACCGCACAACCCGATTCGAAACCCGGCAAGAAAAAGCACCTCAAGTTGGTTAAAATAGAAAACGGCGAGAAAACAGTTATGGACACCGTTTTACTGGGCGATGCCTCAGAGCTTGAGTTGATGGAAGAATTTGGCTTTACCGAAGAGCTTGATTCCATCCTGAAAAGAAAGCTGAAGCGCTTTAATATAGAGGTGACGGATGACGGTGAAAACCAGGAGGTTTTTGTTTTTTCGAAAGAAGACGACTTACCATCGGAGTGGTTTGCAGCGGTCGATTCCGTTCGAAAAGTGGTGAGAATCAAACGTGGTAACGGACCTATGAAACGTGAAATGATGATTCATACGGCTCCACATGTTGTGCATGTTCCCAAGCCGCCGCATCCTCCCATGGCCATTCGTTGGCACAGCGCACAACAGGATGATAAGATGGTGATTCGCTTAGACAACCCGGGAGTCATCTCATACAAGAAGAAGGACTTGCGTGGAGGTCGTGAAAAAATTGAGATTATCCGTCAAAAGCCTGTTGAGCATTCCAAAGAAATGGACGTTGAGGAAGAAATTATTTTGGAAGATAACCAGTGATTTGAAAATTTTGCTCCCGCTCTTTTCAGAAAACAGATCAATTAAACAATGAAAAAGCTGGCTGCACACATTGGCAGCCAGCTTTACTCAATCTTCACGCAGACTAAGTCGGTTGACCAAGAATGGCTTAGTGTTTTCGGACACTAAACCCAGCCAACCGCAAAAAATCGTTTATTGCTCCGGCCAGGTTTTGCCGGTTTGCTCCTTGTCCATGACCAATTTGAGCGGGTCAATTTCTTCGCCCCAGTAAATGGTGCGGTGTGGAAACGGAATTTCAATCCGTTGCTGATCGAAGGCTGCTTTCAGGCGCTTGCGGTATTCGCGGCCAACGGTCCATTGATGGCTGGGCTTGGTTTTTAGCCGCCCTTTAATCACTAAGGCGCTGTCGCCAAAACTATCAAGCCCGAAAATCTCCATGGGTTCCAGAATAAGGTTTTTATACTGGTTGTCCTGCCTCATTTTTTCAGCCACCTCCTGCATGATTTTCATCACCTGATCCAAATCTTCCTTGTAGGCCACGCCGATGTCAAAAACCATGGCCGACCATTCTTTGGTCATGTTCGAAACCGTGTTGATTTTACCATTTTGAAAAATGTGAACCACGCCTGACAAGTCACGCAGCGTGATGGTTCGAAGTTCAATTTTTTCGACGAGCCCTCCGGTGCCATTAATGATGGCCACATCGCCGGTGCGGATCTGGTTTTCAAGTAGAATGAAGAATCCGCTGATAAAGTCGCGAACCAATTCCTGAGCTCCGAAGCCCACAGCCAGCCCCACAATACCAGCACCGGCCAAAATAGGTGCAATGTCTATGTTGATTTTCTTCAAAAAAATCATAATGAAAATGGACCAAATCATAACTGCCACGATTTTGCGGACGATCCCCATCAAGGTATTCAGGCGCTTTTCTACTTCCAGGTTGGGTTCTTCGGATTGATGAACCGTGCGTTTGGCCAAAAGATTCCGGATTTTCTGAATCATGAAAAAGCTGACCCGCAACGTGACCAGTAAGAGTACAATCAGAATAACGATTGATGGCAATTCGGTAAAAATCCAGTGGGATAATCGGGTTAGAAGAGTACCCCAAAAGTCGGCAGTGAATAATGTGTTCATTTTTTGCGGAGTGTGATGATTAGTAATTCAAGTTATTAGAAGGAATTGACTCAAGCGGCTAGTGCTTTGGTGTCAATTCCAGCGTCAATGGAACAATTCACAGATAAGGCTTAAGCCCAGCTGAATTTAAAATTGACCTTGTTAACTATTCCGGAAAATCGTGCCAGTTTTGTTTAGTTGATGCCAATGCCTTGTTCCGTAGTGTTTTACATGAGGTTTGATGCTTGCTTCTCTTTGGGTGTTGATGTAGAATAATTGTGAATCTTGTAGAACTCGTTTCACAGCAGGTCTTTACATGAGGTTGTTTACCCTGTTCTTTTGTAATTTGGTCGGTACGCAAACCTGTTTGGTCTAATAAAAATGGAAATGAGCCAATGTTTACCAAATTTAGGAGCCGGATTTTTATTGAAACAAGGGGTGAATTCTTTCGATAAGCATTAAACGTTTGCTGAAAGAAAGAGTCTACAAACTAAACGAAACTGACGCAGTGAAAATTACGATTGACCAACTAAGTAAAATTTATCCCAACGGAAACCGGGCCCTAAACGATGTTCATTTGGAAATTGAGAATGGGATGTTTGGGCTGCTGGGGCCGAATGGTGCAGGCAAATCAAGCCTGATGCGGATTTTAGTGACCTTGATGAAACCAAGTTCCGGCAAAGTAACTGTCAATGGTTATGACCTGGTGAAAAACCGAAAAGAGATTCGAAAGATGCTGGGTTACCTGCCGCAGGATTTCCGCTTTTTTTCACAATTGAAAACCTACGAATTTCTGGACTATGCAGCGCGGCTGGCGGGCATGAAAAATGCCAGGGAGCGGGCCAGTGCTGTGGACAAAATGCTGGAAGAAGTGGGCTTGTTTGAAGCGCGCGACCGACAAGCCAATCGGTTGTCGGGAGGGATGAAGCGCCGCCTGGGAATTGCTCAGGCCTTAATCAACGATCCGAAGATTATCATTGTGGACGAACCCACCACGGGGCTGGACCCAGAAGAGCGCATTCGTTTTCGAAACTTGTTATCGACCATCTCCACCAACGATGTTATTATTATTCTTTCGACCCACATTGTGGGCGATATTTCCAGCACGTGTAAAAACATGGCCTTACTGAATTTTGGAGAGTTGGCTTACAGTGGTTCGCCCGATGACTTGGTGGATAAAGCCCGGGATAAGGTCTGGCTTATTCACGCCAGCGAGACAGAATACCAGGAAATCAATGAAAAGTATCCGGTAATATCCAATGTGCCAACCAGCGAAGGATGGGAAATACAGGTGGTGGCCGATCAGATCAACGGGTATTCGGGGCACAACATTGATCCGAACCTGGAACATGCCTACGTTTATTTTATGGAAAGTCGCTTAAACCAATGGACGGCCGTTTAAGGATTCAGATATTGGGAGGAGGGACTCCCGGACAATTTGGTACAGAAAATATTAGATAGGCCGGAAGGGCTGAACAACTGATAACTGACTTTTATGATTTCGATACACAATATTCGCTCAATTGCCCGTTACGAAACAACGACTTTGTTGCGCAGCTGGTTTTTCCGGATTTTCGCGATTCTGGCGATGATCTTCCTCTCTTTATTCAATTTTGGCGTATTGATTGAGTCGAATGGAGGTGCCGGAGAGTGGGCCATGAAAGGGCTTCCTTCAATCATTCCGTATGTCAACCTGTTGTTTTTGAATGTGGTGCAGGCGGTGATCGCCATTTTCCTGGCTTCCGACTTTCTGAAACGGGATAAGAAGCTGGATACCACCGAGGTGATCTATATGCGTCCGATGACCAACGGTGAATATGTGATTGGCAAAACGCTGGGTAACCTGGTTGTTTTTATTGTGCTGAACCTGATCATCCTTACAATTGCCCTCATATTTAACTTGATTACGCAAAACACCAGTGTCAACTGGTTGGCTTACCTCTACTATTTCTTGGTAATCAGTGTGCCCACCTTGGTGTTTATCATGGGGCTTTCCTTTTTGGTTATGTCGCTTATTCGCAACCAGGCAGTTACTTTTGTCGTCCTGCTGGGCTATGTTGCGATTTCGCTGTTTTATCTTCAGGATAAGTATTATTACCTGTTCGATTACATGGCTTTTAATATTCCTTTGACTTTTTCCGATTTTGTCGGCTTTGGCAACTTATCCACCATTCTTGTTCACCGGGGAATGTACCTGGTTTTCGGCATTGCTTTTATTTTTTATACCATCCTGCTTTTACGTCGGTTGCCGCATTCAGAAACCATGCGTCTGTTTTCGCTGGTTTTCGGAACCCTTTGTTTGGCGGGGGGCATTTACCTGGGAAGTTTGCATGTCGGTTCTTTTTTGAAGGATCAGGAGCTGCGGGCAGAAATGATTCGGTTGAACGATGAATACCTGGGAACACCCCAACTGACCATTGCAAATTACGATATTCAGTTAGAGCATCGGGGCGAACAGATTATGTGTGAAGCCAGGTTGAAGGCTCAAAATACCCGGAATGAACCGATTTCTACGGTTTTGTTTAGTTTGAATCCTGCTCTGAAATTGGAACAGCTTACGGTGGACGGACAAGCTCAGGCCTTTGAACGTAAGCTTGGCCTGATTGAACTAACTGGGCTGAGCGTGCGGCCGGGACAACAGTTGGAAATCACATTCTCATACGCCGGAAAGATTAATGAGGCCGCTTGCTTCCTGGATATTGATGATGAAACCCGGGAAGAAGCCTATCGCAATTTCATGTATCAGATTGATAAACGACATGCTTTTATTACTCCGGATTATGTGCTGCTGACCCGCGAAAATAACTGGTACCCAATTCCAGGTGCTGGCTTTGGAGTGAAAAATAAGCAATGGCTGTCGCGACAGTTTAGTACGTACCGGCTCGAAGTCAGTTCGCGTCCGGGGCTAACCGCAATTTCGCAGGGCCTGGTAGAGGAAACTGAAGGGCGGTTTGTGTTTACCAACTCGCATGCGCAGTCGCAAATTTCGCTGGCCATTGGGTCGTATGAGCGGATGAGCAAAGAAATTGACGGATTGGATTTCAACATTTATTACCGGAAAGGACATGATTATTTTTCCGGGTTTTTCGAAGAAATAAAGGATACTATTCCGGGAGTTATTACCGAAGTGATTCAGGATTTTGAACGGGATGTTGATCTGTATTATCCGTTTGAGCGGCTTGATTTGGTAGAAGTTCCAGTGCAGTTCTATTCGTATGAACGCATTTTAAGTGGAGCGCGTGAGCAAATTCAACCCGAAATGATTTTATTTCCTGAGAAAGGCTTGTTAGTGGGTGAAGCTGATTTTAACGGCCGCCTGAATCAGCGCCGTCGCTATGGGGGGCGAAACGATGAAAACCTGACCACCGCAGAGAAGAAAGTCCAGGTGTTTCAAAACTTCCTGGCAACCTTTACCCGCGAGCAGGGCAGGCCTGATTTTAACCGGTCGCAGGGCGAGTTGGAGATTGAGGAGACACAAAATGCGTTTTATGCATTCCCCCTGTTTTACAACTATGCCTATTACATTCGCTCCGAGCGCTGGCCGGTAGCCGATCGGGTGTTTGAAGCCTACAAAAAGCAATCGACCGGAGACATGCGGATGGGGTGGATGCGCGACCTGCAAGGCATGTCGGAAGATGAGCAAGCCAACCTGGCTCTTTTATCACGCAGCTTTGAAGAAATTCTGGATGATCCGGATGAAAAGCAAATCATTGATAATGTCATTCAGCAAAAAGGAAAAGCCCTGTTCTCCATCATCAAGACCAAGGCCGAAGATGAGGCGTTTGAAGATTTTCTGTATGATTACCTTCGGGAAGTGAAATTTACCGCATCAAGCATCGAAGATTTTAACGAGGCCATTTGGGCAGAATTTGGGATTGATCTGATTCCTTATATGGAAGATTGGTTCAGCAGTACTCGCTTGCCGGCCTTTTTGGTTGGTCCGGTGGATGCGGTGAATGTGCTGGATGGCGATCAACTCAAAACCATGGTCAAATTCAAGATAAGCAACACCGAAGATGTGGAAGGAATTGTGTCGGTTGACTTTCGTTTGGGAGGAGGGCCTGGTGGTCGTTTTGGCGGGATGGGTGGTTCCCCGGAAACCATTAGTAAGCTGATTCACCTGGAAGGAAACCAAACCAAGGAGGTGAGCTATTTGCTTAATGGCACTCCTCGCGGAGCCAATGTCAATACCCTGACCTCTAAAAATATCCCGTCTGAAATTCGCTTGCCCTTGGATAATATAGAAGAAGATAAAAAGGCGATTCCTTATGAAGGAGAGCGCATTGTGGATCAGCCGGTTCGTATTGCCGAAGACAATGAAATTATTTTGGACAATGAAGATCTGGGCTTTGAAGTAAGGGGAGAGGCCGAGACCAGCCTGCTGCGCAAATTGCTGATTAAAGAAGAAAAATCGACCGGTAAATACGCCGGGTTCTCCAGTTGGCGGGCTCCACGAACCTGGACGCTGACAACCCATTCCAGTTTTTATGGCGCCTACATTCGCTCGGCTTACTACCTGCGGGCGGGCGAAGGCGATAAGGTGGCTACCTGGAATGTGCCCCTCTCCGAAGTGGGCTACTACCAGGTGTATGCCTATGTGTATAAAGATAACCGACGTGGGCGTCGTGGCGGTAATGATGGCGAATACCACTTTATTGTACACCATGATGATGGGGATGAAGAAGTCGTGGTTGACTTGAAAACAGCCGAGGAGGGATGGAACCATTTGGGTGGTTACTATTTTTCTCCGGATACGGCCAAAATTGAGCTGACCAACCAGTCAACTGCCCGCATGGTAGTGGCCGATGCCGTTAAACTGATTAAACAATAAAAAGAAGAAATACGTATGAAATCTACTTTCGTTAAACTTAGGTTCCTGATTTTGCTGGTCTTGTTTCCGGTAAGCGCACTTTGGGCCCAACAGCTGCTAAGTCTGGAGAAAGCGATGGAAATAGCCTCGCAAAACAGCCCCGATATCCGGCGATCCTTGCTGAATCTGGAGCGTTCGCAGGAGTCGCTCAATGCTCAGAAAGCGGCATTGAAATCGCAGTTTTCGCTCAGCCTGAACCCGGTGGAATACAGCCGTACCCGCTCGTTTGATGATTATTATTCTTCCTGGTATACCAATGAGTCGTTTGGTTCGTCGGGAACCTTTACCGTGTCGCAGCCTATTTTGCTGACCGACGGAACGGTTTCGCTGGTTAACCGCTTTGGCTGGCAAAAGAGCAACAGTGATATTAATAATGTGGAAGATCGGTCGTTTACCAATAATTTATACATCAGCTTGGCTCAGCCGCTGTTCACCTACAACCGGCTTCGACTGCAGCTGAGGGAACTACAACTGGATTTGGAAAACTCGAACCTGAGCTATGCCATGCAGCTGCTTAATTTGGAGAAGTTGGTGACACAGTACTTCTACAATGTGTACATGGCTCAAATGAGCCTGAATATTTCGAAGGACGAATTGGCCAATACCGAAAAAAGTTACGAGATCACAAAAAACAAGGTAGAGGCCGGACTGGCTGCCCGCGAGGAGCTGTATCAGGCTGAATTGAACTATGCCACCGCCAAGTCGAACGTGCAAAACCAGCAGGTGAGTCTGGAAAATTATAAAGACCAGTTCAAGCAGTACATTGGCATGGATATTTTTGAGGAGATTGCCGTGATGGCTAATGTGGATGCCACGCCTGTTGCGGTCGATTTGAAAAATGCCATTGATTATGGATTGGGCTCACGCATGGAGTTGCGTCAACGGGAGATTGACATTGAAACTTCGCAATTTGATCTGATTCGCACCAACGCCTTGAATGAGTTTCAAGGGGAGATGAACCTGTCGGTCGGAATCATTGGCGATGATCCCAAGTTGTCCAACATCTATCAGAATCCAACGAACAACCCGCGGGTTTCGCTTTCGTTCAATGTGCCCTTGTTTGACTGGGGCGAGAAAAAATCCCGAATGAGAGCCCAGGAAGCAGTGATTAAAACCCAGGAATTGAGTTTTGAACAGCAGAAAATTCAAATCATCATGGATATTCGTCAGGTGTATCGTTCGTTGCAGAACCTCAAAAACCAAATTACCATCGCCGAGCAAAACGAGCGGAATGCTCAGCTGACCTACGAGATCAACCTGGAGCGCTATGCCAATGGCGACCTGACCAGCATGGACCTGAACCTGTTTCAAACCCAGCTTTCGGAAAAGAAAATGGCTTACGCGCAGTCTTTAATCGATTATAAAATAGAACTGCTCAACCTGAAGATTCAAACCCTGTACGACTTTGAGCAGGGACGAGGCATTGTTCCCGAAGAACTAATTCAAAAAAGTAATAACTAAAAACCATCCTTATAAAACGCAATCCCATGAAGATCAATTTGTATACTACCGTAATTTTATCCGCACTACTGGGCTTGACTGCGTGCAACAACCAAAGTGCTGATTCGGAAACTGAAATTGCCATCCCGGTTTCGGTTGAGGAGTTGAGACCTGGCTTTATTGAGCAAACCATTAATACGACAGGTACCGTGGTGGCGACCAAAGAGGCTACGCTGACAACGGAGATGGCCGGCCGCTATACCCTGGCGACCAATCCGAAGACCGGCAAACCGTTTATGCTGGGCGACCGGGTCAATCAGGGACAGGTGATTGTGAAGTTGGAGGATGAAGAGTATGTCAATAACCTTGGGATGCAGTCCAAAGAGCTTAACCTGAAAATCTCAGAACAAAACTATACCAAGCAAAAATCGCTTTTCGATAAGGGGGGGGTAACACAAAGTGAGCTGAGCAACGCTGAGGTGTCGGCTGTTAATGCACGTGACAGCTATGAACTGGCTAAAATTCAGATGGAAAAGATGAATGTGCGTGCACCGTTTGGCGGGGTGATTACCCAATTGCCTTATTTCACTCAGGGAACAAAAGTAACCAGCGGCACCGAAGTGGTCAGCCTGATGAGCTATGAGAAGTTGCAGCTGGAAGTGAACCTGCCGGAGAAATACATCAACCAGGTGGAGCCGAACCAGGATGTACGCGTGATGAATTACACTTTGCCCGAAGATACTTTGCATGGGATGGTTCGGGAATTATCGCCGGCGATCAGCACCGAAACGCGCACTTTCACAGGAAAGTTGAGCATCGATAATGACGAGTTGAAGCTGCGGCCGGGAATGTTTGTGCAGGCCGAGATTGTGCTTGATCGGAAAGACAGTGTCATCGTCATTCCGAAAGAGGTGATCATCTCGAACCAGCGTGGCAAGTCGGTTTTTGTGGTTGAGCAGGGAACGGCTGAGCAAAAACAGGTGACCCTGGGCTATGAAAATCAGGATAAGGTAGAGATTACTTCCGGCTTGAAAGCCAACGACCGATTGGTGGTGAAAGGCTTTGAGACCTTGCGTGCCCGTTCGAAAGTAAAAATCATCAAATAGAAAGGATATCCCGTGAAGAAGTTAAGCGAATTTTCGGTCAATTATCCGGTTACTGTTTTGATGATGGTGCTTGGCGTGGTGCTTCTGGGCTACATCTCCTACGACAAGCTGGGTGTTGACCTGTTTCCGGACCTGAATAACCCGCGCCTGTTTATTGAGCTGGAGTCGGGTGAACGGCCGCCGGAGGAAATGGAAAATCAGTTTGTGGAAAACCTCGAAGCTTTGGCAATCCGGCAGTCGGATGTGGTGGAAGTTTCGTCGGTTTCCAAAGTGGGAAGCGCCCAGATTACGGTTGAATATGCCTGGAACAAGGACATGGACGATGCCTTTCTGGATTTACAGAAAGCCGTGACCTCCTTTGCCCAGAACCAGGATATTGATGCCATCAACATCACCCAGCACGACCCGAACACTTCACCGGTAATGATTTTGGGCTTGAGCCATGCCACCAACGACGATATGAACGACTTACGCAAGGTTGCCGACAACTACATTCGCAACGAGCTGATTCGTTTGGAAGGGGTGGCCGAAGTGGATGTGTCGGGTGCGCAGGAAGTGGAAGTGCTCATTGAAACCAGCGAATACTTGCTGGATGCTTTTGGCTTGTCGTTGGATGAAATCAGCACTCGTATTGCCAGCTTCAATCAGAATATTTCGGGCGGAAGCATTGAAGAGATGGGCCTGCGCTATGTGGTGAAAGGGGTGAGCCTGCTAACCGATGTTGAGGATTTTGAAAACGTGATTGTGGGCTACAAACAAATTACGGCCGATAATACCGAGGCGGCTTTTGCCCCCATTTACCTGCGTGAAGTGGCTACCGTTCGTTTTCAGAATAAGGAGCCTGAAAATATTGTTCGCCTGAATGGCAAGCGTTGTTTGGGCCTTTCTGTTTATAAGGAAACGAAGTTTAACACGGTGAAAGCCGTTGAACAAATCAACGAAGGCATTGCGGACATTCAAAAAGCGCTGCCCGGCTACCAACTGCAAATGGTGACCAACCAGGGCAGCTTTATCAGCGATGCCATTAATGAGGTGGAAGAGTCGGCCTTGCTGGGAATTTTATTAGCCGTGTTTGTGCTGTTTCTGTTCTTGCGGCGGGCCGGAAGCACGCTGATTATCAGTGTTGCCATTCCCATTTCAATCATTGCCACTTTCAACCTCATGTATTTTAACGGTCTTAGCCTGAATATAATGACTTTGGGAGGGCTGGCGCTGGGGGCCGGCATGCTGGTAGACAATGCCATTGTGGTGATGGAAAACATTTTCCGAAACCACGAGTCGGGTCTATCGGTGCGCGATTCCGCGATTCTGGGAACCTCGCAAGTGGGAGGTGCCATCACCGCATCAACCATCACCACGATCATCGTGTTTTTGCCCATTGTTTACTTGCATGGTGCGTCGGGCGAGCTGTTTAAAGATCAGGCGTGGACGGTAGCTTTTTCGTTGGTTTCATCCCTGGCAGTTGCCATTTTGTTTATTCCCATGCTGTTCAACCTGTTTTATAAGAACAGGAAGAAGCAGGTGAAATCACGCTCGGTTCAGGTGAAAGGCTATGGGAATTTCCTGGACAAGGTGCTGAAGGTAAAATGGGTGGTTATCCTGGGTGCGCTTATTCTGGTGGCCGGATCCGCTTTGCTGGTTCCTTTTATTGGTACCGAATTTATGCCGAAAACAGAAACCCGCGAATTCAGTATCGAAATTCGCATGCAGGAAGGCACACGCCTGGCTCGTACTACGGCCGCTGTGGAAAATATGGAAGCCATTGTGGCTGAACTGTTGGGTGACAACCTGGAAACCAGTTTTAGCCATGTGGGGCCAACCAGTGGCATCAGCAGCTCTACCACCGATATTTTTGAAGGCGAAAATACCGCCAGCATAAAAATCATTTTGGCTCCGGAAAGCGCACTGATCTCAACGGCTGCCATCCGCAAAATCAGCCAGGCCGTGGGTGAAATTCCGGGGATGGAAATCAGTTACCATCAGGATGAAACGGCCTTGAAAAGTATTATGGGAACCGACGAGGCTCCTTTGGTTATTGAAGTGCAGGGAGAAGACCTGGCGGTGATTGAATCGCTTGCTGCTGAAGTGAAACAGCGGGTTGAAGGGCTGCCGGGCATGTACAATTTTGAGTCGTCGCTGGAAGAAGGTTCGCCTGAAGTGGAAATCATGGTGGATCGTTTGCGGGCCGGGATGTATAACCTGAGTGTGAACACCATTGTGTCGCAAATTCAGGATCAGCTGGAAGGAAAGCTTGCCGGGCAGGTGGAACGGCAGGGCGAAATGCAGGACATTACCCTGAAGCTTCCGGATAAGGGATTGGCGCAGTTGGACGAACTGATGATTTCAAGCAATAACCAGGAGTTTATGGTCAGCGAGTTGGCTGATATTCATATCGGACAATCACCCAAAGAGGTGTACCGCCGCAACCAAAACCGGATTGGAAAAATTACGGCCCAGCTGGATAAGGATGTCCCGCTGGATCAGGCTGTCAAGGAAATTCGTGCGGCCTTGGCTCCCATGAGCATTCCTCCCGACTACCAAGTGAACATTAGTGGTGAAGAAGAAAAACGGCAGGAGTCTATGGACAGCCTGAGCTTCGCCTTGCTTTTATCCATCGTGCTGGTGTATATGGTGTTGGCCTCGCAGTTTGAGTCGTTGCTGCACCCGTTCACGATTTTGCTGACCATTCCGTTGGCGGTGGTGGGCTCTGTCTTGGTGTTCTTCCTGCTGGGAAAAACACTCAACATCATGGCTTACATCGGTATCATCATGCTGGTGGGTATTGCCGTGAACGACTCCATCATCTTTGTCGACCGCATCCTGCAATTGCGGCAGGAGGGCATGGCACGGCGCGCGGCAATTTTACAAGCCGGACAGCAACGGATTCGCCCGATTATCATGACCAGCTTAACAACGATTTTGGCCTTGTTCCCACTAACCCTGGGAATTGGCGAAAGTGCCTCGCTGCGTTCGCCCATGGCGCTGGCGGTTATTGGTGGTTTGGTGACCTCCACCTTGCTGACTTTGATTGTCATTCCGTGTATGTACGATGCCATTGAGGGAATTAAAGACCGGATCAAAAATAAGAATTGACGATTTGCTCATTTACGGTTGACAATTCGTAAATGGTAACCAGTTAAATGGAAAATAGACCAATGAAATTTATCATCGATAGAAAGACCCTGATTAGCATGTTGTTTTTAGGACTAACCCTTTTGGGCTATGTTTCCTACAAGCAGCTGGGGGTGGAGCTACTGCCCAATGTGGAGCTTCCCTTCCTCTTTGTTCAGGCTGTTTCACCGCAGGAGGCTGATCCGGAGTACCTCGAAAATGAGGTGGTCATTCCCATCGAAGGAGCCGTGGGAACGCTGGAAGGGATTGAGTCGCTCGAATCTACCATCACGTCCCGCATGGGAACCGTGATTGTCTATTATCAGAAAGGGGTTGATTTTAGCTTCGCCTACCTCAAGCTGCAGGAAAAAATCAATGAAATACAGGGAGATTTGCCCGAAGGCGTTCGGGTAAGTGTTAACCGGGTGGATCTGTCTCAGATGAGCAGCCAGTTTATGGAGCTGCAAGCGCGTGGTGGCGGTGGAGTAGACCGGATTCGGAATTTGGTGGATCAGGAGATTGCTCCCGACTTGGAAAACCTGGATGGGATTGCCGGGGTGAATGTCTTTGGAGGAAAAGAAAAATCCATTGAGGTGATTCTGGATATGGAGGCTTGTGAAGCTTATCACATTACTCCGGGACAGATTCGTTCGCTGCTTTCGCAAAATTCGCAGTCGCGTACCTATGTGGGGGCGCTTCGCGAAAAGGAAAAGCATTACTTCGTTCATGTTACGGCTGAATATACGCAGGTGAGTGACCTGGAGCGGCTAGTGGTTGCCGAAGGCCCCATTCTGCTAAAGGATATTGCCGATATTCGGTTTGGGGTGAAAGAAGAAACCAGCTACAGCCGCGTGAATGGGCAGGATGCGGTTACCATTCGGCTGATTAATGACTCGCAGGCCAACCAGATTGAATTGTCGCATAAAACGAAGGAGCTGGTTGAACGCTTGAATGAAAAGCTGGCCCGAAAAGATGTTCAGCTCTTTGTGCAGGATAACTCCGCCGAAACGATGGAGGAGAACATTGATCAGATCATCAACCTGGCGCTGATTGGGGGCTTGATGGCCGTGTTTGTGTTGTGGATGTTTTTGAAAAATGTGCGCATTGTGGCCTTCATTGCCTTGGCAATTCCGGTGTCGGTGTTCACGGCTTTCAACCTGTTTTATGCCTACGACATTACCCTGAACAGCCTTACGCTGGTGGGGATGGCGCTGGCCATTGGCATGCTGCTCGACAACAGTGTGGTGGTGCTCGAAAATATTTACCGGCTTGCCGGCCAGGGCCACGAGGCCGATTCGGCCGTAACACAAGGGACCACGGAAGTTTGGCGCTCCATTCTGGCGGCTACGCTCACCACCATTACGGTCTTTCTGCCGTTCGTGTTTTCGTCCAACTTCATGATTGAAATGCTGGGTAAGCATGTGGGTGTCTCCATCATTTCAACCTTGCTGGTGTCGCTGTTGGTGGCCTTGCTTTTTGTGCCCATGGCTGTTCATTTCATTCTGAAACGAAAAAAGGGAAAGGACATTGCATTCCAGAAGCTGACCACGAACAACCGGATGGTGCAGATTTACATGCTTTTGCTGAAATCGTGCATGCGCAATCCGGCCGGAACAATTTTGGGCGCGGTGGCAATCTTCTTCATCACGGTGTTTGCCAGTTTGGCAATCAGTGTCAGTTCTTTGCAGGAAGTGGAGAACGATCAAATTCAGCTGTATGTGACCATGCCTTCCGGGTCGAGCCTGGAAACGACCGATGAAACGGTTAGCAAGATTGAAGAGAAACTGGAGGAGGTGAAGGAAAAGCAGGATGTGCTTAGCACCATTGAGGAAGAAGAAGCAGTGGTGACGGTGAAGCTGGTGGAGGATTTTGGAAAAATAGATGGCCGTAGTTTTGCTGAAATTAAATCATCAATCAGTGAGCTGACCCGGAATATCGGTTCGGCCGAAATCTCGTTTGAACAAAGCAGCTCCGGCGGTGGTGGTGGCGGCTTTGGCGGTGGCGGTCGAAATATGATGGGTAATTTCCAACGCTTGCTGGGCATTGGCAGCAACGAAGAAAAAGTGGTGCTGAAAGGGCAGGATTTCGAGATGATGCAGACCGTAGCCGAAGACATTGAGTACTTTCTGGAAGAACTGGATTTCATCAACCGGGTGCGACTGAACGTGTCGGATAACCGGCCGGAAGTGCACATGCTGTTCGACCCCTTGCTGATGACGGAATACAACATCAACATCAGCCAGGTTACCAGCGAGCTGAATTCGTTTTCAGGCGAAATTTCTACTGGTGTGCAGTTTAACCAAGGGGTGGATGAGTATGAAATTATCATTCGGCAGGGGGAGGAAGACCCGCTGGAGGACGACACCCGAACGATGGATGACCTGAAGCTGTTGCAAGTGAGCGATGCTGCCGGAGGGCTGCACGACCTGCAGGATTTTGCCCAGCTGGTGTATGCCCGTGGGCTGGCCGGAATTAACCGGGTGAACCAGGAAAAACAAATTGAAATTACCTACAGCTTGATTGATGAGGCACAGCAGTCCAACGATTTGCTGGCTTCCTATCGTTACGAAATAGATGAGCTGATTGCCTCCTATAACTTTCCATCGGGCGTTGCCGCCGAGGTGATTCATGAAGAAGACGACCTTGGCGAGTTTAAGTTCCTGATTCTGTCCGCCATCATTCTGATTTTTATGATTCTGGCTTCGGTTTTCGAATCTTTTGCCACGCCTTTTGTGTTGCTGTTTTCCATTCCGCTGGCCGCTATTGGCTCGCTGCTGGCCCTGTTGCTTACCGGCAACAGCTTGTTCAATGCCAATACCATGATTGGCTTCCTGATTTTGCTGGGTGTGGTGGTCAACAATGGGATTATTTTGATTGACTACAGCAACATTTTGCGCAAGCAGGGCTATCGTCGTCCGCGGGCACTGATGACCGCGGGCTTGTCGCGGGTGCGTCCCATTCTGATTACCACCATCACCACCATTGTGGCCATGGTGCCGCTGGCCATGGGACAAGCCGAGTATGTCAGCGTGATTGGGGCTCCCTTTGCCATTATTGTTATTGGCGGATTAGCCTTGAGTACGGTGCTGACCCTCATCTTTATTCCGACCTTTTATTCGGGACTGGAAAGTGCCTTGGAGTGGTTTTACCAACTGGACTGGAAACTGAAAGCTTTTCAGCTGCTGGCCATGGGAGCCATCCTGAGCTGGATTTACTTGGAGGTGGATGCCCTGACCTGGCAACTGCTGGATACGGTGCTGGCCGTGGTGCTGGTACCGGGGATGACCTGGTTTGTGCTAAACAGCTTGAAAAAAGCGGGAACCCGACTGATTGGGCCCGATGACCGGGTGCATATCGTTATTCAAAATCTGGTGAAAATTTATGACCGTCCGGGGCGCTTTAGCCGTGAATGGACTGGTGGATTGAACATTCGGCGACGGGCCGGACTGGAAAAGGAATACCGGTCCATCCGGGAATTTGATCAGCTGATTTGGCAACTGCCCCTGCTGGCGTTCCTGATTTATTTTACGTTTTTCTACCTCGCCTCAGTTTTTTGGATCAGCTTCATGCTGGTTATGGTTTACCTCTACCTGAACCAAATTTGGAAACCGGTAGCCATTTACCTGGAACACCGGCAAGCGGCAAGTTCCGGCGGCTTGTTCAAGGCCATTCGGAAATACAGCAAGCTGTTCCTGTTTTGGTTGCTGCCTTTGGTCGAGCTGTTTGTGCTGTGGAAGAAGACCAACTTTATTGGCTTGGTGGTGGCCTTTGCCGTTTTGTGGTATTTGGCCTTGCTCGTTTCAGTTACGGCACGGCGACTGTATGACGAGAAAGTGAATATTGACCGGATTACCGGGCGCTTTGGAAACCTGCGGAGAACCACCTTGCGCCTGGTGAAACAAATTCCGGTTATCGGAAAACGAAAAGTGCCCTTTAAAGCTCTGGATGGGGTGTCGTTGGAGATAGGGACCGGCATGTTTGGTTTGCTGGGGCCCAACGGAGCTGGAAAATCAACCATGATGCGGATTATCTGCGGAATATTTGAGCAGAGCTATGGCAAGGTGTGGATCAATGGAATTGACACGCAGAAAAAGCGGGAAGAATTGCAGGGGCTGATTGGCTATTTGCCGCAGGAATTTGGAACCTATGAAAATATGCCGGCGCAGGAATTCCTGGATTATCAGGCATTGCTGAAAGGACTGACCGATGCCAAAGCCCGTCGGGAGCGCATTGAATATGTGCTGAAGTCGGTGCATATGTGGGAAAAACGTGGCGATAAAATCGGGTCATTTTCCGGAGGAATGAAGCAGCGAATCGGGATTGCTCAAATCCTGCTTCACCTGCCTAAAATATTGGTGGTGGATGAACCGACTGCCGGTCTGGATCCGCGCGAACGGATTCGCTTCCGGAACCTGTTGGTGGAGTTGAGCCGCGAGCGAATCGTGATCTTTTCCACCCACATTATTGAAGATATTTCAAGCTCGTGTAACCAGGTGGCTGTCATCAACCGCGGGCGGGTGAAGTATCACGGAACTCCGATTGCGATGGTGAACCTGGCCGATAAGCTGGTGTGGCAGTTTGATGTGGATGTGGCGGAGTTCGACCAAATGCCCAACAAACACATGGTGACCCACCACATGCGGGTGGAGGATAAGATTCGGGTGCGCATGCTGAGCCATGAGCAACCTGCGGAGGACGCCATTGAGGCCAAGCCGGTTTTGGAAGACGCTTACTTGTGCCTGATTAAGGATTTGAAATAGGAAGGCAGAGGCAGAGGCAAAGGCAAAGGCAAAATTATTGACGATTGGACGATTGACAAGGGACGATTAACTGATAACCGATAACGCTCAACTGAAAACTCTTACTTAAAAATGAATAGACTCAAATTAAAAAATACGATAAACCTGATCCGTAAAATGATTCAATACAATTTCCGGATCATCTTTGGGGGCCGCTTTATCTGGTTTTTACTGGCTGCTTTTGCCTTTTTTGCTTTTGTGGCCATTACTGCCGTTTGGAATGGCGAGGTGCCTGATGAAGAGTTTGTGTATGGCATCCTGATCTTTCCGGCCATGCTGCTGATTTTTTACCCCATGACCTTTGGAATTCAGAACGATTTGGACGCCGGTATTCTCGAAATTTTATTCGGCATACCCGACTACCGCTACAAAGTGTGGTTGGTGCGGCTCGTGCTGGTTTTTGTATTGGTTTTCCTGTTGCTGCTGGCCTTTGCCGGGGTGAGTTCTATTTTCCTTACGCCCGTTAATTTAGTTGAAATGGCCCGGCAACTCATGTTTCCGGTTTTGTTTCTGGGCAGTTTGGCGTTTATGTTTTCCACCATCATTAAAAATGGCAACGGAACCGCGGTGGTGATGGTCATTCTGGGGGTGGTGCTGCTCATCTTTAGCGATGCCCTGCAGCGTACCTACTGGAATGTGTTCCTCAATCCACTCAGTGTGCCCCGAAATATGAATGAAGTGGTGTGGGAAGGCATCGTGCTGAAAAACCGTATTTTTCTGATCGTCGGTACCCTGTTGTTTACCCTCTACGGCCTGTTTAACCTGCAAAAACGCGAGAAGTTTATTTAAAGAAGTCGGTGAGTCGTGAGTCCGGAGTGATGCTTTCAAGGCCATTGATTGGTGCTTGTCATGCCCCCGGCCTGCCCCTTCTAGACTTGAGATTTCCCGAGAAGCAGGGTTCACCAATATCCTATTCATGATTTAATTAAAGAGTAACGTTCTGCAACTACACGCAGGTCGGGAGTTTTCCGACAAATTTCCTACGAAGAATTGCACTTTTTATCCGTAATTTCCGGTCAGCGAAGCTCGTTGCCCGACCTGACGGGTAACTTCCTCTTGTAAGTAGTTGATTGTTCAATCGAGAAGTCAAAAATAGATTGATTGTTAAATCCTCCCATTGGAATTGTTCCTTGATAGAAGAAACAATATTCTCCGGGTCCTAATATCTGACTTGGAGTTACTTTATATCGGCCATTTCCCAGATCTTCAATTGCAAATTTAATGGTCTTTTTGGAATCAATTCCCATTTGGGTTGATGCAGTTATTCCACTAACTTTCCCAGTTACTAACTCTCTACTATCTCTTTTCTGTTTCAATTGAGTTAGTGCAAATTCATTTGGTGATGACGCTGTTTTAAACCACCAGTTTCCACTTCCTAAATCATTTTTATTTTTGATATCGAATTGAAAAATAAAAGTTAAATTAATTGAATCTACTTTGTTGACAGAAGTTGCATTATTTATGTACGATTTCACTTTTGCAGAGGCAATTCCATAGGTCATTGCTGCCCCAAGCGCACTGGTTTTAGTGCCAGAAAATACAGAAGGTTCAATTTTTACCAATTTATCATTTTTGGTGTAGAAAACTCCACATTCAACAGCGACCGAAGATTTATTAATCATTAAAGCCAAAATGTCGGAGGAAACCCCTTCCTCTTTTAGGGCTTTTAGTTGATCCATTGATGTGTCAAAATATGTTTTCGATGAATTAATCTTTGCTTTAATGACTTCACTTCCAAATCCTAAATCCATTAAATCTAAAATAGATTGATTTGTTAGTTTTTCTTGAGCAAGGCTAAAAAAGCATGAGAATAAAATTAGTCCAAAAAGAATTGTCCTTTTCATAGTTATTTGAAGTTTAATAATAGATGTCTATGTTAATTGTTTGTAATTCATTAATTACCTGCGGCGGATGGCGCCATTTAATGTAGGAGCCTTGGTTGATTTATGGCTTGTACATTTTATTAAACGGAAAGATAGCTATTCTAGGAATATTTTTAACTATAACTACTCTATAGTGACTAGCTTGCCGTTGCTCATTAAAAGCATAAATCCCTCGAAGACCTATTATTCACCTATGTTATTTGTTGGTGTTTCTATTACTATTAATATGATCAATCAATTCTGAGTTAAGTAAATCGATATCATTTTGTATTTCTTTTAAATCAAGAATTGTGAAATTAATCTTTCGTTGTGGACTCCAACCTTTTTCAGTAATATTTTTAGCATTATCTAATTGTTGGTTATATCTAGTCTTTGTATCTATTACTGAAATTGTTTCGAAATCATATTCAATGGCATTTTCAATATTACCCCAATCTCCATGAATGAATAGATTTCTTTTGTTTTTGAAGTTTTTAATTTTACTTATGGTCTCCAATTGTTGTTCTTCTCTGTGTCCATTACTTTTTAGATGAATTAATTTTTTCAGGTTCTCCAGTTTCTTGTCTAGTGAATCATTTTGAAAAATCATATGGTTGTCAACAGTATCAACACCAGATATCAATACTGAGATATACTCCAAAGCAAGGTGTTCAAGTCTGGAGAATTTCAAAGTAATCTTTCCTACTTCTTGTAGTATTGCCTCTATTTTTTTCATTTAACTAATTTTAGTCGCTCTGTATCCTATAGCTTACCCATAACGGAAAATTGCTATGTTGTCGTTGCGGTTTGCGATGAGATTTCCTGTCCGAAGGAACTAAGGAAACTGGAACCGAAGACGGCAACCCACCGAAACCACAATGCAATTTACAATATATTAGCCGCTGGGTTTTTATTCAACCTTTTAACTATTTCATGTTTGACGTCTTCCTTTGTTTCACAACCACCAAATAAATATCCAGGAGTTATAAGCTTTAATTTTTTAAGACTAAAATTTACGGAAAATAAGATTCTCCATTTTGCAAATCGGCGCAAAGATTTATTGTCTTTTAAAAAGAAACCAACTCGAATAAATAAACTTTCATAATGCGAATATAAAACATAAAAGTAGGCAAATGGCAAAAACAATATTGTCATTATTGCAGGAAAAATGAGTGCTCTTAAATTGTCATAGTTTGCCAAATCTTTGAAATTTTGATATATCTTGAAACCAGAGTAGATTATATAGAAGATTGCAATTGCGCCAAATATTTTTAGTAGAAAATTTCTGACTTGTTTGTGTTCTTCATATACTTCGGTGTACGCCAATGAAATTGATAGAAAAATCACAATAGGCATTAAAATAAACTCAGTAATTATTCCAAAAACGTATAATCCCAAAATGAATTCAATAATCATAAAAACTTTAATATTTTCCAGCAAAAATTTTTTGAAATAATGTTTTTCCTGTAATGCCTTGTTTGAATCCATCATTAAAATGAATCCGACACCAAAACTCCAATAGATAGTATCTTTAATTAAACTGGAATTCCAGAGGCCTAAAAGTGAAAGTCCACAAACAACGATTGTGATATAAATCAAGAGGCAAAGGATTGAAATAAAAATCTGTTTTACAAACAATGCTCCTATTACACAAAAAATTGACTCTCTTATTTTTTTCTGAGTTAAATTCCACAGAATAAAAAGGAAAAGGTAAAAAATCAATGCAATCTCTCTGTTGTTAAAAGTTTTATTTAAAAAATCGAGAATCATTATTGTTTCTATAAGTTTGCTTTTTTAACCTTGCGCCCAACACTTAGATACCCATAGTTCTGTGGATCTATTCGCATTAGCTGTATGTGTTTTTGTTGGTAAAGTACTGCTTGTGTCGTTGGTGTCCGTAGGGTGGTGCTGTCATTGTTTTTTGCGTTTTCGCTGATCAATATAGCAAAACTTTACAAAATGTACGCATCCGTAAGCGCCTTTTTATTTTTGTTCTAAATGGCTGATAATCTTTATGGAGCATTTTATATTTAACACCTCAGGGGGGTACCTCTGAGGTGCTCGTTTGCATGTTTAACCCCCTCGTTTGCATGTTTGACCTGCTCGCGTTCATGTTTAACCCGCACGCTTGCAGCAAAAAGATTCAAGCGAGCAGGTTTTTGGCGCAAGCCTGAATAAAAAAGATTCAAGCGAGCACCAATTTGCTTCACGCTTGAGCCAAATTGGTGGAAAATTCCGCCAAAAACAGACAAGCTTGCAGCTATGACCTGAACGTTTGCATCAAAATGACGGACGTTTCCTTGTTCGAGCTGAACGGTTTCATCTTTAAGGTTCTCCATTCAATGTTCTTACTTCTTGATTGAAGCTTAGGGGTGATAGTGTCCGGTTCAGGCCCATTTCCCCGCCTGCCAAGGAGGGGTGTTCCCGACTTGTCGGGGACGGGGTGGTCAAAACCTGCACAAAGAAGGAAGCTGACTAATTCTGAATTGGCAACAAAACTACCTCGTCACCGGTAACCCGGTGCCACTCCTCCTTGGAGAAAAGAGCGCATCGGTGAACGGTAGCCCATAACCTGACAGCGTCGGAAGGTTCTGTCAGCGTTTAAGCGAAACCGACAACTTCTGACCAGTAACAGATCCTGAAACAAGTTCAGGAAGACGCTTAAAGCGGATAACCGAAGTCACGAACGCATGAAGTTACGGAACTGAAAACCGATAACTGACCTTTTAACCGCAAAGTCGCCAAGAGAACGCGAAGAAAGAAGGCACGAGGTCACGAACGTACGAGGTCACGAACGTACGAGGTCACGAACGTACGAACTCACGAAGACACGAAGACACGAACTATCCGAACATCCGAACATCCGGCAATCAATTATTTTCGATTGATTTTTCAATTTCTTCTTCAACAACACTGTTGGGTAATCGGAACCAGAATTCCGTTTCGCTACCTTCCGATGAGTTTACGCCAAGCGTTCCGCCATGAGCTTTTATTGCCAGCTGGCAGAAGGTTAGTCCCAGTCCGGTGGAGGCCGTTACTCCGAGTTGTCGTAAGTCATGTTGTCCAAATTCTTCAAAAATCAGGTGCTGTTTTTCTTCCGGAATGTGAGGCCCTTGATTGCGGATCCCAATCCGGATATCTGTTTCGCCTGGTTGCTCTATGCGAACCGTAATGGTTCCTTTTTGCGGCGAAAACTTAACAGCATTGCTCAGCAGGTTGGCAATTACCCGTTTGATTAAATGATTGTCGGCAAAGAAAACAGGGCGGGTGATGTCTTCAATTTTCAGGCTTAGTTCTTTTTCGTTGAGCAGAAAGAGCAGTCCGGTTTTTTCATTTTCAACCAACTGGAATAAGTCATTTTTCCGTGGATTTACTTTCATTTCGGTACTGTCGGCCTTATAAACGTTGAGCATGTTATCAACCAGGTTGAGCATTTCGTAACCGGAGTGAATGACAAGTTCGCTGCGAAGCTCTTCGTCATCAATATACCCACTATTGATAATGCCATTCAACGGACTTTTTAAGTCGTGGACAATCATGCCGGTGATTTTTTCTTTAAACAAGACCAGCTCGTTCAGGCGTTTGTTGGTTTCGCATTGCTTGTCCATTTGCTTCTGAATTTCTTTCCGCTGTTCTTCAATCAACTGATTTTTTAGCCTCAGGATGCGATTGTTCTTCTTGTGCTGGCTATAGTTGTGGTATATCAGAATTAAAATCAGAAGGGTCAGGGAAAAGGCAACAATCGCCGAGTTGCGCCACAGGCGTTCTTTACTGAGCAAGATTTCTTTTTGAGCTAGCTGGTTCTTTTGAAGTTCAATCTGTTGTTCTTTCCGGCTTGTTTCATACTTCGCTTCTACCTCAGCAACTGCCTCCGCCTTACTTTTATTGAAAATGGTGTCATTCAATTCAATAATTGCATTGGCAAATTCCAATGCTTTTTTGTAATCTCCTTTTTGGGTATAGGCTTCACGAAGTGCTATTGTAACTGCCTTTTGTTGGAATGGGGCATTGAAGTTAGGAGCAAGTTGGCGGCTTTTAGTTCCATAGGCAATAGCACTGTTGAGGTGTGATTCTCGAAGGGCAGAACTTGTACTCGTATTGGCCAGATTGATATGAACAGAAGCCAGATTCCCATAAACATTGATCAAGCCGGGAATGTCATTCAACTCTTGTTGTTGTTTTAAGGTCTTTTTATAGTAGCTTAAAGCTTGTTCGTACTTGCCCATATTCTCATAAAGAATAGCGATGCTTCCATAGTTATTGGCTATGCCCGCTTTATTATTCCTTTTTTGGTTTACTTCCAAGGCTTCTTGTACGTACTGCAAAGCCAGGTCGAAATTTTCAAGGTGCCCATAGGACTTACCAATATTGGACAAACAAATGGCGACCCCTCTTTCATCGCCTTGTGCTTTAAAAAATTGCAAGGTGCGCTTATAGCCATCAATGGCCTCTTCGTGATTATTCTGATCGTAGTGAATGGTTGCAATGTTGAGGAAAGCGACAGCTGTTTCTTTGGGTTGATTAAGACGTTCGTAATAGTGAAGTGATTCGTAGAAATATTTTAGAGCTTCTGCCAGTTTTCCTTGTTTTTTGTAGGTAAGGCCTAATTTTGAGTAGGAGTTGGCTAGCTCCGAAGTATCTTGTAAGGCTTCACTGATGGGAATGGCTTGGAGGTACAGCTGGGTGGATTGATCCAGATTGCCTTTTAGGTAATTAATAACTCCCATGTTCCGGAGTGATTCTGCTAAAAATTGTTGATAGCGCTTCTGGTGCTTGTTATCTTCTTGGCTGAGTTCTTGCCGGGCAATTTGCTCCACCTGATGAAAGTGGTGATAGGTGCTATCCAGTTGATATTGCATGAAGAATGAAAATCCAAGTACCCGGTAACATCGGCTTAGTAGCAAGTTGTGGTTTGTCTTTTCTGACTTTTTGGGCTGAACACTTTGCCCTGTTTGAATGGCCTTTTGGCTGTAGAAAATGGCCGAATCGGGTAGGGGAAGCTTATCGTAATACTCGGCTAATTCCGTGAATAAACGAAAACGGCTTGTATCATGTTTTGAACCTTGTATTTGTTGCCACAGTTCACTTTGGTTACCAGCTGAAGCATGGATTGCAGCCAAAAAGAAGGTAAGGAGTAAGAATAATTTGCTCATTGTCGGGGTTGAAGAATAAGCAAACTAAAATAGCAAGAAATCGGAGAAAACCTCTGAAAAAATAATGCTGGATGGATTCTTTTTTCTGAATTTGGTATTGGCTTTAAATTCAACGGACAGATCACCGAACGCACGAACGCACGAACGTACGAAGGCATGAAGATATGAACGTACGAACGCACGAACTCACGCATAATCCGAATAGCTGACTATCCGAAGATCAATTTTTAACAGCAAAGAATACAGTAAACAGGCAGTAGGCAGTAGGTGATTTCCCAGGCCCCATGTGTTATGCGCCTTCCTTTTATCGCTAAGCGTATTCCTCAATCTAATTAGAAAACGCACCTTACGCTGGTGGTTGGGTTTCCTTCTCTTCTCGAAGGGAAGGTGTCCCGGGAACCGGGACGGATGGGTTAATGAAAAGTGAGCAGATGAGCCAGGTAGAAGGGAGAAGGCACGAAGACATGAACGTACGAACTCACGCACAATCTGCCTGTCTGGGCACCACGTAAATCGCTATCGACTAACAACCAATAACCATTATTGACAAATAATGACTATCAATGACAAATTTTATAAGCACAGAGCGAAACAGAGCAAAAAACCAATGAATACCGAAAACTGACAACTGAAAACCGACAACGGACAACCGGTAGCTTTTTTAACACCAAGGTGCCAGAAAAGCGTCTGTCTTTGCGTGTTAAATGATCAATTGTTCCCTTCAAACTATCCGAATAAATGAGCGTGTCGGAAAGCCGGGCCTTTCGTTGCAATGAGATTCGTCATAGGATGACCTTTGGGGAAAAGCTAGTTTTGGCGGCTTGACCAAAAACCAACCAACTAAAATTTGATAAAGCATGACGCTATCAAGAAGAAAATTTTTAACAGCCGGCGTAGCCGGATTGGGAGGACTTGTTCTGGGAGGACGAGCCTATCAATATCTATCGGCCAGTGAGGCCAAGGCCAAAGTGGTGATTGTAGGCGGAGGAGCTGCCGGAATAACCATGGCAGCGTATTTGTCGGATATGCTTCGACACGACGATATCACCATCATTGAACCACAGGAAATTCATCACTATCAGCCCGGATACACCCTGGTTGCCGGGGGCGTGTTTACGCCGGAGGAAATTTTGAAGCCGAACCAAGACCTGATGCCTTCAGGCGTAAAGTGGCTAAAAGATTTCGTGGAAGAGTTGGTTCCGGACCAGAATTACCTGATGACCCGGGCGAATGGAAAAGTAAGCTATGACTTTTTAGTATTGGCTCCCGGCTGTCAAATGAATTTTGACCGGATTGAAGGCATTTCCAGAGAAACACTGGGCGAAGGAAATGCGCACTGCATTTACGATTACCAGGGGGCCATTAAGTGCCACGAGGCCATCACCAAACTGCGCGAAAAGCCGGAAGGGAAACTGGTGTTTACCGACACATATTCGAAGTTAAAATGTGGAGGAGCGCCCAAGAAAATTACCCTGATGACCGAAGATTACCTGCGGGACGAAGGCATCCGTGAGGGGTTTGAAATGACTTATTATTCCAACTCCAATAATCTGATGACTCCTGCAGTGTATGGCGATCGTCTGCAGACCTTGTATGACGAACGTGGAGTCGGCGTTCAGTACCAGCACCGGCTGGTGAAGGTGGACACGCAGGCTAAGAAGGCCTTTTTCCAACGACTGGACGAGCCCACGCTGGCTCATTTGCCCCGCGTAGCCGACTCGGAGCTGGTTGGCGTGGATTATGATATGCTGCACTTTACACCCCCGATGGAGGCGCCCGACTTTATGCGTCATTCGCCACTGGCGATTACTGAAGGGAAATTGAGACATGGTGGATGGGCGAAAGTCGATGAAGGAACATTAATTCAGCCCGACTATCCCAACATTGTAGTGCTGGGTGATGTGGCAGGCCTGGGAACCAGTAAAACCGGGGCCGCTATTCGTATTCAGGCGCCCATTGCAGCTGCAAACCTGGTTGCCATGATGGAAGGAAAAGAACCGGAGCAGATTTACAATGGCTATACGGCCTGCCCGATTGTTACCGAGCATGGCAAAGTATTGATGTGCGAATTTGGCTACGACAAGGAGTTGATGCCGACTGTTCCGTTTCTCGATCCGGCAGTGGAGCGTGGCATGTGGTGGATTTTAAAGGTTCACGGCCTGAAACCCATGTATTACCATGGTATGCTGAAAGGGCTGATGTAAGCCGACGTTCCGGTAGAAAAGAAAAGGGATTGCAGGTACTGTTGAAGTAGGCAATCCCTTTTCTGTTTTACAGCGGCCGCTTTTTCGATCCTTTAAGCAGAACAAAAACATAGGCGAGCCGCTGGTGTCGTTTAAGGCTGGAAAATGCGGTTTTCCACCAGGGAATTGAAGGGGCTTTGCCGGCTTCTGCCGGCTGGCCTTTATGCTGAATAACGGTGAATACCGAACCCAAAATCAACAACATGGCCACCAGGCTTTTCATGTCCAGCGTTTCATGAAAAACAAGCACACCCACCAAAACTCCGGTAAGTGGCTCCAGGGTGGATAGCAGCGAGGCATTTCCCGGCCCAATGCGCTTCAAACCATTGAAGAAAAGAACAACGGCTGCAAAACTGGACCATACACTCAGGTTAAGCGTATAGAACAAGGCTTTGGGGGTGAAATGCAGGTTGATGTCGTTGGTTACCAGCCCCTGAATGAGAAACAGCACCGCCGTGAATCCAAATATCCAGAAGGTGGCGGTAAAGGAATTCAGGTTTTTCAACTCGGGGTGAGCCATGGTGATGATGTAAAAGGCATACAATATGCCGGAGGCCAAAGCCCACAGAATACCTACCATGTTCAGGTCTCCACCCGAGCCAATGGCCAGAATAGCAATGCCGGCAAATGACAAGAGCAGGGCCAGCAGCTTTCGGCCTGTAAAGCGTTCCTTAAACAGCAGCGAAGCCAGAGCCAGCGTAAAGATCGGGTAAACAAAGTGCAGGGTACTGGCTAAACCTGTTGAGATGTATTGATAGGATTTGAAAAGCGTATAGGTGGTCATCATGGTGCCCACCAAAGCAGCCAGCAACAGGTGAAAAAACTGCTTCCGGCTTATCCGAATCTGAATGCGTTTGTACATGCAAAACAAGCCGATTAGGATGAAGGCAAAGGTATAACGGTACAACAAAAGGTTGTTTACATCAAATCCCTCGGCGTAGGTTTTTAAGGCGAAGAAAGGCATCAGACCAAAAAAGATGGCCGACAGCAAAATCATTATTGTTCCTTTAGTTGTCGATGAAATCATGGCTATCCGGTTTTACTTGTAATTGTTTAATTGTTAATCGATCAAGCCACTTGGGCTGATCCAAAAAAGTGCGCAAATATCCACATTTTTCATCAATAAACAACACGAAAAAATACACTTCGTATGGTTTGTTTCTGAAAGAGGAAATTGGCAGTCTTTCTGCGTTTTAGCTCAGTAAGTTTTGAGGATGTTGCGGGCTTGTATTTTTGTGGCGGCAGTCAATGACCGAAGGCTGGCCAGTCCTCCGGTTCCGGGGTAGTTATCCCGGATTCTTTTCAAAATAGGGGCGGTGGATAATGGGATGGCACTCCGTTAGGAAGACTTGAAAGTCCGCTTCACTTAAAGCAGCCGGGTATGACATGAGCAGCAATTCAACAAACGGCCCTCCTTCCTGATACGGAGGCTGGGCATAGTCGTAGTTGTTCAGGTAAAAGCCTATGCGCCTATAAAAACCAATACGTCGCTGTTTCAGCGAGTCTTCCGGTTTTTCAACCTCCAGCAGGACTTGCTGATGGCTTTCGGCCAGAAAGGCTTCAAGGCATCTTTTGCCGAGCCCGGAATTCCGCTGCGTGGACGATATGGCAAAATGTTCGATGTAGCGGATTGTGTCAAATTCCCACCACAGGAGAATGCCCACAAACGCTTCGTCAACCAGGATCAGATCGAAGTGATACGATTCATGCTTCATGATCTCCTGTTGCAGGTGCCAGCTTCGTCTTTCCTCGGAAGGAAAGGACTGTTCATATAAATTCCAGGCATCAGCCAGGCGCTGGTCGGTATCGTTGTATAGGCGAAATCTTCTCATGCTAAACTGGTTTTGAAGGATGAATCCTTTGCATCGTTTCAACTCACTTTTCCGGGCAAGTTCCTTTTGCAGGTAACGAGCTCAACGGAAAAGAAGGACAAAGATCGGCTTTTATCTTAGGGATAACAAGTGCAGAGGGAAAGTCAGTTTAATAGCGCTGAATCAGAAATATTCCACCAAGCAGGAGCAGGATGCCGGCAATACGACCTGCAGAAATAGGATGCACGGCCAGACCAAAATAGCCAAAATGATCGATGATGGACGCGGCCACAAGTTGTCCGGCAATGGATGCCGCTAAAACGGTACTAACGCCAATTTTGGGAATAAAAAAGATAACTGATGATACAAAAATGGCGCCCAGCATGCCACCGGCAAATAAATACCAAGGGGCTATTTTTAGCTGTCCCCAGTCTGGCGTTTGAGTTTTTAGAATTAAATTGAACCCCACCAGACAGATAAACCCCACCAGGAAGTTAACTAATGCTCCTTGCAAAGGATGTTTTAAGAATGTTGTTAGCTGGGTGTTAATACTTCCCTGAATGGCCAGCAAACACCCGATTAAAAGAACAATAAGCGTGTAAATAATTTTCATCAAATTCTATTTAAGAACACAAAACTAGGGAATGTTTTTATGATGATGAAAATTTGGACCGCCATAAAAATCAATGACAACATGACACGGCTTAGATAGCACTGAACTTGTGGAGTACCAGCAAGGATAGGCTGGCAATGAAAATCCAAAGCAAAATGCCGAGGATAAAACTGCGCGAGCCTGCTTTTTTGACTTCACCCAGCGAAATGTTTGAGCCTATCAAAAACAGGGCTACCACCATGCCACGCTTGCCCAGCCAGTTGAGGTGGCTGAAGGTAGGCTCCCATTGTGGCAATAGGTAAGCCAGCACTACCGCAATAACAAACAGACCAATGAACCAGGGAATACTGATTTTGCCGCGTTTTTCATTTTTACTGAACAGGGCGATGGCAACCGAAAGCGGAATGATCCACAGGGCACGGGTTAGTTTTACGGCAGTGGCTATTTCCAGCGCCTGGGGGCCGTAGGCTGCTCCGGCACCCACTACCGAGCTGGTGTCGTGAATCGCAATGGCCGACCAAAAGCCAAAGGTTTCCTGGCTTAGGTTGAAGTAGTGCCCCAGCAGGGGAAAAAGCAACAGTGCCAAGGCATTGAGCAGGAAAATGACCACCAGCGAAAATGAAATCTGATGGTTTTTGGCATGAATGACGGGGGCGATGGCAGCAATGGCGCTGCCTCCGCAAATGGCCGTTCCGGATGCAATGAGCCAGCTGATTTTGGAGTCCACGCGCAATAGTTTTCCCAGCAGCAAGCCAAACCCAATGGTGAGGACAACCGAGCCGGCGGTGAGCAGCAGACCCGATTTGCTGGCTTCAATGGCTTGGGTCAGGTTCATCCCAAAGCCCATCAGCACAATGGATGCCTGTAAAACCCGTCCGGTTTGTTGGTGCAGTCCGGTGTGGCGCCAACCCCAAAAGGCGAACAGGATTCCGGTAACCAGGGCCAATGCCGGGGATACAAAAGGTAAAAAGCAGGCCGCAATGGCGATGCTGTAGATCAACTGCATATTGGTGGATAACTGTTTCATTATTTCTTGTTTTGCTTGAATTCGATTGCAAATGTCGATGATTGAAATAATGAAAACAAATACTAAAAATTAATATTCAATAACGATAAGTTATAATAGGGGTGTTCGCTAATGTCAGCAAAAAAACGGGCTTATTGTGGATTTGAGGTAGGAGTAAGGGTTGGAATGAAGCTAAAAGTCCAAAGGCAATCAACCGCGGACTTCTGCTTAAAACGGATATTGCAGCAAGAAATTCAGGAATAACTGCTGAAGCCTGTTTTCGGGGCCTTGCCGTGTTCCAAGCCGGAATTTCCGATGAATGCTGAAGTCTTTTACATTAAGCTTGACAATGGTTTTTAGCTGCAATTCCCGAGCTAGGGCTTTTTCAGATACCAAGGCGATACCATCAAAATTCACCAAAAAATTCTTAATGGCTTCGGTGCTTCCGAGGTGCATCAGAATATTCAGTTTGTCCAGATCAATTTTGTGTTTACGAAGGGCATGCTGAATCACTTCCAGTGTGCCCGAGCCTCGTTCGCGCATTACAAGTGGAAGCTGTTGCAGGTCGGCAAGTGCCAGATTTTTTCGTTTCCCCAGTGCATTTTGGCTGCCGGTTACCACCACAATTTCATCATCCAGAAAATCGTGGTAACGGATGTTGGCTTGCGATGAATCATTTTCAACCAAGGCCAGATCAATGTCGTTTTGCAGCAGCTTGTGTTCCATGTCAACCGAATTGCCATTATACAAGTCGAGCTTGATTTCGGGGAAACGTTGATGGAAAGCCGCCAGCACGCCGGGAATCAGGTATTGTGCGATGGTGGAACTGGCCCCAATACGCAACGAACCCTGGTAAGCATCATTCAAGCGCCCCAGCTCAAACTCCAATTCGTGATATTGCTGCTGGATTTGCTTCAGATGGCGGTAGGCCAGTTTGCCTGCCTGGGTGAGGTACACTTTGTTGCCTTTGCGTTCAAAGAGGGCGCTGTTTAGCTTACTTTCCAGTTCTTTGATGTGCTTGGTTACAGCAGGCTGGCTGATAAACAGTGCTTCTGCCGCTTTTGAAAAGCTCAGGTTTTCGGCAACAGCTAAAAATACTTCATCACGGTAATCCATCGGCTGACTTCTTGTTTTGTTGTCGAAAGTTATGGAAATTTCAGGAATGACCGGCTTTATCTACAAAAAACGCTGCCCCGGGTTGTCGAAGCAGCGTTTTGTATCTTGAAAAATCAGTTGTCTTAAATGAACAGGTTGAGGTTGGCTTTTTCGGCTTCTTCCAGGTAAGTGGCTACCCCACCAATTTCTACCCGATCCAACAGCTCTTCGGCATTTACACCCATCACGTCCATCGACATTTGGCAGGCAATCATCTTAACGCCATTGTCCAAGGCGGTGTTTAGCATGTCCTCAATGGAGTCCACTTTTTTGGCGAGCATGCGCTTTTTCATCATTAATGAGCCCATGCCCATCATATTCATTTTTGAAAGCTTCAGTTTGCCTGCGTTGCCCGGCATCATTTTTCCGAACATTTTGCCCATGAAGTCTTTTTCAACCTCCGGCTTGTCGGTTTTTTTGATGATGTTGAGGCCCCAGAAGGTAAAGAACATGGTAACTTCTTTCTCCATCGATGCAGCACCATTGGCAATGACCAGTGAGGCCAAGGCGCGATCCATGTCATCGCTAAAGACCACCATGGTTTTGTTTTGGGGTAGCTGAACTGATGAAAAGTCGCCAGAGGATGGTTTCGATCCTTTTTCTTCGCCTTTTTCAATGACAGCAGTGATGATTCCGGCAGCGGACTCCAGGGACACCAACTTGTTCCCGGTGATGTTGCACCACGATTGCACATCCTTCATGAAGCCGGGATCGCTGGCTTTTTGTTGCAGCCGGTCGCCCGGGTTCAATTTATCCATTTCTGTTTTGAGCTTCAGCACCGGCCCCGGACATTGCAAGCCACAAGCATCAACCTCAATTGTTTTTACCAGGTTTTTCAGCGAAGGTGCTTCGGTGGGCTTACCGCGATAAATATGATCGTCTTTGGCAATGTAGCTCGACTCAAAAATGTCTTCGTTACTTTGCTTGCACATGGTATGTTCGTAAGTTTTGTAACCACCACTCAGGTTGTAAACTTCTTCAAACCCATTTTGCATCAGGATGCGGCAGGCAAAATAGCCACGGATACCAACCCCACAGTACACGATGATTTTTTTGTCGCGTGGAATTTCATTCAAGCGCTCGCGGATCTGATCCACTTCCACATTCAACGAACCTTCAATATGCCCCAATGCGTGTTCGGCAGGCGTACGCACATCGAGCAGGCAAATTTGAGGCGCATGCAGTTTGCTGACTTCAACCCAGTTGATGTTTTTCATGCGACCCATAATGATGTTTTCAGCCACATAGCCAGCCTGGTTTACCGGATCCTTTGCCGATGAGTAAGGTGGTGCATAGGCATGTTCAATGTCTTGCAGGTCGTAAATGCTTCCGTTGTTTAATAATACCGTTGCAATAAGGTCAATCCGCTTATCGATGCCTTTGTAGCCAATCATTTGCGCCCCGTATAGTTTCCCGGTTTTAGGGTGAAAAAGAATTTTCAGCGTATAGGGTAAAGCGCCCGGATAGTACCCGGCATGCGATGATCCGTGAATAATATTGGAGGTGTACTCGATGCCTTCGCGTTTCAGCGCTTTGGCCGAAAGTCCTGTGGAGGCAACCGTAAGGTCGAACACTTTGGCAATGGCGGTAGCAATGGCACCTTTGTATTTTCGGGTATTGCCCAACACCAGGTTATCGGCCACCAGGCGGCCTTGCTTGTTGGCTGGTCCGGCCAGGTAAGTGTTTACATAGTTGCCGGTAATGGGATGTGGAAAGGCAATGGCATCGCCCAGTGCGTAAATGTTGGGATCGTTGGTTTGCAGGTACTCATTGACTTTAATGCCTCCGTTTTCGGCCAGCTCCAGGCCGGATTCCCGTGCCAGTTTTGTTTCCGGGCGTACACCAATGGATAAGATGACCATGTCGGTTTCCAGTTCGCGGCCGGATTGCAGTTGAACGGTCAAAGATTCTTCTTGGCGGTCAAAGGAATTTACGCCATCCTTCAGGTAGAATTCAACTTGCTTGGTTTTTAAGTGCTGGTGCACTTCGGCAGCCATTTCATAGTCCAACGGAGCCATCACCTGGCTGGCCATCTCAACAATGGTGACATTCATGCCCAGCTGGTGCAGGTTCTCGGCCATTTCCAGTCCAATAAATCCGGCACCAATCACAACGGCACGCTTCGGCTTTTGCGTATCGCAAAACGACTTGATCCGATCGGTGTCGTGTACGTTTCGCAGAGTGAAAATGGAGGGATCATTGATACCTGCAATAGGTGGCTTAACTGGTTCAGCTCCGGGTGAAACCACCAGCTTGTCATAGCTTTCGGTGTAGGTTTCCTTGGTCTGATGATTCAAAACCTCCACGGTTTGTGCTTCCCGGTTAATTTGAGTCACTTCCTGTAAAACACGAACATCAACATTGAGGCGGGCCCGAAAACTTTCGGGAGTTTGTACCAGCAGTTTTTCGCGTTCTGTAATGGTTCCACCGATGTAGTAGGGCAGCCCACAGTTGGCGTAAGAAATGTTTTGTCCGCGTTCGAACATGATGATTTCTGCTTTTTCATCCAGTCGTCGTAAGCGGGCGGCGGCTGTTGCTCCTCCGGCAACTCCACCGATGATAACATATTTTGTCATTTTCTGTCTTGAACTATTAATTGTGAAAAAAAATCAACCTAATTAGATATGCAAATGTGTGGATATTAAAAATGATAATCTCTGAGTTTTGTCTGAAAAAGATCTAGATAATGTATTCTTAACACGATTATCCGTTATTTAGAATGGTTCTGAAAAGATTTGGGCGATTGGCTGAAGTTTAACTGGTTTTCCCTTATTTTTTGTTCTTTTGTGTCAATAAAATTCAATTTTGGAAATGAAACGTTTACTTGGATATTTACTAAGCCCTGTTTACCTCTTGGTTTTTGGCTTGTTGTTGGTCGTGTTCCACCCCATTCAGATTGTTTGTCGGTTGGTTGGAGGATATCCCCTGCGGAAAAAATCGGTGGACATTCTCAACTTTTTGTTGATCTATAGTTTGGTTATTCTGGGAACACGCATCCGGTTTCGGGGATTTGAGCAGTTGCCCCAAGGGCGTCCGTTCATTATCGTATCCAATCATCAAAATACGTTGGATATTCCTCCTATTGTCTGGGGATTTCGGAAGCATCATCCTAAATTTGTGTCGAAGAAGGAATTGGGCAAAGGCATTCCAAGCATTAGCTACAACCTGCGTCATGGTGGTTCGGCTTTAATCGACCGTAAAAATGGGCGTCAGTCCATTGTTGAAATCACCAAGCTGGGTAAGCATATTGAGAAAGAGCAGTATTGTGCCAGCATTTTCCCCGAGGGCACGCGCAGTAAAACCGGTTTAGTGAAATCATTTCAGCCAGCCGGAATTGCATCCTTGTTGCGTGCAGCGCCTTCAGCCTGGGTTGTTCCTTTTGTGATTGACGGAAACAGCCGCTTGATGCAGAAAGGCTACTTTCCTTTGGCTTTCGGAACGCGCCTGACCTATACTGTTTTAGAGCCCATTGATCCTTCCGGGCGGGATGTAAAAGAGTTGACGCTGGAAATTGAGAATAAGATCAAAGCCCATTTGAATCAGGCATAAACTGGTTCAGTGAATGCACCGTTAAATTTGCTCCCAGCCTTGCCGGTAGTTGTGCCGGATCCATTCTTCGGCCATCTTTTTGGCCGGCAGGGTAACAAAATCCTTGTTGAAACGGGGGTCTCCGTTTACAACCTCAAATTCATCCTTGGCCAGAATGCGCAGCTGATCGTCATTGCTGATGTTGGTGAAACGCATGTTTGGACCATCCCAAAGCAGTTTGCGCTGCAAACTTTGCAAGCGAACGGCCAGCACACCCATGACGACCATTTCGTTTAGCGGTCCGGCATAGTCGAAGTTGGATGATGCTTCTACACGGTTTTGGGGCGTTTCCTTGCAGGCCCGAATCCAGTCCTGTTCGTGTCCGCCTTCCTGGGCGTTAGGAATCCGTCGAATGCTTCTTCCCGGCTGTTCAAAATGAGCCATCTCACGTGTTGGCAGCAGGGTGGGGTTAGCCGATGAAGCACCGCACATGATCTTTCCTTTGGTTCCATGAAAAATACAGCCTCCACTTTCATTGCCCATAGGTTCTCCGGGCAATAGCTCATCGGGGCGGGGCGGCATCAGTCCCCCGTCATACCAGGTTACGGTTACCGGGGGCATGGCCACTTTGGGGAGGTTATCCCTGGCGGGGAATTCGTAAACGACCATTTCTGCATTGGGGCATGACTCGGTATTTGTTGGTGTGGAACTGCCCTGCACTGAGGACGGGTATTCCAACTTCAATGCTTTAAATACCGGATCAAGAATATGACAGGCCATGTCGCCCAGTGCGCCGGTGCCAAAATCCCACCAGCCGCGCCAGTTCCAGGGCGTATAAATTTCGTTGTAAGGGCGGTAGGCTGCCGGTCCTAAAAATAAATCCCAGTCCAGTGTTTTAGGAATGCGCATTTCCTTGTCTGGTCGCTC
The DNA here is from genome assembly GCF_050589705.1 of Sunxiuqinia rutila. NCBI lineage: Bacteria > Pseudomonadati > Bacteroidota > Bacteroidia > Marinilabiliales > Prolixibacteraceae > Sunxiuqinia > Sunxiuqinia rutila. The sequence goes on from NZ_JBNGOT010000001.1 coordinate 467,014, forward strand.
CAGCCCTTGCGGCCAGATGGGGCGGTTGGTCCAGGCATCGACCCGGGTTATGTCGCCAATTTTTCCGGCCCAGATCCATTCGCAAATTTGCCGGATGCCTTCATTGGAATTCCCTTGGTTTCCCATTTGCGTGGCTACTTGATAACGTCGGGCTGTTTCGGTCAGCACCCGACTTTCGTACACCGAGTGGGTGAGGGGCTTTTGAAGGTAGACATGAATGCCTTGGCGCATGGCCATTAAAGCCGGCAGGGCATGCGAGTGATCGGGCGTAGCAATCATCACTGCATCAATGTCTTTTTGCTTGTCGAACATCACCCGGTAATCCTTGTACTGCGGAGCTATAGGCCATTCGCGGAAGGAGTTCCGATTTGCATATTTCCAGTCAACGTCACACAGGGCAACAATATTTTCCAGCTCCATGTTTTTCAGGTTGCGATAGCCCATCCCTCCAACACCAATCCCGGCAATGTTGAGTTTGTCGCTTGGTGCTTTATGCCCCAACCCGCCAATAACATGGCTGGGAAGCAGGGTCAATCCGGCTAATGCCCCGGTGGTTGATCCGATAAATTTTCGTCGGCTGATGCCCGTTTTACTAGGTTTCATTGCGTTTGATTTTAGGAAATATGCGTGGACAATTTAGTAAGAAATGTTGATTTTGTAAAAAAAGGAAAAGCTCTAATTGGAAATAATTGACCAGTTCGGATTGGGCAATAAAAAACGAGGTAAGATGTTTCTTACCCCGTTTATTGTAATTAAACTTGAATTCAATCATTAAGCTGGCATATCCGGCAAGCTCCATGGTGCACGGTAAGTGTGCTTGATCAGTTCTGATGCAAACTCTTTTGCAGAAACAGGATCAGTCCATGTTTTCTTGAAGGTTGGGTGACCATCATGAATCGCAAAACCATCTTTAATAACCGTTCTGATTTCTTCGCTGTCATTCAGGTTCGTGAATTCCATTTTTTCTCCATTCCACTCAAGCTCTTTATTCAGGCTTTGTAAGCGAACGGCCAATACACCCATGACTACCATTTCGTTGAATGGTCCGGCTTCACTGAAGTCAGATGCTGTAGGGATCCGGTTTTCAGGAGTTTCTTTACATGCACGTACCCAGTCCATTTCGTGGCTGGTTTCAATGCGACGACGGAATTTAGGTGCGTCTGGTTTGCGTCCGGACAACAACCATGGATTAACACCGTAGCAACCACAGATCAGCTTGTCTTTAGTTCCGTGGAAAATGACACCACCACCTGAGTCATTCGGGTTTTTACCAGCTGGCCATCCGTCAGGAAGCATTGGTTTAATACCACCATCATACCAGTTTACTTCCACTTCAGGAAGTTTAATTTTCATTTTTTTCTTCGCTTTCCTTTCGGGGAAAGTTAATTTCACAGATTGTGCTGTTGGGGCACAGTCTTGTAACAATAAAGTAGAGTTACCTTGTGCCTTTGTTGGGTAGCCTAAGTCCAGACCAACAAATACCGGGTGCAGGATGTGGCAAGCCATATCACCGAGTGCACCTGTACCGTAGTCCCACCAGCCACGCCAGTTCCAAGGATGGTAAATTTCGTTGTACGGACGCATTTTAGCTGGTCCAACGAACAAGTCCCAATCCAATCCATCAGGAACCCACTGCCCGTTTTCAGGAGTGTTCAATCCTTGTGGCCAAATTGGACGGTCAGTGAACGCTTCTACTTTGGTAATTTCACCAATCTCACCGTTGGCAATCCATTCGGTTGTCAGGTTTACACCTTCGCCTGACGATCCTTGGTTACCCATGGATGTGGCCACTTTATACTTCTCAGCCAATTTTGTCAACAAACGAGATTCGTAAACGGAGTGTGTTAATGGTTTTTGCACGTATACGTGTTTGCCCATGGCAATGGCGTGAGCTGCAGTAATGGCGTGGGTATGGTCGGCTGTTGCAATCATAACCGCGTCGAAATCGTTACCCATTTCGTCATACATTCTGCGCCAGTCTTTGTACTTTTTGGCTTTTGGATAGCGGTCGAAAACGCCGTTGCCGCCAGTGTAGTTCCAGTCCACATCGCAAAGACCGATGATGTTTTCTGATTCCAGGTTCTTCAAGTTAGCGAAACCCATACCGCCGACACCAACACCAACGATATTCAGTTTATCACTCGGGGCTTTGTGTCCCAAACCTGCAATAACACTGCTAGGAAGAATGGTAATTCCGGCAGCTGCAGTTGCAGCTGTTCCCAGAAAGGCCCTTCTTGAAACTTGCTTTGATTCTTTTGAAAGCTTTTTCATAGTTTATAATTCAAATTGATTCAGGTAAAAACGTAATTTCTTAAAGCCCGAAAGCTTTAAAAAACCAGTTAAAGATATAATTCTTCGGGCTTACCCCCAAACATTTTGCCGGATGAATCCGCAAAGGACAACGGAATTAGGATTCTTGGCTTGAATGGGTTGCAATAAAGAGGAACGATAACTAATGGGTTTTTACAGGTTTGTCAAATAGTTTTTGTCTATTCCGATTAAAAAAAATCAATTTGATTGCCACTGGAGCTGCCGCTATATTTGCCACAGAAATTATTGAAAAATCAAATATTAAAAACAGAAAATCATGTTGACAATAGGACAAAAATTTCCCGAGTTTAAAAAGACAGCCGTTGTTTCCCTTGAACCAGGAAAAGAATTTAAGACCATTACCAATGAAGACCTGAAAGGCAAATGGAGTGTGGTGTTTTGGTGGCCAAAAGACTTTACGTTTGTATGCCCGACAGAAATTACCGGGTTTAACGACCACTTCGCATCATTTCAGAAATTGAATGCCAACCTGATTGGTGCTTCAACCGACTCTGAATTTGTGCACCTGGCTTGGAGAAACGATCACCCTGGCTTGCGTCAGCTGCAATTCCCCATGTTGGCGGATACTTCAAAATCGCTGGCCGAAGACTTAGGAATTTTGGAAGCTGACGAAAAAATTGCTTACCGGGCAACTTTCATTCTAGATGAAGAAGGAGTGATCCGTTGGGTAAGCGTTAACGATTTGGCTATCGGCCGCAATGTGCCTGAAGTTTTACGCGTTTTGGGCGCTTTGCAAACAGGGGAGTTAACACCTTGTGATTGGGAGCCGGGTCAAGCAACATTAGCTTAATACAATACGCCATAATGAGTTAAGTTAGATTAGATCTTATAGCTTATAGAAAGGATGTCAGCAGACATCCTTTTTTTGTGCCTGAAAAATCGGAGAAAAGAAACCGAAATCGCTGTAGCAGGAGGAAGTATTGCTTGCTGTCGTTCAAAAGAAATCAATTTTGTTATCAGACGGTTAGTCGCAAGTAGGGATAGACTGTTAACAGGTGTTAAAAGCAGAGCTTATTGTCTGATTTCTTAACATTGGGATAATTTGTAAGATTCAATTAACTAGTTGATTAAGTTTTTTTTCGATGTGTTAAAGTTTTTTTAACCAAAACTAGTTGACTTAGTCAACTAATTCGGATTAGTTTTGCTGAAAACAATTTAACGATGAACACAGATAAACCATTGGGGCATATTCTGGGGCAAACGGTCCATGCCTATAAGGGGATGATAATGCAGGCGTTTAAAGAACAAGAGATTCATCTGAGTTTTGAGCATTTCGCGATTATGTTTCAGTTGTCTTTAAATAAGAATTGGACGCAACAAGAGCTTGCTGATGCATTTAACAAGGATAAGTCAATCATTTTGCGACAAATCAGTGTTTTGTTGGATAATGGCTATGTGGTTCGAAGCCAGGATAAGCATGACGGGCGGAAAAAGAACCTGATGCTGACCAGCAAAGGAGAAGAAGAGTTGGATAAAGCCAAGCGAATTGCAAAATCGTTGGTCGATAAGTTGTTGGCAGGAGTGAGTAACGAAGATTTTCAGGCCTTTAGGCGTGTGGCTGAAATGATTCAGCAAAATGCCGGATTTACGCCTGGTGAGTGCAATGACTAATTTGAAAACAGAAGACTTTAAACAATAGATTAAACATGAAAACAAGAAAACACATTAAAAATCTGAATTTTATTTGGTTGATGTTCGCGGCTGTAGCCTGCACACCAACCCAGGGAGAAGTGGCCCCCGGAGCCCCGGGACAGGCAAAGGAGTATCAGGTTATTTCAATAAAAGAGCAAAGGGCAACGCTGGATAAAAGTTATCCGGCAGTTTTGGAAGGCCAGCAAACGGTTGAGATTCGTCCCCGCGTGGCTGGATACATCGAAGAGATTTTGGTGGATGAAGGAGCCTATGTGAAAAAAGGACAGGTGTTGTTTCGCTTAAATGCGAACGACATTGAAGCCAACGTACGCTCAGCCGAAGCGCAGGTTAAAGTTGCCGAGGCACAAGTGGCTACGGCCAAAATCAATGTAGGCAAAACCAAACCACTAGTTGATAAAAACATCATCAGTAAGTTTGAGCTTGAGTCGGTTCAGTCAACACTGAAAGCAGCCGAGGCACAATTAGCCCAGGCCAAAGCCAACATGGAAAATGCCAAAGCCAACCTGCAGTATACTAAAATCACCAGTCCAACCGATGGCATTATCGGTAATTTCCCATACCGTGTAGGAAGTTTGGTGAGCAGTGCCATTGCTGAGCCTTTGACAACTGTTTCGAATACGACAAACATGTATGCTTACTTTTCGATGAATGAAAAAGACTTTCTGAAATTGACCCGTGATCTGGAAGGTGCTAACCTGCAGGAAAAACTCAAGAGCATACCAGATGTTTCCTTGGTTTTAGCCGACAATACCACCTTTGACGCTACTGGAAAAGTGGAAACTGCCAGTGGTTTGGTTGATCAGCAAACCGGATCAGTAAACATTCGGGCTTCGTTCCCCAACCCCGGGTTCCTGCTACGCAGTGGTAGCAGTGGTTTGGTTCGCATCCCGGAACATTTGGAAGCAGCAATCCTGATTCCGCAGAAAGCGGCTTATGAATTACAGGGTAAGCATTTTGTATACGTGGTAGGTGAAGACAATAAGGTAGTAAATACCAGTGTAGAGGTATTGGCCGGTAACCTGAAAGACTACTATGTGGTTACTTCCGGATTGAAGGTTGGTGATCAGGTTGTGATTGAGGGAATTACTTCGCTGAGAAATCAAACACCAATCAAGCCAAAGTTGACAGAACTTAGCTCGATGAACGAAAGCGGGCTTGCAGCTAATTCAAGTCGTAACTAAAATTCCACAGAAAACATGTTCAGAAAATTTATTGAACGACCGGTATTATCATCGGTCATATCGATTGTTATTGTCATTGTTGGCGTGTTGGGGATTACCACATTGCCCATTGAACAGTATCCGGATATTGCACCTCCAACCATTCGGGTGTCGGCTAACTACACCGGCGCCAGCGCCGAAACCGTGCTGAAAAGTGTGGTGGTGCCGTTGGAAGAACAGATCAACGGGGTAGAGGACATGACCTACATGACTTCTTCTTCCATGAACAACGGGCGTGCAAACATTGAAGTGTATTTTAAGCAAGGGGTTGACCCCGACATGGCTGCGGTAAACGTTCAGAACCGGGTTACCCAGGCCACCAATATGCTTCCTGCAGAGGTGGTAAAAGCCGGGGTGATTACCGCCAAGCGCCAGAGTAGTATTCTGTTGATTACTTCGTTGTACAGCCCGGATGGGACATACGATGAAACCTTTATTCAGAACTATGCCAATATCAACCTGATTCCGATGTTTAAGCGGATTAGTGGTGTTGGAGAGGCGATGATTTTTGGTGCCAAGGATTATTCCATGCGTATTTGGTTGAAACCGGACGTACTGGCTGCTTACAAACTGGAGCCACGCGATGTGATGGCTGCTTTGAATGAGCAAAGTTTGGAGGCTGCCCCCGGACGTTTCGGAGAACTGAATAACCAGACCTACGAGTACATTCTGAAATACAAAGGAAAGCTATCTCAGCCCGAAGAATTTGAAAACATTATTATCCGGGCCGATCAAGACGGAAACATCCTTCGGTTAAAAGATGTGGCCGAAGTGGAACTGGGAGCACTTAGCTATTCGGTAACCACTACAGCGATGGGGAAACCGGGTGTGTCAATTGCCATTTTTCAGGCGGCCGGATCCAATGCGCGCGAAGTAATTTCGCAAGCCAAAGCCACCCTGGAAGAGGCGTCTAAATCGTTTCCTGAAGGTCTGGATTATACCATTCTGAATGATACGAATGAGTTCCTGGACAGCTCAATTAACAAGGTGTTGAAAACGTTGGTTGAAGCGTTGGTGCTGGTTATCCTGGTTGTTTTTATCTTCTTACAGAACTTCAGGGCAACCTTGATTCCGGCAATTGCTGTTCCGGTATCTATTATTGGTACCTTCTTCTTCTTGAGCTTGTTTGGGTTTACCATCAACATGTTAACCTTGTTTGCCTTGGTACTGGCCATCGGTATTGTGGTGGATGATGCCATTGTGGTGGTGGAAGCCGTGCATGCCAAGCTTGATGGTGGTGCTAAAAACGGAAAAACAGCAGCCATTTCGGCCATGAATGAAATTTCAGGTGCGATTGTGGCCATTACCTTGGTGATGTCGGCCGTGTTTGTGCCGGTAACTTTTATTTCCGGATCAACCGGGGTTTTCTACAAGCAGTTCGGAATTACGCTGGCTGTGGCCATTATCCTGTCGGCCGTAAATGCCTTGACATTGAGCCCGGCCTTATGTGCGATTTTCCTGAAACCAGAGCATGAAGATCCTTCGAAAAAGAAAAACCTGAAAGAGCGGATGTATGCTTCGTTCAATACGGCTTTTGATGCGATGACCGAAAAATACCGGAAAACCACCATGTTCTTTTTGAACCGGAAGTGGGTGGCTGTTTCCGTGATTGTTGTCTTTGTCGGAATTATGGGATATCTGATGAAAACAACGCCAACGGGCTTTGTACCCAACGAAGATACCGGAAGTATTTTCCTGGATATTAGTATGCCTCCGGCTACGTCATCCGAAAAGACCTTGATTGTAGCCGAGCAGGTTGACTCCATGCTAACAGCGATTCCTGAAATAGCCGGGCGTTCTACCGTAGCGGGTTATTCTTTGATTAGTGGGGCTGGAAGTTCGTATGCCATGGTAATTTGTAAGCTGAAACCTTTTGCCGAGCGTACCGAGAAGAGCCAGGGAGTGAACAGTGTTATTGCCCGCATTTACCAGGCGACAGCCGGAATTCGCGATGCCCGGGTAATTGCTTTTGCACCTCCTATGGTTCCAGGATTTGGAGTTTCCGGTGGTTTTACCCTTGAACTGGAAGATAAGACCGGTGGCGATATTAAGAAGTTTGAGCAGATCAGTAACAACTTCCTGATGAAGCTGAACCAGCGTCCCGAAGTCCAGTATGCGATTACCTCATTCAGCACCAACTTCCCGCAGTACGAAGTGGATGTGAATGTAGCTGTTTGTAAGCAGGCCGGCGTAGGAGTTAATTCCGTGTTGGGTGCCTTGCAAGGATATATTGGTGGTTACTATGCTTCAGATTTTAACCGGTTCGGAAAACAGTTCCGGGTGATGGTTCAGGCTGATCCGAGCTACCGGGGTAATCCGGAGGACCTTTCAAGTATTAAAGTCAGAACCGGCAACGGAGAAATGGCTCCAATCACGCAGTTTGTTGCGCTGAAGCGGGTGTTTGGTCCCGAAAGTTTGAAGCGATTCAACATGTACACGGCCATTTCTGTGACCGGAGCGCCTAACCCCGGATTCAGTACCGGTGATGCTATTGCTGCAGTGCAGGAAGTAGCAGAGCAGGAACTGCCAATGGGTTATGGATACGACTTTTCAGGATTGACACGGGAGGAATTGGCCTCGGGAAGTACAACGGTTATCATCTTTATTTTGTGTGTGGTTTTTGTTTACTTCCTGTTGTCTGCACAATACGAAAGTTTTATTCTGCCTTTGTCAATTCTCTTTTCGTTACCCGTGGGGATTGCCGGTTCATACATTTTTGCCCGCATCATGGGGGTTGAAAACAACATCTACCTGCAAATTTCACTGATCATGTTGATTGGTTTGCTGGCTAAGAATGCTATTCTGATTGTTGAGTTTGCCTTGCAACGCCGCCATGAGGGAATGACCATCATGCAATCGGCGATTGAAGGGGCGGTAGCTCGTTTACGTCCGATTTTGATGACCTCGATCGCCTTTATTGTTGGTTTGCTGCCTTTAATTGTTGGTGGTGGAGTAGGAGCTAATGGAAACCGTTCAATTGGTGTGGGAGCCGTAGGCGGAATGCTTATCGGTACCTTCATCGGTATCCTGGTTATTCCAGCCATGTATGTTATTTTCCAAACGCTTCAGGAGAAAGTGAAGAAACCGGAACAAACAGAAATTTCAGAGATGAACAGCCTGGATTAATCGTTCAGCGCAATTAAGAGAAATTATGAGAACAAAATCAATCAAAAATATACTCTTCATTATCGGAATCTCGGGGCTGCTGGTATCATGCAGCAGTTCCCGGCATTTCCAAAAGAAGGATGTTAACACCGAAGGGCTTTTTGGCGTTGAGGTGACTGACTCGGCTAACCTGGCCGAAAAACCCTGGCAGGAGCTTTTTAGCGATTCAAAGTTGAAAGCCCTCATTCAGGAAGGACTGGACAATAACCTGGATCTTCAGATGGCCGTTCAGAAAATTGCGGAAGCTGAAGCCTATTTCGGTCAAAGTAAAGCCGCCTTGTTGCCAGGAGTAACTGCGCAGGGATCGGTGGTGCATAGCCGTAATTCGGAATCGACCAATCCTGCTGGTCCCCGCGAATTGGATATCTACCAGCTCAATGCCCAGGCAAGCTGGGAACTGGATATTTGGGGAAAGTTGCGCAGCTCGAAACGGGCCGCTTATGCCAACTTGCTGGCCAGCGATGCCGGACATAAAGCGGTGCAAACACGGCTGATTGCCAACATTGCTTCAGCCTATTACAGCCTGCTGGCCTTGGATGCCAAACTGGAAATTACCCGCGAAACGGTGAAGAACAACATTGACCTGGTGGAAACTATGAAAGTGTTGAAAGAGAATGGCCGGGTAACGGGGGCGGCTATTGTGCAGAGTGAAGCGGCTCGTTACGCAGCCGAAGTTACCCTGCCGGATTTGGAGCATCAGATTCGGGAAGTCGAAAACGGGTTGAGCATGCTTTTAGGGCGGACTCCTGGCCCGATTGAACGCGGAAGTCTGGCCGACCAGGAAGTGGCAAGTCTGCTGCAAACCGGGGTTCCGGCTCAGCTGTTGGAAAACCGTCCGGATGTGATGCAAGCCCAGTATGGGGTGATGAGTGCTTACGAAATGACCAACAGCGCCAAGGCGTATTTCTTTCCTTCGGTAACACTAACGGCAAACGCTGGTTTTGAAGCGCTGGACCTGGCTGATCTGCTTGATCCTTCTTCGTTCGCTGCCAATGTTATTGGTGGGTTGGCTTCGCCTATTTTTAACCGGAAAGCCAATACCACACGGCTGAAGGTGGCACGTGCCCAGCAGGAATCAGCTTTGTTAGGTTTGCGTCAGACTTTGCTGAATGCCGGCCAGGAAGTGAACAATGCTTTGGGGCTTTACGATGCTTCTGAAGCGAAGATTGTGTTGCGCGAAAAGCAGTTGTCAGCCCTCGAAAAATCGGTTGACTATACCAACGAGCTGTTGACATACGGATCGGCAACCTATACCGAGGTGTTGAATGCCCAACAAAGTTTGCTGGCCGCACAGCTTAGCAATGTGAATGACCATGTGCAGCAGCTGAATGCTGTAGTGTCGCTATACCGTGCATTGGGTGGCGGATGGAAATAAATCCTTTCATGTTTAGTTATAACTTCAAAGGCCGGGTTCTTGTAATCCGGCCTTTTTTTATGCTTTCCCTTTGCGGGTTATTACTTTGGAAAATGTTTCCAGATGGCTGCAAAAAGCAAAATCCAGCCGGCAATAAAACTTAGTCCGCCAATGGGCGTTATGGCACCCAGCCATTTGATTCCGCTGATGGTCAGAATGTACAGGCTTCCGGAGAAAATCAGGATTCCGATGATGAGGCAAATGGCTGACCAGTTGATCAGGCTTGATGGCATTTGCATGGCCAAAGCACCCACCAGAAGTAGTCCAAGGGCATGGTAAAAATGGTATTCAACACCGGTTTTGTAGATTTGCATCATATTGGGCGACATCTTGTCTTTCAGGCCGTGGGCGCCAAAAGCACCCAAAATAACAGCGACTACTAAAAAGCCGGCTCCTGTAAGTAGTATGGTTTTGCTCATAAGTATGGTTTTAAAATGCTTGCTAGTAAAACAACGTCAAGCTGATTTTGTTAGACAGCCGCAGTTTTCCTTGCTCTGGGAAGTTGTTTTTCAGTGTGTTGTCGGATTTAATTACCGGGCAGTACCAATTGAATGCCCCAAAAGTCAACAATATACGATGCATCACGTTTGGAATAAGGGATGTAGCCGGATTGGAAGGTTGACTTTTATAACATCAAGCATTCGGATGTTTCCTGGTTTTCAGCTTCGAATTGATCACTAAAAAGACAATAAAAATGAGAACAAAATTGGATTTGCTGGTTTGGAGATACCTTGTCCCAATGCTTCGCCCGGAAATGTTTCAATGGAAGATTTTTCAGTTTCTGGCTGTGGGCTATAGTCTTTGCTATTCAATACCTCGCCGGTTGATGAAGCACTACTTTTGGGGACAAGGGAGGCCTGTAACGGTTGATGCCCGTGAATTGCTGAAGGATAATCCGCATTTGCTGCCGCTGATTCAGGAGCAAACCCAAAGCAAGATGGAAGGAAAGCTGACTATCTCGCAATTGCTGATCACTGATCCCCAATGGAAATATTCGGTGGGTTCCTTCCGGCTTTTTTTCAAACGTCAGGCGGAAGGGGTGGAGTTGCAACTTCGGTCAAACTACGATTATCAGTCAGAGTCTGCCCGCTTAACTGGTCATTTGCACCAGGCGCTTGCTTCATCTGCCCAAACAAGGGGCTTTTTAATAACCAGCCCACCATTTTGGTTGAGCAACACCGAGCTGGAAGCACAGCCGGTCTGGAGCGAAATCCAGCCGACCCTTCCTTTAGCCTGTTACCTTTTGGTGTAAAAACAGGAGCTGTTTACTTCAGCCCTTTGTAGAACAGTTTGCCGGTACCCAGCAAGCCAGCAAAGGCCATGACGGCAAACACGAGGCTGCCGATAGCGATTTGCATTCCACCGGAAATGGCATGACCGCTGGTACAACCGCCAGCCATGCGCGCGCCAAAAATCATGATGAAACCACCCGCAAAAGCCCAAACCAAGCGTTTAGCAGAGGAGTTGCCTTTGTATTTTTGCCAGTTTTCGTGAATGAGGGTGAGTTTGAAATCTTTCCGAAGAAGTGATAATACCAGCCCTGAAAGAAAAGCACCCCCTAAAAAGAGCAACTGCCAGCTTCCGGAAGCTTCAATCTTTTCGAAGTAGGCATTGGATGTTGTGCCGGTCAGTAAATCACCCAGGTAAGGGTAAACCGTTGAGGCACCAATGGGGCGGTTGAAGGTCGCTGTTGAAAAGATGATTACATTGAGCAGGGCCAGCGCAATTCCTGCTCCAATCCATTTTTTACTTGTGCTTTTTTCAAGTTTGTGGACCCCAAAAGCTGCCGCGATAAAAACCAGGCCAATGACAACAACAAGCAGGTAGAAGACCGTTGGATTTTCGCCCGTTAGCGAGTGCAACGAAATTTTCCCCAGGTTGGCTCCCAGCAGCGGTTCAATGCTTGGCAATACAAGGGTGTAAACCCATCCGCCCAGCATTCCGCCAATAATTCCGGTTAAGGCATCCAGCGATCCTTCGCCCAGCGAAATGGCCAGCGTGCCGGGGCAATAGCCCAGAACAGCCATGCCAATACCAAAAATTAATCCCCCAATCAGGATACCTCCAACCATAAAGGGCTTGACATGATAGGTGGCCAATCCCAGCCCGATTTCAAAGTTAATTAGAATTACACCTACCCCGATGGCCAGCGCAATGGTTTTGGCAACGGTCAGGTCTTCGAGTGTGGCCATGCCACTAATAACGTTATACTTGTTGAGGCTGGCGTGTTGGAGAGCTGCGCCAAACAGAAATCCGAAAACGAGAATTAAGAGGGTCATTTTGTGTGTTGTTGGTTTTGGCTGGCAAGTTAAACTTTTTTCAACGAAGCGACTTTGATATCCGTCATTTTAATGGCTTGGAGCACCAGCGACTGTTGTAAAACAGGGCCTTTTATCCGAAGAAATGTTAAAAGCCAACGTCCTGGAATTGCGTTGAAACGCACTTCGGACATTGGCTTTACTCCGCAGGAGTGGCGGTTTTTAATCCGTTCTGGTTTCAGCTTCCTGAGCATCAACCACGGCAATGGCAACCAGGTTGACAATTTCGCGTACCGAGCTTTCCATTTGCAACACATGAATCGGCTTTTTCATGCCCAACAGAATGGGGCCTATGGCTTTGGCGGTTCCCAGTTCCTGTAAAACCTTGTACAGAATGTTGCCTGAGCTGAGGTTCGGACAAATCAGCACATTGGCATCGTGTTCTCCCAGCTTGGAAAAGGGGAATTTGCGTTTCCGCAAGGCTCCGTTTAAGGCGTAGTTGGCTTGCATTTCGCCATCAACCATCAGTTCGGGATGCGTTTCATGCAAAATTCGCACAGCTTCGCGGGCACGCACCGGACTACCCTTGCCCTTAAAGGCTCCAAAGTTGGAGTAGCTTAGAACAGCGATGCGAGGTTCAATTTTAAAGCGCTTCACTTCGTTGGCTACCAATAACGTGGTGTCGGCAATTACCTGAGGCTCCGGGTCCGAGTTCACGGTAGTGTCGGCCAAAAATAGCGGTCCTTTTTTGGTCAACATCACATACATGCCGGCCAGGTGGTTAACATCGCCCCGGGTGCCAATAACCTGCAAGGCCGGACGAATGGTGTCGGCGTATTTGCGTGAGAAGCCTGAGATGAAAGCATCGGCCTCACCGGTTTCCACCATGATGCAGCCAAAGTAATCGTGGTTGTAAGTTTTTTCGAAGGCTTCTTCCAGGCTCATGCCTTTGCGTTTGCGCTTTTCATAAAGTACTTCGGCTAACTGGTGTCTGCGGGTATCCGAAATATCGCGGAAAATGTCGATGATGGGGACATCGGACAAGTCGAGTTGGTTGTTGGCCAAAATGGTTTCAATGGTTTTTCGGCTTCCCAACAGGATGGGGCGGGCAATGCCCTGATCCACAACAAAACGGGCTGCCTTCAGCATTTTTAGGTTATTGGCATCGGCAAAAACCACCCGCTTCGGATGTTGTTTGGCCTTGTTGCAGATGGTCATAATCAGCTTGTTTTCCAAGCCCAGGCGAGCACTCAGCTCACGTTCGTATTCGTCCCAGTCGGCAATGGGTTTGCCGGCTACGCCCGAGTCCATGGCGGCGCGGGCAACAGCAGGCGCTACGGTGGTAATGAGGCGGGGATCCAATGGTTTGGGAATGATGTAGTCGCGTCCAAACACAATGTTCTCCATGTTATAAGCTTTGGTAACCAGCTCCGGAACATATTTCTTGGCCAGATCAGCCAGGGCTTTTACGGCAGCAATTTTCATTTCTTCGTTGATGGTGCGGGCACGGACATCCAGGGCGCCGCGAAAGATAAACGGGAAGCCCAAAACATTGTTAATTTGATTGGGATAGTCACTTCGTCCCGTGGCCATAATCACATCCTTGCGGGCGCTGGTGGCATCTTCGTAGGAGATTTCCGGGGTGGGGTTGGCCATGGCAAAAACAATGGGGTCTTCGGCCATGGATCGGATCATTTCCTTGTTGACCACATTGCCTACCGACAAGCCTAGAAAAACATCTGCACCAATCATGGCTTCTTTCAGGGTTTTGATGGTTCTGGAGGTGACAAACTGCTGCTTGGCGGAGTTCAGATCCGTGCGGCTTTCGTTTAACACACCCTTGCTGTCGAGCATAACCATGTTGCCTTTTTTTACACCGAGGCTGGTGTAAAGCTTGGCACAGGAGATGGCTGCTGCGCCGGCTCCGTTGATAACCACTTTGATTTGATCCAGTTCCTTGCCATTCAGTTCCAGGGCATTTAACAGGCCGGCCCCCGAAATAATTGCTGTGCCATGCTGATCGTCGTGAAATACCGGGATGTCGAGCGCTTCTTTCAGCTTTTCTTCTATCTCGAAACACTCGGGCGCTTTAATGTCTTCCAGGTTGATGCCGCCAAAGGTGGGAGCGATGGCCTTTACCACTTCAATCAGTTTTTGCGGGTCCTTCTCGTTCACTTCAATGTCGAACACATCCACATCGGCAAAAATCTTAAACAACATGCCTTTGCCTTCCATCACAGGTTTCCCGGCCAGTGGCCCAATGTCGCCCAGCCCCAACACCGCCGTACCATTCGAGACAACAGCTACCAGGTTGCCTTTCGAGGTGTAGCGGTAAACTTCTTCCGGATCCTGCTCAATTTCGCGGCAGGGCTGAGCTACCCCCGGCGTGTAAGCCAGCGATAAATCGTACTGTGTGTCGTGTGGTTTGGTTGGAATAACTTCGATTTTCCCGGGGCGGCCTTTCTCATGATACCATAAAGCATCTTCGTAAACTGATTTTTTCATGGTCGGCAGATTTTTGTCTTATCAATTTACGAAAATCTGACTTGAAAATCAATGGCTTATCCAAGACCTGCAAAGGAGGCATTTCGGGCTTTTCAGCGGGGTGGGCAAAGGCGAAAGGCCTGAGTGGGCTTAAGAATCAGACTCTTTTGTACATACAATTTCGTATTTGATGTTCCCCGGATCCTTGAAAAAGACGGCATAATAATGCTCTCCATACTCGGGGTAACGTTTGGGTGGGGTAACAATGGTGGCTTCGAATTGCAGTAATTGCTGGTAAGCATGGTCAACTTCAGCGCGCGATTCGGCTTTGAAGGCCAGGTGGTGCAAGGCACCAGGTTTGCGGCGGTTGATTGAATCGTTTACAAAGGCTTTGCGCGGCGAAGTAATGGCAAAGGCCAATAACTCGTGGGTATATTCAATGACATGAAAATCATGTGCCTCAATATAGGCGCGAACTTTATTTTTGATGTCAAATCCCAGAATAGGAAGAAACTGATCGTAAAACTTTTCTGCAACCTGCAGGTCTTTCACAGTGATCTGAATGTGGTCGATAATCGGATTCATTGGGTGTTGAGTTTCGTTATTGATTGGAGTGCTCAAATTCGGGATGCAGTTTAGTCAATATTTCTGAATTTCCCAGCGCTGCCGCGCGATTGCCTCACGTGGTAGCAGAGGGCGAGCGGCGCACTGGCGGACTATTAGTCCGTCAGCCGTCTACTCGATTACCAAACGTTTTTCATTTTTCACACTCCAATATTCCGGAAATTAATATCTTATATTTTTGAATATCCTTTCTAAATTTATTTTGTACTGCAACCCATAACACGGTTCCGATAGCTAATAGTATTCCTCCAACTATATATAATGAAGCATTGCTACTTATTCCTGATATTATTGTGATTAAAAAAAACAAGCCTAAAAAGATATGTGTAAATACTATCAATCTTATTAATAAATGTTGATTAAAAACAATTACCACATCGGTCTTATTTTCTGTATCAGTTTTTAATAATTCTCCATTAATAATAGTCCAATTTTGGAATGCCATATACCATACATAAAGAACCCGTTTACGCACTCTAAAGGATATTGAATTATTTTTTTCCTGATTTAAATTAAATACAAATCCGTTAACAGTTCCAAGTGCGGATTCTAACTTCTTACTAATCTCGTTAGGACTACTGTTTACTCTAAAATTCCATGCTTTCATATTATCGTTTTTAAATGTTTGGTAACGGTAAATTGTATGAGTAGTGGCAGATTGCGTGCTAATTTCCTGTCAAACCGCTACGCTTTTTGAGCGGGCTACAAACCTTTATATTTCGCACTTTTACTGCCATTACTTATACAAAATGTTAACATTAGTATTTTCCATTCATTTGAAAATTCTGCCATCTTTCTTTCTCTAGTTCAAAACTATAGTTCTCTATTATTGTCGTAAAATATTCTTCCAATGATATTGAACCTGTCTCATATTCTTTTAGTTGCTCATAGAAGAATGGGATTAAAGTAAGTCCATAAGAATATTGATTGTTTATTTCGTTCAATGTTTTTTCTTTACTATAGTTAAAATGTTTTTCTCGTAAAATGTAGTCGATTGTCCGAACCATACATTCGCTAATGAAAGGATAGCCTCCGACATAGTTCCCATGCATTTTCTTCATGCGTTCACTGAAACCAACCCTGCTTGCATCTAAAAGCTTTTTTATTTGTTTTTGTGTAAATCCGTCTACAATTGGATTAATTACGTTGTGCAAGGCTTCATGATAAAAAGCTTGTGGACCTGGTTCTTCTATTCTGGGAGAGACAACAATATAAATTTGCGAGTTTGAATATTCTGTAAAACCACTTTCGTTTTGCATAAAAGGACAAATATTGAAAACAATCTTTTTTACATTAAAGATATCTTTTGAACATCTACAATATTCGAGAATATCGTCAATTGCCAAACTTGAAAATGGAATATATTGATAATTTGCTTCACGTAGTTTACTCTCGTACTTCTTCCACAAGTCCGATATTTTTGCTACTTTATAAAATTCGTTTATTAATTCTAAATAGGTCGAATCTTTTTTTGCTGGGTGGTTTAAATTGAGAGAATCAGGTAGCCATATGAAGTGAGGCGGGTCTGATAATGAAAATGCCTTTTTACCAATAGAAGCAAAAAAATCATTTTTACTTGCCTCCGAAATTTTATCTTTATACTCAATAGTCAAAATAGAATCTAAAGAATTTCTTAATCCAATTCTATCAATTGACATAGAATCTGTATTTTCAAAGTCATAACCAGAAATGTTTGCAAACGCCATTGTTGTAAATAACCGAATGTCTGGCTCAAAGTCAAACAGAGTTGTATCATAATCAACTTTGTTATTTGCCAAATGCTCTATTTGTAAATTCGAGTCCTTCTCCTTAACGTTTGATTTATTGGAACAACTTATAAAAACTAAAAGAACGCAAAATAGTAGTAAAAGGTACTTCATTGGTTTTTAATATTAACACTTGTATACCCACAGTCTTGTGGATATATTCGCTTTAGCTGGATGTGTTTTTGCTGGTTAAAACGCTGCTTGTGTGCGGTGGGTGTCCGTTGGTTAGTACTGTCATTGGTTTTTTCTTTTTAGGTTTCGCCGATCAATTTACAAAACTTTACAAAATGTATACATCAGGATGGGCATTTTTATTTTGGTTCGAAACAACTGAAATCCTGCCTGTCCTTTGGTTGAGCGAAGCGGCAGCGCAAGGCGAGCTGTCTTGAGTTTGCAATTCAAATCTCATAAGTGTCTGCATACTTATTAAGTCCGGGTATACCCAAGACCATTTTCCCCGCTCCTCAAGATTAGGGCTTTTGTTGATGAACGCATGACCGATTTTTCAATTGCTGTCATTTCCCCGGCTTGCCGCGTCCTGCCGATGTTCTGGCGCCCCACCGACACCGTCTGGCTGGTCGCTGAGTTCGTCTGGCAGGTTGGCAGCATTGTCTGGCGGGTCGCTGAGTTCATCTGGCTACCAGGCACCATCGTCCGGTGGGTGGGGGTAGTGTAAACGCTATTTGGAAAACCCATAACCGAAGGCACGAGCTTACGAGCGTAAGAAGGTATGAGATCACGAACCGATTCGCAGCAAGACCTAAGTCCTCCACTTCACCGGAAGGAGAAAAGTTCGGCCTGCGAGGGTTTTGAAACAGACAACAAGGGAAGGAATCTGCGCCGGGACTAGCTAAGAAAAGCCTGTAAAGCGTGCTTGGGGAGAGTTTTGAAATAAGCTGTGCCGATTTAATCAGGCAGTTACGGAGATTCTATTTCCAACTTCACCGCAAGAAAAGAAAAGCCTCGTTTACACTGTAGCCTTAACAACAAAATCACCTCGTCAGCGGTATACCGGTGCCACTCCTCCTTGAAAAAAAAGGAGGAGAGAAGAACGCATCAGTAAACGGTAGCTCACAAGCTGACAGCTACCGCTGGCGACAATTTTTAATCGATGCCTTGCCTGCAAACTTTTGCTTTTCACTGCACAACACGGGGCACACACTTGCGCCAGAGGGCACCGCGATTATTAAATTCTTTGCTGAGTCGGAATAGTTTTACAGAATTTTCTCCCAAAAATACATGCGTTCGTAGCAGTCGTCGTAGCCGGCTTTTCGGTAAAGCTTTTGCGCGTTGTAGTTGTCGTGCCGGACTTCCAGGTTAATGCGGCAATAGCCTTGTTGCTTCACAAAGTCGGCAATCGCATCGAGCAGGAACCGGCCTACTCCTTTTCCTCTGAAATCGGGGTGCACCACAAAGTCATGAATATTGAGCAGGGGCTTGGCCTGAAAGGTGGAGAAGTTTTTATTGCAGTTGGCCAGGGCTGCATATTGGCCGTCGGCTACAGCAAAAAATCCAAGGTAGCCAGGGTAATTACGCAAGCCTTCCAGAATTTTCGGCGCTTGGCCTTCGGGCATGGGCGCATTATCGCCCATTTCGTCTTGCATGTAAAGATCCAATAAACGAATGAGTTGCTGGCAGTGCTGCTCGTTGTCGAGCTGGATGGGTACAAACGAATAGTCCATTGTTTTTTGGGGCTAAATGTAATGAAAATGCTCAAAAAGCCCGGAGGGAAGACCCCCTTTTTGGCTGCTTGTTCTTACAAGTAACAAGGCCTGGCGTTGATCAATTGGGTGTTTTTGAACTTTGGAGCCATGGCTGCTGAAGGCAAGGAATTAGCCATTCTGAACAAAAAAAGATGAACACTGGCTTAAAATCCTTATTTTCGCAGCTATAACTAATGCCATGACAACACTATGAAGAATTTGGTAATTATACCAACCTACAATGAAAAGGAGAATGTTGAAGAGATGATTCGAACGGTGTTTTCACTTCAAACACCTTTTCAGATTTTGATTATTGAAGACGGCTCACCGGATGGGACAGGTGCTATTGTAAAGCGCTTGCAATCTGAATTTGAGGGCAAGCTGCACCTCATTGAGCGGGAAGGGAAATTGGGTTTGGGAACTGCCTATCTTACCGGTTTTAAGTGGGCCCTTGAAAAAGGGTACGACTACATTTTCGAAATGGATTGTGATTTTTCGCATCCGCCCGAAGACCTGGAAAACCTGTTTAAGGCCTGTAATGAGGGAGGAGCCGATATGGCCATTGGATCGCGCTACATCAAAGGCATTAATGTTATTAACTGGCCGTTGGGACGGGTGTTGATGTCGTATTTCGCTTCGGTATATGTACGGCTGGTTACCGGCATGAAAATCATGGACACAACGGCAGGCTTTAAGTGCTATTCGCGCCGTGTGCTGGAAACAATCGATCTGGATGACATTCGCTTGAAAGGGTATGGCTTTCAGATTGAGATGAAATTTACCGCCTGGAAACATGGGTTTAACTTAGTGGAAGTGCCCATTATTTTTACTGAGCGGCAGGAAGGAACCTCCAAAATGAGCGGTGGCATTTTTAACGAAGCCTTGTGGGGGATTCTGAAAATGAAGATGAGAAGCTGGTTTAAAAAATATCCGGGCTATAAGTCTTAAACCTGAGTTTATACCGGAAAAACAGTAGGTTGATTGGTGAACAAAAACCGCTGTTAACCGATTTATATAAGGATTTTAGGGCTGCAGAAATGTAGCCTTTTCAATTTTTGTTTCGTAATTTATACCGAGAATTTTAAAGTACTGAAAGCATGAAAACCATCATTCACAAGGCGACGATTGTTAACGAAGGAACCCGGTTTGAGGGAAGTTTATTGATTGAAGATGAATTCATCCAACGGATTTTTAAAGACGAGGAGGTTCCGGAAACGCTGATGAACGAAGCAACGGTTATTGATGGGAGCGGAAAGTTGTTAATTCCGGGAGCAATTGATGATCAGGTGCATTTTCGTGAGCCCGGGCTGACCCATAAAGGCGAGATAGCCACCGAGTCGCGGGCAGCTCTGGCAGGAGGAATCACTTCGTATATGGAGATGCCCAACACCAAACCACAGGCAACCACCCAGGCCGAGCTGGCCAAAAAATATGCGCGGGCGTCGGAAGTCTCGGCGGTCAACTATTCGTTTTACATGGGTGCCACCAATGATAATTTGGATGAAGTGTTGAAAACTGATCCGAGTCAGGTGTGCGGCATTAAAGTTTTTATGGGCTCGTCAACCGGGAATATGCTGGTGGACGACGAAGAAACTCTTTCCGAAATTTTTAAGCAGGCTCCGACCTTAATTGCTACGCATTGCGAAGACGAAGAAATTATTCAGCGCAACACCGAAATTTACCGCCAAAAGTATGGCGAAATTGTACCGATATCGCGTCATCCCCGCATTCGGAGTGCTGAAGCTTGTTATAAGTCATCCTCTAAAGCGGTGGAGCTGGCCCGGAAATTCGGAACCCGCCTGCATGTTTTGCATATTTCGACGGCCAAGGAAATGGAGTTGTTTGACGCCGGCCCGGTGAAGGATAAAAAAATTACAGCGGAAGTGTGTGTGCACCATCTTTGGTTTGAAGAAAAAGATTACATCGCTTACGGCACACGAATTAAATGGAATCCGGCGGTGAAATCGGCTGAAGACCGGCAAGCCTTGTGGGAAGCCCTGCTGGCCGACAAAATTGATGTGATTGCCACCGATCATGCCCCCCACACGCTGGATGAAAAATCGCACGCCTACTTTCAGGCTCCTTCGGGCGGGCCTTTGGTACAACATGCTTTGGTGGCCATGCTCGAATTTGTGAGCCAGGAAAAACTGACGGTGGAAAAAGTGGTGGAAAAGATGTGCCATGCACCGGCAGACTTGTTCCGCATCGATCGTCGTGGTTACATCCGCGAAGGTTATTATGCTGATTTGGTTTTAGTCAATCCGGATAAAAAATGGACGGTTTGCCCTGAAAATATTATCTATAAATGTGGCTGGTCTCCCTTTGAAGGGACCGAGTTTAGTCATCAGGTTTCTAAAACTTTTGTCAATGGGCAGTTGGCTTACGACCGGGGAGAAATTAAAAAAGACGTTCGGGGAAAACGCCTGGAATTTAGGGTGTAATCGTTGTTGCTAAAATATAAAAGAGGTCGTCCCAATGCTTTGCCTGGAGACGGCCTCTTGTTGTTTTAGTTTACTACAATAACCAAGTATTTGTTGGTTTCCCAAAAGCGATCGGGATCGCTGATTACCAACTTTTCCACAACATCATCGCCGGTTAACTCATAGCTGGCTGCCGGGTGCGTGGTGATGACCTTTGCCTTTTTCGAGTTCAGCGCAATTTCATCCACCGCACGAATATCAATCTTTGTAAACAGATCGGGATTAAAGTCTTTACGAAATTTCAGGCTGCGACCGATGCCTAAAAATCCACCTTCTTTTTCAATAATTCCATTTTCAACCAATTCTTTGGCTGTCCCAAATACATAATAGGCCGTATTGAGTTCCGATACTTTTTGGTCGATGGTTGTTGATTGCTCTTCCAGCAGCCTTTCCTGTTCCTGGGTCCGTTGCTGGGCGGCCATCAAGTCCTGGTTTAAGTTTGAAATGTTGAGTTGCAGCTTTTCAAGTTCAGCCTGAAGCGTCAGAATTTCGGCATCTTTTGACTCCAACTGATTGCTCATCATATTCAGCATTTCCTGCATCTCTGTCATCTTGTAACTGGAGTAATCCATCTTCTTTTGCTGAGACAAAACCAGTTCCCTGTTCTTTTGTAACAGCTCATTGATGAGAGCAATGTCGCGCAGCATTCTCTGGCGCTTGGTGGCCTGAGGTTCCGCATTGCTTTTTGATTGAATATCGACAATCTCTTGCAGTTTTTTAATCGAATCCAGGTTAGATTGAATTTCATTCATCGTGCCAATGAAGTCGGATATGGCGGCATCTTTTGTTTCGGCTACCTGTTGCAGGCTATCTTGTACAACTTGCATCCGGTCTAACTTTTTCTGGTTGCAGGAGGCGAGTAGTACCACAAGGGAAAGAATGAGTAATTTCTTCATGATCAGATTATTTTAGTCAAAGTTAAGGCGTTTCTGTTTATTCTTATCTATATATACGGGAAGGTTTGAATAATTATTTTCTGATGGCCTTTTTTTTCTTTTTATTATCCGTTTTGCCGGGTTAATTTGACCACCAGTAGTAATTGTTTTTTGCAGTTACTCTTCAAGGGGGTGTCGAACAGCCAATGTTGACTGCCTGGTAATTCTGCTTGTAATCCGGCCTTTGGGCTAATTGAGTTCCCTTCATCCGATTGGAATTCATTTGAATAAATGCCTTGCTGTCTAACCCAAACCCAAACTAATACGTATCTTTACGCGAAATTTTTTGGAGGTTTGGAATTACAAAATTTTAAAAAGGTATTTGAAGAGCAGGACGTTATTCAACCTTTGCTAAAAACGATGAATACCCCGGGTGAAAAGATTCACCTGTCGGGGCTTGTTGGCTCTTCTCAAACGGTATTGGCTTCTATTCTGGCTGAAAAACACGACCAGCCTTTGGTTTTTATACTGAATGATAAGGAAGAAGCGGCTTATTTTTACGACGATCTGGTAAACCTGAAAACAGCATCTCCGCTCTTTTTCTTTCCCGGCTCCTACAAGCGGGCCGGACACTTGGATTCGCTGGAACAGGAAAACATCATTCTGCGTACCGAAGTGCTGAATCAGCTGCATGAGAACAATCAAATCAGCATTGTCACCTATCCGGATGCGCTGACCGAAAAGGTAATCTCCGGCGAAGGGCTGGAATCCAATAGCTTTCAGGTTCATAAAAAGGATAAACTGTCGATTGGATTTTTGAACGACGTGTTGTATGAATATGGTTTTGAGCGGGTCGACTTTGTGGTGGAACCCGGTCAGTACTCCATTCGTGGGAGCTTGGTGGATATCTATTCGTTCTCGCACGAAGACCCGTACCGACTCGACTTTTTTGGTGATGAGGTGGATAGCATTCGCAGCTTCGACATCGAAAACCAAATTTCTAAAGTTCATCTCGAAAAGATTGTTATTATTCCTAACATTCAGGATGGACTGGAAGAAGAGAAACGTGACAACTTTTTCCATTTTATTTCTCCGAAAAGCAGTATTTATATTCGCGATATTTCGCTGGTTGCCGACTTGATTGAAGGGACTTTTCAACAAGTTGTTGATAACGCCGATTTGCCGGGTGACCGGTTTATCGCCGGGAATGATTTCCTGGCAGCTCTGGCTGGTTTTACTTGTCTGGAATCAGGAACAACCAATTACTTTAAAACCACAACGCATTACGCTTTTAATACTTCGGCTCAGCCGGCTTTCAATAAGAATTTTGAGTTGTTGGCTAAGAACCTGCAGGATAATGAAGCTGGGGGTTACACCAACTTTATTCTTTCATCCAACGAAAAGCAAATTGAGCGTTTGCATGCCATTTTTAAGGATCAGAATCTGAAAGTGGAATTTACTGACCTGAATTTCACCTTGCATGAAGGGTTTATTGATCATCAGCTTCGGGTGTGTTGTTATACCGATCATCAGATTTTTGAGCGCTACCACCGCTTCAAACTCAAAACCCGGAAGCCACAGAAGGAGAGCATTACCCTGCGGGAATTAAACAAACTGCATCAGGGTGATTACGTGGTGCATATCGATCATGGTATTGGAAAGTTTGCCGGTTTGGTAAAAACCGAAGTGAACGGAAAAATTCAGGAAGCCATTCGCCTGGTGTACCGCGACAACGATGTGTTGTTTGTGAGCATTCAGTCACTGCACCGCATTTCAAAATACAAAGGCAAGGAAGGTGTCGAGCCCAAGATTAACAAGCTGGGAACTGGTGCCTGGCAGAAAATGAAGGAGCGCACCAAGAAAAAGGTGAAAGATATTGCCAAAGACTTGATTGCTCTTTATGCCGAGCGGAAGAAAGAACGTGGATTTGCTTTTTCTCCCGACTCGTATTTGCAAACCGAGCTGGAAGCCTCTTTTATTTACGAAGATACGCCCGACCAAGTGAAAGCCACGCAAGCCGTGAAAGAGGACATGGAGCGTGAAATGCCGATGGACCGGCTGGTCTGTGGTGATGTTGGCTTTGGAAAAACGGAAATTGCTATTCGGGGGGCCTTCAAGGCGGTAGCCGATAGCAAGCAGGTAGCTGTTTTGGTGCCTACCACAATTTTGGCTTTGCAGCATTTCAAAACCTTTTCCGAACGGTTAACGGATTTCCCGGTTCGAATTGAATACATCAGCCGACTGCGCCCCGCAGGAGAAGTACGTAAGATATTGAAAGCAGTGGAAGCAGGTGCTATTGATATTTTAATCGGCACACACCGGCTGGTCGGAAAAGATGTGAAGTTTAAAGACCTTGGCTTGTTGATTGTGGATGAAGAGCAAAAGTTTGGAGTGTCGGTCAAAGAAAAGTTGAAGCAGCTTAAAGTGAATGTGGACACCATGACTTTAACGGCCACTCCGATTCCGCGAACGCTGCAGTTTTCATTGATGGGCGCCCGCGATTTATCCATCATTCAAACGCCACCACCCAACCGTTACCCGATTGTTACCGAATTGCACGGATTTAATGAAGAGATTATCCGTGAGTCCATCAATTATGAGCTGGCCCGCAACGGACAGGTCTTCTTTATTCATAACCGGGTACAAAATATTTATGAGGTGGAGGCAGTCATCCAACGGCTGGTGCCGGGGGTGAAAACAGTGGTGGGACATGGACAGATGGAAGGGCCCAAGCTTGAAAAAATTATGCTCGATTTTATTAACGGAGAGCAGGATGTGTTGATTGCGACCACCATTATTGAGTCGGGACTGGATATTCCGAATGCCAATACCATCATTATTAATCATGCGCAGAATTTTGGTTTGAGCGATTTGCACCAGTTACGCGGGCGTGTGGGCCGATCCAACAAAAAGGCATTTTGCTATTTGCTTGCACCGCCGCTCTCAACGGTTAGTCCTGAAGCTCGTCGGCGTTTGCGTGCCATCGAAGAATTCTCGGAATTGGGCAGTGGTTTTAACATTGCCATGCGCGATTTGGATATTCGTGGTGCCGGAAACCTGCTGGGGGCTGAGCAAAGTGGATTTATTGCGGACATTGGTTACGAAACCTATCATCGTATTCTGAATGAAGCGATGCAGGAACTGAAGCAAGGCGAATACAAGGAGCTTTTTCAGGAGGAGCAACAAGCGGCGGGCAATGTATTTTTACAAAACCAATTTGTTAACGATTGCCAGATTGATACCGATATGGAACTGCTTTTTCCTGACAGTTATATCCAAAGTATTTCGGAACGGATGCTGCTTTACCGTCAGTTGGACAGCTTGGAAACAGAAGAGAGCTTGCAGCAGTTTGAGCTGGAGCTGATTGACCGGTTTGGGAAATTGCCGGCTGCCAGTAAAGAGCTTCTGGAAGTGGTTCGTTTACGCTGGCTGGCCATTCGATTGGGAGTTGAGCGGGTTATACTGAAGAATAAAAAAATGATCTGCTATTTTATTGCCGATCAAAAATCAGACTATTATCAGTCGCCCATCTTTTCAAAAGTATTGCATTACCTGCAACACCATCCGGATAAGTGCCGGATGAAAGAGAAGCAAGATAAGTTGAGCCTCAGTTTCGATCACATCAAAACCATTTCAGCAGCCAAAACCATTTTGGAAGAAATTACGGCTGAACAGTAAATTCGGGCAGCTCGGTTGCTATTGGAAAACTAAAAAGGCCATCCCCAAACTCAATTTACAAAATAGGTTTGGAGATGGCCTTGCTCATTTTACTTGGAAGGCT
Source organism: Sunxiuqinia rutila (assembly GCF_050589705.1). Classification (NCBI taxonomy): domain Bacteria; kingdom Pseudomonadati; phylum Bacteroidota; class Bacteroidia; order Marinilabiliales; family Prolixibacteraceae; genus Sunxiuqinia; species Sunxiuqinia rutila. The sequence continues at coordinate 492,768 of NZ_JBNGOT010000001.1, forward strand.
AGTCCGCGATAACTAGGTCAACCCAATAGGGAAGGTGGTCGGATGCTTTTTGGGACAGTGGAGAAGTAATCACTTCTTCGGAGCTTATTTTGAATCTTTGGGGGTTGGTATAAAGAATGTGATCAATTCTTTTCTTTGGATTTACTGTAGGAATGGTTAGGGCAAACTCCTTGCTGGCATCGGTGAATACTTCACGCAATACATCCATGGGCTTGGATTCCGTCACATCATTAAAGTCACCGCCGATGATTAACGGCGCATCAAGCTGAGAGGCAATCGTATTGGTTTTTTCCGCCTGAAGCAGTCGGTTTTCCAGGTGTTTGTAATCCCAGTGTGTCGAGGCGAAATAGATTTTCTGCTCATCCGAAAGTTGAACAAGAACCAGGCCTAACACCCGATCTTCGGCATCGTGCTCGGCCTGCTCGGGCAGTTTGATTGTTTGTGCCTGGCTGATCGGGAAACGAGATAAAACACCAACACCGTATGATCCCTCTCCTAAAGGAATTGAGCGGAAAAAGTGGAATTTCATATCCAGCTTTTGAGCCAAGACTTCCAGTTGAAATTGATTTTGTGAACGTTCTGCTGCGCTGTCCAGCTCCTGAACGGCAATCAAATCTGCTTTCGAGTCGCGAATAACCTGGGCAATGGCATCCAAATCAATGACCCCCGCTTCTCCGGGAGGATTGGCGTGATGGATATTGTAGGTCATCACCCGGATGGCTTTTGGTGTGTCTTTAGAATTTGTATTGGAAGAATTGGCTTTTTGTCCGCATGAGCTGAACCCCAATTGGAAGATCAAAAGCAGGCTAAAAAGATAAATACTGTTTTTCATTCGTTTATATTTTATAAGACATTAGATATCAGATAACAAATTTTTAGATAGTCGGATATTCAAAATCGTGATTCCGAGTTTTAAGTTTCCTATTTAATCTTAAAAAGAACCAATTTCTGAATAGTTGATAAAAATGTAAAGTGGTTACTTTACGGTAAAAATAAGCTTTATAAAAAAGTTTCCCCTCCTTTGGTAATAATTTTAGGAGAGGAAACTGGTTAAACGCTATGGGTAAGGTTTTATGGATACCGGATTGTACTCGGTTCGGTAGTCAGGTTGTGGATACTTAATATCAAATTTCACACGACCAATTCCGTCGGTTAAACTGACCTCTTTGACATAGATTAAAGCAAATTGCTCATTGTTTGCTTTGCCGTCCTGGTAGCTTCCCCAACCAATGATTAAGCCCTTGTTGGCTTCCAAATCACTACTGGTACGCCGGTTGGTACCTGCCACATTGTAGTTCTCACCGCCGTCAGCATTGGAAGCGATCACTTTATCCTGAATGAAGTTTTCCAAATCTTCATCAAAGGCCAGGCTTGAAAATGATTCAGGCGTAATACTTCCCCGGTTACTGGTAACAACGGAGTAGGTGGCTTGAGTGAAGCCTTCGAGGTAAGGACTGATGAGTGGCAAATAGGAACCTGCTTCGTATACCGTTGCAGATAAGAGGCGTAGGGCAGAGCCACGAACGACCAATGCTACATCCATCATTTCCTGATGTTGAGCGGCAGTTGCTTGGTCAAATACATGAGGTGTTTGATAAGCCGCAAACCAGTTGGGTTTTCCGGCTCCGATTTCGGTTGTTAATTCAACGTCTTTCAGGTAAACCAGCGGCAGATTGACGCGTTGGATGATCAGTTCCAATTCGAAGATATTGCTGTTTTCATTTGTGCCGGTTAAACGTACCGCTTGCATTCCGGTTTCACCTTCAATGCTAATTTCAAAAGGAAATTCGTCAACAGGAGTTCCAAGCGGAATAGCTGTTTCTTCGCCATAGCTGCCGTCTTGTTTAATGGCATAAGAAAATGAAACAAGGTCGGAGCCAGAAGCGATTGTTCCTTTCAGACTATTGGCTTGTCCTGCATACAAATTGCTAATTTCAGTAATTCCGTTCTCCATGGTAATGGCTACTGCATCATCAACAACAGCACCAATTCGGAAGGTATCAACCACTGACCCTTCATAAACATTTTCGGCTTTGATGATGATTCCTTGCAAGCCTTTTACAACTTTTACTTGTGCAGAAAAGCTAATGCTCTCACTAGTTGAAAAATCGATGGTTTGCTCCGAAGAAGGTTCATTGTTGACAATTGTGGCGTAGCTAATTTTCTCAACTTCATGTTCCGAGGAGATGGTTCCACTAATATTAAGCAGTTTATTTTCGAATACTGTTTCGCGGTAGTCTACATTGTCGGTAAATGAAAGCGATGGAAGCTCACGAATGTTCTCAAATGGAATATGGATCTCTGAGCTTTTGTTATAGCTGTCAAAAGCAACAAGAACCATTTCCAGTGTTTTCGGAACAGCTTCAAAGGTTATTTCTTTTTGAATGCTTGTCGGTTGTGCCGGATCATCAAAATGTACAGCATCACTTGTTTCGGTTCCGTTCGCCGTTTCAGTAATAAAGAAGTAAGAAAGCCGTTTAATGCCATTTTCTGATTTGACATGAACGGGAATGCTGACTGTTTCGCCCACATTCAGGCCATCAAAGGCCAAGTATTCTTCTTGAACCTGAATGTCTGGCCCAACTGCTGATTGAATGTCGTCTTCTTCGCACCCAATGGCTAAAATAAGGAGTGCCAAAAAAAGTGAATATAGAGTATTTCGTTTCATTTGAATCAATTTTAAGTTATCGGTTAAATTTGAATGTTGCCATTACGGGAAAGTGATCAGAAGCATAATTTTCCTGAACAATCTGGTGGTTGCTTACTTCAAATGCTGCTTGAGGCCTATAGGCCAGGTAATCGATGGTGATTTTCGGATCATTGGTGCTGAAGGTCGGAGGACAATCAGTTCCTAGACAGGTACGTGTAAAGGTCTGATCAAAAATTGAAAAGAAGGCATCAGTATCCGGACGTTCGTTTAAATCACCACCCAGGATTATCGGTACTTGAGTGTTTCCTAATTGTTGCACAAGCTCCCTCACTTGTTCGATGCGGTTACTGGCGCTTTTGGCTTCCAGGTGCGTACAGGCCACCATGATCGAGTCAACACCCGGAAGGTCAACAATTGCAGTTCCCAGAACTCGTTGTTCCGTGCCCGATTGTTTGGGGAGCATGTACTTTTGAGAGTCCTTTAACGGATACTTACTTAAAACTGCCACTCCATAGTACCCTTTTAGGTAGAGAATGGCCGAGTAAAAGCGATAGTTCATCTGGGTTAACTCTCCCAGCTCTTTACTCTGGTTACCGGTAAATCCATTTCTTCCGGTATTCTTATCAACTTCCTGAAGCAGGACGATATCCGGGTCGGCCAGTTTAATGGCATTGGCAATGGCCTCAAGGTCGGTAATTCCCGGTTGTGAAGGCGGGTTGCCGGCATGGATGTTATACGTCATGACTTTCAAACTTGAAAGCTTGTCCTGACTGTCGTTGTCGAGCCCATAGCTGTTTTCTTCTTTATTGGTTAAATCCAGGGCATAATCCGGGATAGAGGGGGCTTCGTCGTTACACGCCTGTAGAGCAATTAACGCAAGAAAAGAGATTAATAAATTTTTCATGTGTTCTTTTATTTTTTCAATTGCTGGTTGATTTTTTTAAGTCTAAGTGATAGAACTTGGATTTTGAATCCCTTAGTTCTATCACCCTTTTACCAGCTTATTTGCCCCAACCGGGGTTTTGTGTTAAGTTTGGATTCAGTGTCAGGTCTTCGATTGGAAGTGGCCAGAAATAGTCTTTCTCCTCATCGAAAACCTTATTTACTCCCTTGTTTGGAAGCACATAGCCTTTGCCATCTCCTGAAAGATCTGATAGCGGAAGTTGGAAAGCTCCTGTTGAGGGAGGTTTTTCTCCCATGTAGATTTCAACATCGATTTTGCCATCACGATCAAGATCATATTTCCCAGGACCTGGGAAATACATGCCTTGAAATGGGAGTGCAACCAAGTGGCCTTCTTTCCAACGCATCAAGTCATCCCAGCGGAAGTTAAGCTCCATGACCAATTCAATCCGTCTTTCTCTTCTGATTTCAAGAATGACTCCTTTGTTGGTGGCTGAAACATTTTGATACATGTTTTCCAGGAAAGGATCTGGATTGGCATTGGCATCAACTAACACCAAATGCGGCATGCCTACGCGGTCCCGAAGCTGATTGATTGACAAGTCAAGATCTGCCTGCGTCAATGTTCCTAGTTCTGCTTTTGCTTCAGCGAAATTCACTAAAACTTCGGCATAGCGGAAAAGAGGAAGATCCTGAGCCGATTGGCTGCTAAGGTCCATACTCGGATCATTCAAGTACTTGATGGGCTGGTAGCCGGTCGTGGTATTCTCAAAGTTTGGAGATACTGGTTGACTGGAATTAATTCTGGTGTACCCTGGAGTAACAATGGTTTGTGACAAACGTGGGTCGCGGTTCTGAATTTCATCAAAGAACTGAAGGGTATCATAACCGGCGATGTCCGTAAAACGTGAGCCATCACTCATCAGGTAGCTGTTTACCAGGTTTTTCTCCAAACCCGGCTTGCCATAGGTTCTCGATGTTAGATAAAATTGAACGTTGTGTTTTAATCCAAGGTCAGCATCGTAACGCCGTGTGAGAATAATTTCATCCATTACATCATCCGACTTCAAGTGGCTGAAAACATCTAAATAAGGTTTCCCGGTTGGTCCTGAAGTTTTATTGTAAATGGAGTATTGGCCACTATTGATCAGTTCCTGGGCTGCTTCTGCAGCTTCTGTTAAGAATTTATCGGCATCGGCCACATTAAACTCCGGATGGTATTTCCGGAACGTTCCTTCGTACAAACAGATTCTGGACTTGAGTGCTAATGCCGTCCATTTACTGACCCGCTCAAGGCTTTTGGTATCATCCAAGTGGGCAATTGCAAAGTTCAAATCAGTTAAAACAGAATCCATTACCAAGCTTCTTGGATCACGCGCTTTTTGTAAGAGTTCATCATCATTCGATTCAATCACTTGATTGTACCAAGGGACATCGCCGTAATACCTGACTTTTTCGAAATAGAAGAAAGCTCTAAAAAAGCGGGATAATCCCAAATAGTGATTCTTTACTTCTTCATTCGGAAAATTGAGGACATTCTCATTGGTTAGAAAGAAGTTGATGTGCCGTAATCCTGACCATCCCCATTTGGAGTCGGTTGTTGGCACCAAACGTGTTCCCTGAATTTCGCGGGGCAATGAGCTTTTGACAATGTTATCCGTTGATTCGCCATAAATCTCAGAACCTTCTTGAAATAGAGAATAGTAGCTGTTGGTATAGGTTTTCAAATCGTTTTCAGATGAAAAGACCGTTTGCGGAGAGAGTTCATCGGTTGGATAACGCTCCAGAAAGCTGTCGTTGCAACTTGAAATAATCAATGCTGCAAGTAGTAACAGGATCGTATTCTTATTTTTCATGTGTCAAATTTTTTAGAATGTAATGTCGAAACCAAATGAATATGTTTTGCTGAACGGATAAACTCGGCCATTTTTATCAGCCATGGCCTGTTCCGGATCAATGTAGTCGCTTTCAAGCTTGGTCCAGGTGAAAAGGTTTTCTCCGGTTGCAAAAACTCTCAGACGCTCGATTTTCAAGCGTTTTGTCAACGACTTTGGCAGGCTATAGCCGATCGTCATGCTTTTCAAACGCAGGTAAGCTAAGTCTTGCAAATAGCGGTTATTGGTCGCGCGTAATTCATTGTTTCCATTAAGAGCAATGTAGGCTAAGAGGTTTGGAAAATAAGCATTGGGATTGTCCTCACTCCAAACTTTTGATGGAAAATCATTTGGAATAAAAGAGTAATAAGGTCTTGAATAGGGACCCCAAAAGCGGTCAGCATTATTTCCCGGGTACCAATCTCTTTTTCCTACTCCCTGAAAAAAGACTGAAAAGTCAAAGTTATTCCAGTTTGCATTGGCACTCATACCATACGAGTAACGAGGAGTACTGTTGCCGATAACCCGTTGATCGCCTGGATTGTCGACGGTGTTTTCTCCGGAGTCGATGATGTTGTCTCCATTTAAATCAACCCAGCGCAAATCTCCTGCCCGTAGCGGAATGTTGTATTCATTGCGGATTTTGTTGAGCCATTCTTGGTTGACTGGATACGTTTTAGCTTCAGCATCTGTTTGGAAAAAGCCATCGGTAACATACCCCCAGATTTCACCTAAGCGTTTTCCTTCGTAGTCGGAGTAAACCAGTTTGGTTGGGTTGTTGATTTTGGTAATGTAAGCATAGTTGTCACTCAGGATAAAACGGGTTGAGTACCGGAAAGGCTTATTGGCCAAGTTGAAATCATCCCGCCACTCAATAGATAATTCAAAGCCTTTGGTGCGCAGGCTAGCGATGTTTTCACGCGGTTGGCTGGCCCCAAATACATTTGGAATTTTTTCACCTTGATTGAGCATGCCCGATGTATTTCTGACGTAACGGTCAAAACTGGTATTTAACCGGTTGTTGAAAAGAGAAAGGTCAATTCCAAGGTTGAATGAAGTGACCTCTTCCCAGGTTAGGTTCCCTGCCACCGGAGCTGGGCTGTTCATGTATTGTGCTCGATCTCCGTCAAATATGTAGGACATGGTTCCCGGGTCTAAAGTAGAAATGTACGGGTAGGGAGTATTTACTGTTTGATTCCCTAAGCTACCGTAAGATGCCCGAAGTTTCAGGTTGCTAATGGAGTGTTGAATGGGCGAGAAGAATCCTTCTTCGCTAACACGCCAGGCTGCTGATACGGAAGGGAAGAAACCGAAACGATCTCCTTTTGGGAAACGTGAAGTTCCATCGTAGCGACCATTGGTCTCTAGCAGATACTTTCCTTTGTAATCGTAATTCAGACGATAGAAAACACCTCGTAAAGCATAAGCACTCGATCCTCCTCCAACATAGGGATCACCAGTTGCCAGGTTCAGGTCATTCAGTGTTTCTGACAGTAAATCATAGCGTCCGGCACTGATCTTTTTTGCTTGATGCAATTCCTGGTTAAAACCGATCAACCCTTTCAGGTTATGATGATCTGCCAAGGTTTTAGTATAGTCAGCATACACGTTTACCACATGCACCTGGTTGAATTGTTGCGACTCGCTCAAGCGGTCAACGCTGTATTTGGTGGCAACCGATACTTCGCCAGGATAAAGCGAGTAAGTGGCTGGCACTTGACGGTAGAATGTCGGATCGGTATATAAACTGTACGAATAGTTGGCCACAATTTTCATATCCTTAATCGGAGTAATGATGGCCTCTGAAGTCGATGTCAGTTCATATTTTTGCTTGGCCCCTTTGGTATTGCCGCTAAGCAACATGGCAAAAATACCATCTCCAATGTCGTAGCGATTCAGCCCACTGACATAGGTGGCTGTTCCATCGGGGTTCATTGGCGCATAGGCCGGCGATGCGTGAACGTTGATATGAACGAAGTTTGAGTTTCCTCCACCAGAACGACCGTAGTAATCATAGTTTGAGTTGTAAAAGTTGGTGTTGTTCGAAACGCTCAACCAAGGGTACAACTCAGCAGTTACTTTTGAGCGCAAGGAATATGCTTTGTACTTGTCGGTTGCAACACGCATAATGCCATCTTGCATTTTCATGTTTCCGTTCAACATGAAGGTGATTTTGTCGGTGCCACGGGTAATGTTAATGTTGTGGCTTTGAGATGGCTGCCATTTGTTGAACATGAATTTCCACCAGTCAAAGTTTCCGTAGTAAACGTATTGGTCTCGTCCATTTCTGTTTTGGATCGTGATCCACGGGCGATCAGGATGTTCTGTTTTGTCGTTTCTCCGTTCGTAAAGTGCTTGGTAATCTTCTTCGGTATAACCTGAGTAACCACCAACATGAGCTAAAGCATCGTCGTTTAGCTTCATCCAATCGTAGCCAGTTGTCAGGAAGTCGGTGCTTACTGTTGGTGTAGAGAAACCAAATGAGTTGTTGTAGCGGATGCTGGTTTTGCCCGATTTGCCACTTTTGGTGGTGATCAACACAACACCATAAGCGCCTCGTGCTCCGTAGATAGCGGCCGATGCAGCATCTTTTAATACCGTAATGCTTTGCACTTCTTCGGGTGAAAGTCGGTCCAGTGTTCCCGGAATTCCATCAATCAACACTAGAGGAGAGCCTCCGTTAAGTGAAGTTGTTCCCCGAATGTTTAGGGACCCCATTTGTCCGGGAGCTCCTCCGGCAAACGAAATATTCAGGTTAGGAATCGTTCCTTGAATAGCTGAAGAAATTGTAGTTACTGGCCGGTCTTCCAATTCTTCGGCATTAATCTGATTAATGGCTCCACTCAGGTTGACTTTTTTCATGGTTCCGTAACCTACCGCAACGACCTCCTCAATGCCAATAGCATCTTCGCTCATGGTAATATTGATGATGCTTTTGCCGGCAATGGGCATCTCCTGCAGTCGCATTCCTACAAACGAAAATTGCAAGATCGTTTCCGGGTTTAGGCCTGTTAGTTTGAAGTTGCCTTCAAAATCTGTTACGGTTCCGTTGGTGGTTCCTTTAATGATTACGGTCACTCCAGGCAGGGGAGCTCCTGAGGAATCAGTTACCTTTCCTGTGACATCCTTTTTCCCGATTTGAAAATCTGCGTCCAGCTGTGTTTCAGGAGTGATAACAATGTATTTGTCAACAATTTTATAGCTCAGTCCTGTGTTGTCCAGTATTTGAGATAGAATATTGTCAATGGTTTCATTTTGAAAGTCGATATCTACTTTTTCAATTTCTTCAATTTCATTGTTTTTGAAAAAGAAGTAGAATTCACTTTGTTGCTCAATCTCATATAGTACATCGACGATCGGAGCATCTTGCATTTTTAAGTTTAGGCGCTGTGCCTGGGAATAGCTTTCTGCGCTCACAGCCATGAATCCCAGCAGCATGAAAAAGACAGTTAGTTTCATTACTCTAAATAATTCTTGGTATCCAACATCATGAATACCATTCATTAAGCATTTTTTCATACATTTGAATTTTGGTTGATAATAATAACCTTGATTAAAGGGGTTGTTAATCAGTCCCAGCGACGGCTTGCAATCTGATCGCTGGAACCAAAATTTTAATCGGTATTAGTTGGCGCTAATACCGATTTTTCTAATTCAGGGGTTTTATCATAGGCTCTTCTTTTTTGACAGTTCAATTTTATTTTTGCCGGTCGGATTTTCAACTACTTCGTAAGTAATATCTCCTGAGAATTGGAGGAACTGAAGTATTTGTTCGATCGGGGTTTGTTTCAAAACTGTAATGGTAAATTCATCCTTTTTAATTGCTTGATCTTTAAATACGAATTGAACATTGTACCAGCGTTCAAGCTTGGGGATAATTGTTTCAAGTGGTTCTTTGCTAAAACTCAGAACGCCTTCTTTCCAGGAAGAATAGGCTTGCGTGTTGACTGGACTTGTGCTTAACTCGTGCGTTTGGGTATCAAGCAGTGCAAGTTCTCCCGGCTTAATTTCAGTCAATTTCTCTTGATCCTGATCTTGAATTTCAACACGTCCTTCAATCAAAACGGTTTTTACAAAACGATTCTCCGGATAAGCTTCCAGGTTGAAGCTGGTTCCCAAAACCTTGACATGCATGGTTTGAGTGCTCACGACAAAGGGGCGATTTTGTTTGTTTACCTCAAAAAAAGCTTCACCAGTTAAATGCACGCTACGCTGGCTTTTGTCAAAGTTTGCCGGATAGCTAATGGTGGACTCTGAGTTGAGCCAAACCTTTGTTCCATCTGATAGTTTTAGTTCGCAAATCTGTCCCGATGGAGCGGTGAGTTCATTCATGGTAACTTCGCCAATATCCTTGTTATTTAAGTTATACTGAATGAACCAGCTGGATACAAAAGCCAGCAAAAAGACGGCTGCATATTTAAGGAGATGCAGTACGCGTGTTTTGTTTTGCTGTGGCAGTTGCTTTTGGAATTGGAGGTATTCCAGCTCTACATCCGTTTTTCCTTGCGGTTTTCGGCTTAAAACATGAATGTTTTTTAGCTCTGCAAAAGTTTGCTTGTTTTCCTTACTTTCATTGATCCACCTAACGATTTCTTCCCGTTCTTTTGGATTAGTAAGGTTGCCTGTAATGTATTTAATTAATTTTTCCTGATTCATTTTGTTTCCTTCCTAAACCTAAAACAAGCTTAGGTGCTTTTACCCTAGTTCAGAAAATGAAAATTTTTCAATTTTTTTAATGAAGGAGCGTCGGGCGTTGTATTTGGGGATATTTTGGTTGGGGGTGATTAAGGCTTGAAAGCAGAAACAGAATGAGATTGGAAGGAAAATGTGGTTTTAATTGCACTTTAATGTGCTTGAGGGCTTTGGTAATATGTCCTTCAACGGCTTTAACTGATATTCCTAATTGCTCTGCAATTTCCCGGTTTTTTAGGCCCTCAAAACGACTGAGCTCAAAAACCTCCCGGCATTTTTCAGGAAGTTGAAGGACAGCTTTGTTAAGGGCAGTTAGTAGTTCGGAGTACGAAAACTCGTCAAAATTGAGTTGAAGCAGGGCTTCATAGCTTAACAGCAGTTCGTTGTACTTGTCACGGGTGTGTTTCTCGTAATCGGCCTTTACTTGTTGTTTCTTCAGGTAATTTAAGCACCTGTTTCGTGTTGCTTTATACAAGTAAGACTTGATGTTGATATCCGTTGGTAAGCTTTCTTTCTTCATCCACAAATTAGTGAAAACCTCTTGTACAATATCCTTGGCTATGTGCTGATCCAGCACATAAGCTTTGGCAAAAAGTTCCAGTGATTCAAAATAGCTTATGAAAATTGACCTGAAGTTTTTTTCTTTGGTCAAATCAAGGATGTCTTTTTGCGCTATGTTCAGTCTTTTATTATCCAACTTGTCGACGAATTAAAATGAAAACAAAAGCTTGCCTTTATGCGTATTAAAAGCCTCCTTTTGTCTGATGAATGTTGTAAACTTAGGAATTATTTTTAGACAAATTCCTTCGAAATCTTTTCATCAAATTTATTTAACAGAATTATCTGCTTCCTCTTTTTTAGTTAACCTTAGGCTAAGGTTAAGTTTATCCGGGCAATTTGGATCCGAAAGGAGCGGTTGAGAAAGTTTTGCAGGGAGTGGAATCGATGGATTTTGCTATTAAAGTCTATTAAAGACAAAAAGGCAGTCCTCTGACTGCCTTTTCCGCCCCGATCTCTCGGGGAACTAACCTAAACCAACTAAACCTAATAAACCATGAGCTTACCGGGAATTGTGGTGTGTTGTCCGTAAAGACAACGAACTCCCAGCTTGCTACTAATATACTTGTCGTAAAACAAGTACATTTCGATTTCGCTTCAAAGATACCAAAAAAATCAAAAGCTGTGCAATGATATTTTTGAATAATCTTTTCTGAATAGCACTTGTTTAACTGCAATTTAAGATTGATCGTGAACTTTTAAGGCGTAAGAGTGGGTGCATTTAACTAATAGCAGGCTGCTTTTGGAACACGAAAAATATGCTGTAAATCATTAATTACAAGTTTCGCATGAGTTGGCATTTGATTAGTTCTAACAATATCAGTAGTTTAGTGACTTTTCAAACGGATGCCTGTTTTTATGCGATCCGATTGATGTTTATTTCAGTGTAGAATATTAGAGAATAGGCCTAATTTTATGGCTCGAATGAAATGACCTTAAAATCGAATGTATGCGCGCAAAACTAAGTTTGGTATTGGTTTTTTGTTTTCTCTCCGGTTTTTCACAACAAAACCTAAAACGCGAATTCAGGGCTGCCTGGATAGCTACGGTTGCCAACATCGACTGGCCTTCGAAGCCCGGGCTGAGTGTTGCCAGTCAACAAAAGGAAGCTTTGGTGTTGCTGGATAAGCTTCAGCAAGTTGGACTGAATGCCGTCATTTTTCAGATGCGTCCTGCATCCGATACCTTTTATCCATCCGAAATAGAACCTTGGTCTCGCTACTTAACGGGCACTCCTGGAGGCGATCCGGGCTACGATCCGCTACAATTTTGGATTGATGAATGCCATAAACGAAACATGGAGTTTCATGCATGGTTTAATCCTTTTCGGGTGGCCTTGAAATACGATGAGCCCCTTGCTGCAAATCATATTGCGTTTCAGAAGCCGGACTGGGTGGTAAAATACGGGAATTCACTGTATTTTGATCCGGGACTTCCTGAAACACGTCAGTTTATTACCGATGTCGTAATTGATGTGGTGCGTCGTTATGATGTGGATGCCATCCATTTTGACGATTACTTTTATCCATACCCGATTATTGGGGAAGCTTTTCCTGATTCAACCTCGTTTAAAAATTACCGGGGTGAATATACCGAAGATCAACTGGAAGACTGGCGACGGGAGAATGTGGACTTAACCATTGAGAAGTTGAGCAAGGCCATTAAGTCGGTAAAACCTTGGGTGAAATTTGGAATCAGCCCATTTGGGGTGTGGCGAAATTTGGCAGATGACGAGCGCGGCTCACAATCTTCAGCCGGAAATACCAATTACGACCATTTGTACGCTGATGTTATCAAATGGATGGAGAAGGGATGGCTTGATTACCTGCTGCCCCAGCTATATTGGCACATCGGGCATCCGGCAGTTGATTTTGAAACCCTAGCCAACTGGTGGAAACTGCATGGTTATGAGCGGGCCATGTATGTTGGTCACGCGCTTTATAAATGCGATCCCGGTTCAGGAATTATGGAGTGGAGACAGTGTACGCAGTTACCCGATCAGGTTCGTATTACTCGTCAAATACCCGAAATAGATGGTAGTGCATTCTATAGTGCCAAACATTTTTACCGCGACATCCTTGGTTTTCAGGATAGCCTGCAAACCAAACTTTATACGTACCCCGCGCTTGTGCCCGAAATGGACTGGATTGACAACCAGGCACCGGCTACTCCCCGAAAAGTGAAAAAGGGATGGGGAAAAACCTTGAAGTGGCGGCCGGATAAACTGGAGACGGAGTTGGATAAAACCGTGCGCTATATTGTGTATCGGAATAAGGCCGGGGAAAAGTTTGATGCTAACGATCCACGCTTTATCTACAAAATTACTGAGGAGCGAAAACTGCACTTCAACAAGAAGGATAACAAAGAGATTTTTGAATTCCGTGTTTCAGGATTGGATCGTTTACACAACGAAAGTCCTGTATCTGAACCTGTCATTATAAAACTGTAATAAACTATGAATCCGAAGATAGATTGTTTCATCGCGTTTTCCGGAACTGGGGAAACCCGCCAAACCATTGAATGGTTGAGAAGGTCACCACTGGTTCAGTCGGTATTTGTGTTAAGCCCTCAGCCGGTTACGCTGGATGGGGCCGAAACTTTGGTGACGAATCAGCTTTTGGCAACAGACAGTATTCGGCTTATTGCTGAAAAAACAACGGCTTCGTATGCCTTGCTGGCTTTGCAACCCACCCAGCTGGGAGTGGGGGATTATGCCTTGGAGCGCTTGTTGCAGTTGGCGGAGGCCAGTCAGGCAGCCATGCTTTATGCCGATTATTATGAGTTCAAGGAAGGCGGTCGTTCCAATCATCCGGTGATTGATTACCAAGCCGGAAGTTTACGTGATGATTTTAACTTTGGACCAGTTCAGTTTTTCCGGAAAGAGGTGCTGAAAGCTTTTACCGAAAAAGAGCAGGCCTCTTATCAGCATGCTGGTTATTATGCCTTGCGTTTGCTGGCTTCGAGAATGGGCGAATTGTGTCGTGTGCCGGAATTTTTGTTTAGCATGACGGAAACGGATACGCGGCTGTCGGGTGAAAAGCAGTTTGACTATGTGAGTGGCAATGCCCGCGAAAAGCAGGTGGAAATGGAACAGGCTTGTACCGATCATTTGAAGAAAATCGGTGGATTTTTGCAGCCTAATTTCAAATCGGTTGAGTTCTCGGGCGATTTCCCGGTTGAGGCCACCGTGGTTATTCCTGTTCGTAACCGGATTAAAACCATTCGGGATGCCGTGGATTCGGTGCTGGCCCAAAAAACGAATTTCCCCTTCAACCTGATTGTCGTAGATAATCATTCTACGGATGGAACGACTGCCTTGCTTCAGGAATATTCCGATGAACGCTTAATTCACCTGATTCCGGATTCGCTTGATTTGGGCATTGGCGGATGCTGGAATGAAGCTGTGTTTCACCCCCAATGTGGTCGGTTTGCCGTCCAGCTGGATAGCGATGATTTGTATTTTGATGAAACTAGCTTGCAACAGGTGGTGGACAAGTTCTATGAAGAAAAATGTGCGATGGTCATTGGCTCGTACCAGATGTGCAACTTTGCCTTGGAAGAAATTCCTCCGGGGCTGATTGATCACAAAGAATGGACCCCCGAGAACGGCCCCAATAACGCCTTACGCATTAACGGACTGGGTGCGCCGCGTGCTTTCTATACGCCTGTTTTGCGCGAAATAAGAATTCCAAACACCAGTTATGGTGAAGATTATGCGGTGGGACTGGCCATTTCCAGAACCTGGAAAATTGGCCGGATTTACCAGGCTATTTACCGTTGCCGTCGCTGGGAAGACAACTCAGACGCGTCGTTGGACATTGCCAAGCAAAATGCCCACAATGCGTATAAAGACAGCTTGCGCACCTTTGAGCTGAAAGCCCGTCTGAAAGCGAATCAAAATTAATGCAGGAATCGGGCATGGAACAGCCGGACTTTGAATTTAGGGTAGATGCCTTGCTGGAGCAGCAAAAGCAAGCATGGCCGTTAGCCAAAACCAACTTTTTGGGCTTGCAGCAAGTGCAGTCGCGAACGATTTCGTTTGAGGGGTTTAAGATTCAACTTCAGTTTAACCCGGAGCGAATTCGGAGTTCTGCCGCCAAAACCGATGCCCGTTCCATTCAGCAACGCGCTTGTTTTTTATGTGCCAACAGTCGTCCACCTGAACAGCGTGGACTGTCGTTTGGCAATGATTATACGGTGTTGATTAATCCTTTCCCGATTTTCGAGAAGCACTTGACCATTCCTCTGAATCGTCATTTGCCGCAGGAAATAGCCACTTATTTCCCCGATTTACTGGAGTTGAGCCGGCAATTACCGGAGTATACCGTCTTTTACAACGGCCCCAAATGCGGGGCTTCCGCGCCGGATCATTTCCACTTTCAGGCCGGCAATCATCAGTTGATGCCCATCAATTCTGAAATTGAAGATGTGGCCAACCGTTGGGGCGAAGTCCTTTTTCAGGATGAAAAGACCCGCCTTGTGGGTGTTGGGGGGAACTATCTTCGGAAACTGCTTTATTTCCGGTCGGCATCAAAGGAAGCCCTGCAAGTCCAGATGAACCGGATACGCGGTTTTCTGGATGAACGGGGGCAGGATGGTGAGCCGATGATGAATCTGCTGGCCAACTACCGGGCGAATCAATGGGAACTGAATCTCTTTCCGAGAGATCAGCAACGCCCGAGACAGTTTTTTGCTGAAGGGGGCGGCCAAATTTTGATGAGTCCGGCTTCGGTAGAAATGGGGGGGCTGGTTATTTTACCCCGAAAGGAAGATTTTGAACAACTGACTGCCGATGACTTACGCGACATCTACGGACAAGTATCGATTAATGACACGGATTTTGAGGAGTTAAAAGCTAAGATAAAACAAAGGCCTTAGTGACAGGCCCGAAAAAAACGAACGATGATGAACAAGCAACCTGAAATTGAAGTCGGTATTCTGGCCGAAAAAAAGATCACTTTTGAGTTAGACGGTAACTATGCTTTGCCCAATGGGCTTTTGGGATCGCGTTTCGAAGCAAGTTTACTGAACGGTGAAATTGAATTGACCACTGCGGACGGAACAAGCCTGAAAGGACGGGAGTTTATTTTTCAAGCCAACTCTCCGGCGGATTCCTTTTTGTTGGAGGATGTCATCATTGGGATCGATTTTCACTGGGAGCAAAAGGAAAATCAACGTTTTTGCGGTGACCTGAAATTGCTGGTTGAGGCGGGCAAGGTACGGGCTGTCAACCGGGTTCCTTTGGAAGAATACTTGCGTTCGGTCATTTCTTCGGAAATGAGTGCGACCAGTTCTCCCGAGCTGCTGAAGGCGCATGCCGTGATTTCGCGTAGCTGGTTGCTGGCTCAAATCGAAAAAAGCAAACAACTTAAAGCCCGGGCAACAAACTATCAAACCAGCGTGCAAACCGATGACGAATTGATTCGCTGGTACGATCGCGAGGATCATACTTTGTTTGATGTGTGTGCTGATGATCATTGTCAGCGCTACCAGGGAATTACTAAAATTATAAGTGATAAGGCCAGCCAGGCAATTGATGAAACCCTGGGCGAAGTGCTGTTGCTGAATGAGGACATTTGTGACGCCCGTTTCTCTAAATGTTGTGGGGGAATTTCGGAGAATTTTGAGAATGTATGGGAACCGGTTTACCACAGTTACCTGACGAAAGTGGTTGATTCGGATCAAGCGGAAACAACCTGTGTGGATTTGCGGAAAGAGGATGAAGCTGACAAATGGATTCGGAGCAGCCCTCCCGCATTCTGCAATACCGATGACAAGCAGGTGCTGTCGCAGGTTCTTCCCGATTTTGACCAGGCAACGGCCGACTTTTATCGTTGGCAGGTGGAGTATTCGCAAGAAGAACTTTCAGCTTTGATTCGCAAAAAAACGGGAATTGATTTTGGTCAGCTGATCCGGCTAGAACCGGTTGAACGTGGACACTCATCGCGTTTGATCAAACTCAAAATTACGGGTACCCAACGAACCATGACAATTGGAAAGGAGTTGGAAATTCGGCGTGCCTTGTCCGAGTCACACCTGTATAGTTCGGCTTTTGTTGTTGATCACTTGGATGAAGAAGAAGGGATCCCTCAGCGCTTTCGTTTGATTGGAGCGGGATGGGGACATGGCGTAGGTCTTTGTCAGATTGGTGCCGCGGTTATGGGGGAGAAGGGCTATGACTACCAGGCTATTTTGAAACATTACTTTCGCGGGGCGCAGTTGAAAAAACGCTATTAACTTTTGCTGAAGTTGTTGCATCCAGTTTGGTGACCGAGTAAAGTGTGTCTGACCGGAGCCTCAGTCGGAAACTGGCTTGATCATCTAATAGAACAATAAAAAATTATTATTTTACAGACTTATCCTAACGAAAATCTTTCTTCATGAAAAAAGCAACCACTCGCAATGCCTGGGCATGGATCCCCTCTTTGTATTTCGCCGAAGGCTTACCCTATGTTTTTGTGATGACCGTGTCGGTAATTATGTACAAACGGTTGGATATTTCCAATACCGACATTGCTTTATATACCAGTTGGTTGTATTTGCCCTGGGTAATTAAGCCGATCTGGAGCCCAATTGTGGACAACCTGCGAACCAAGCGGTTTTGGATTATCAGTATGCAGCTGGTGGTTGGTGCGGCGCTGGCCGGAGTGGCCTTTACTCTGCCCATGGCAAACTTTTTTCAGTACAGTTTGGCTTTTCTTTGGCTAATGGCTTTTAGTTCAGCTACGCATGATATTGCTGCTGACGGGTTTTACATGTTGGGATTGTCGAAACATGATCAGGCTTTTTTTGTGGGAATTCGCAATACCTTTTATCGGTTTGCCATGTTGGCCGGCCAAGGACCGCTGGTCATTCTGGCGGGGCACATGGAAAGCATTACTGAAAATACCTCCTGGGCCTGGAGTATTACCTTTTTTATTTTTGCCGCTCTTTTTGCTGCTTTTTGTTTGTGGCACCTGTTTATTTTGCCCTATCCAACAAGTGATGCCAAACGCGAGCATCAAAGTATCAAGGAGGTGATGCGTGAGTTTGTAGGAACCTTTACCTCTTTTTTTAAAAAAGAAGGCATTGGAGTGGCCCTTATTTTTATTCTGGTTTTTCGTTTGGGTGAAGCGCAACTGGTGAAGCTGGCATCTCCTTTCTTGCTGGATGACCTGGCCGAAGGCGGTCTGGCGCTAACCACCAGTAACATTGGCTTTGTGTATGGAACAGCCGGTATTATTGCTTTAACGATAGGTGGAATTCTGGGTGGAATAGCCGTGTCGAAGCATGGGATTAAAGCGTGGCTTTGGCCCATGGTACTGGCCATGAACCTACCCAACCTGGTCTATGTGTTTTTGGCTTTCATGCAAACGCAAAACCTGGCCGTTATTACGGCATCGGTCGTGGTAGAGCAGTTTGGCTACGGCTTTGGTTTTACGGCATACATGCTTTTTATGATTTACCTATCGGAAGGCAAGCACAAAACGGCGCACTATGCTTTATGTACGGGATTTATGGCTTTAGGGATGATGTTGCCGGGTATGGTCAGTGGCTGGATTCAAGAGCTGATCGGGTATCAGTACTTCTTTGTGTGGGTAATGGTTTGTACCATTCCAGGATTCATTATTATCAACTTCCTGAAGATTGATCCCAAATTTGGAACCAAGGAAAACTAAAAAAAAACAGCCGTTGAAGTTCTCAACGGCTGTTTTTTTGATATTCTAACGGTTGCTAACCACCCATTTATTTTGTGAACTTGGCATTGTTGAGGAATTCGAAGCTTTTTTCAACACTGATGATTGGTGCGTAGTTGTAGCGTTCTACTTCCACAATGTAATCAGTCATGCCAGCTTTTTTAGCCATTTTAAAGGCCGGTTTGAAATCCATTTTTCCACTGGCACCCAATTCTTCTACATCTTTTACATGATACAATTCAAAGCGGCCCGGATATTTTTTGAAGTAATCCACGGCATTTTTACCACCTTCCTGAATCCAGTATAAGTCCAGTTCGAACATCACTTTGTCAGGATCTGTATTTTCCAGTAAAACATCGTAGAAAATGTGTCCGTCAAGCACGGTTTCAAATTCCTGGGCGTGGTTGTGGTAACCAAAACGGATTCCGGCAGCATTGCATTTTTCGCCCACTTTATTGTAATATTCGCAGTATTGTTTCAGTACTTCCAGGTCTTCGTAGGCATCGCGTCCCATCGAAGGTTTTACAATCCATTTGGCTCCGGCGGCTTTGTGTGCAGCAATACAGGTGTCCCACCATTCCATGGCTTTATCCCATTCTCCTTTTTTGGGCAGGTTAATACCGGTGTGTGATCCTCTCATCGACATGCCGTTTTTTTCAAGCAAAGCTTTGAATTTAGCGGGCTCCATGCCATAGAATTTGCCGTCGTTGTAACCGGCAGCTTCAACAAATGAATAACCGATTTCGCCAAGTTTGGCAATGGTTGCGGCAGGATCTTTCCCCATGTCATCACGTACTGACCAAAGTTGAATACCGATTTGTTTTTCTTTTTTGGAATTGTTTTTTTCTCCGGCAAAAACCGATGTGGTAAACGCAACCAGAATTACTGCAAGCAAAATACTTTTTGCCTTCAAATTTACATGTGTCATTCTAAATGATTTAATAGATTATCGTTGATAAAAATTAGTTGTATGGACAAATATAGTTAAAAAGATTTTTCAGCTTGGAGATACTGCCATGCCATTTGGTTCCGGAAATAAGTGGTTCCTCCTTCAATTTCCCGGTGTTTACAAACATTAACATTAAAAGAGCAAGAGGTATTTAAACTATCTGCGCTATTTGATGTCGTAGAACATATAGAAACGAAAAAGAATTTACGAATGAATTTTAGAAAAATACTTTTAGGCACATTGGTGTTTTTGAACCTGTCAGCGGCAGCCCAGCCACCAGAGAAGAGCGCGAATACAATTGAATTGAAGGCAATTGTGAAGGGACAGATTGTTGATGCTCAGACGAAGCAAAGTATGGAATATGCCAATGTTTCTATCTTCAACCCCGCGGATTCGTCCTTGGTGTCCGGGGGAATAACCGACAGCAATGGTGAATTTGAGATTCGAAAAATTGATTTCGGAACCTATTATATTGAAGCAAATTTCATCGGGTTCAACAAAACACGGATAAACAATGTGCGGATCGGTTCCGGCAATCGGCACCTTGATCTGGGAGTTATTGAACTGGAACCTTCAACCCAGGAAATTGGGGCTGTAAATGTTGTGGCTGATCGTTCGCGGATCGAATACAAAATTGATAAAAAGGTGATTAATGTAAGTCAGGATATCAATGCTGCCGGCGGAACGGCCGTTGATGTGCTGGAGAATACGCCTTCGGTAGAAGTGGATATTGAGGGGAACGTTAGTCTGCGTGGATCGGGAAGCTTCACCGTTCTTATTGATGGCAAACCGAGTGTGCTGGAAGGGAGTGATGCTTTGCGCCAATTGCCGGCATCGGTCATCGAGAACATTGAAATTATCACCAATCCTTCCGCAAAGTATGATCCTGACGGGATGGCCGGTATTATTAATGTGGTCATGAAAAAGAATGTTCTTTCAGGTTTTAACGGGATTATGAATGCCATGGTGGGCACCCGCGACAAATACCGCACCGACCTCACATTGAATTACAAGACCCGAAAAACCAACCTCTTTTTTGGGGCCGATTTTAGCGATGAAACCTTTTATGGTTCGGGCGACTCCTACCGGGAAACTTATTTACAGGATACAACCAAGTTTTTAATTGCTGACGGAACCCGTGACTATGCACGTAGTGGACATCGGTTTAAAGGAGGAATCGATCTGTTCCTGACCGATTTGTCAACCCTGACTTTCTCGGGAACTTATGGGGAATACGGCCGAAAACGCGGAGGTGAAAGCCGGATTCATGAATATACCGATCCTGCAGGTTTGGATTTGTATTCCGTTGAATTTGATGATTCGGAACGAACAGGAACGTATTGGAACTCGAATATTAACTTTCAGCAAAAGTTTAACGAAGACGGAACACACAAATTGCAAGCCTTATTTTATTACTCGAACAGTGTGGGCGATGATTTTGAGTTCGAAGATGAGTACATTACTAATTCAGATTTTGAGCGTACTGGAGGCTACCTGGCTCGGGTGAGAACCATTGAAGAGGAGGATGAAGATGAATACCGGATTGAGTTGGATTATACAAAGCCGGTGGGTGACGACGGGCGTTTTGAAGCCGGTTTACAAACCCGTATTGATCGCGAATTTGAAGATTACTCCTTCAATGATTGGGATGATGATGCAAACGACTACATCGATAACCCCAAATATTCCAGCTCGCAGCACTTTAAGCGCGACATCATCAGCGGGTATTCCACTTTTGCCAACAATTTTGGGAGCTTTAGTTACCAGCTGGGTTTGCGTGGTGAATATACCAACCGAAGCATTGCACATGAGAAAGCTGAAACTCCCGCCGAAATTAATCGCTTCGACCTTTTTCCTACAGCCCACTTTTCCTATAAGTTTTTAAATGACATTCAGCTAATGACAAGCTACAGCCGTCGGATTGACCGGCCGGGCGGTCGTGATCTGGACCCATTTCCAAACTATTATAACCGATATACCATTCGGTATGGAAATCCGGAGTTGAAACCGGAATACACCGATTCGTATGAATTGGGGCTGATGAAAAGCTATGGCAAATCATTTGTTTCCTTGGAAGGATTTTATCGGGTAACCAATAATCTTATTACGCAGGTTACCCAGTTGGGGGATGATGGTATTTTTTACATCAACACAGAGAATATGAATAATGATTTTTCACTGGGGTCGGAGATCATGGGAAATCTCAATATTCAGGATTGGTTGATTTTTAATGGTAGTTTTTCAGTTTATCGCTATCGCTTGGAAGGCGAGGTGCTTGGTGAATCAATTGACCGTAAGAGTACCAACTACACCGGACGTTTGAATACGACGGTGAAGCTGAATTCAAATTCGCGCTTTCAATTGACAGGCTATTACCGGGGACCATCGGTTTCGGCGCAGGGGGAAAGTTCAAGCTTTTTCTTTACCAACCTGTCTTATCGCCAGGATTTGATGAAAAAGAAATTGACGGCTACCCTCAGCTTACGTGATGTATTTGGAACCATGAAGTTCGAGCGCACTTCCCGAGGTGTTGACTTTTATAATGTATATAAGCGCGAACGTGAGTCGCAGGTTGTAACTTTAACCTTGAGTTACAAAATCAATAACTACAAGTTAGAGCGCAACGGTGGCGATGGAACACGCGAAATAGATTATGACGACGGTGGATTTTAGTTTTATTAATCTTTGGGTTTAAATTAAGGAGGAGGTCAGTTGGCCTCCTTTTTTTGTGTCTGTGTTTATCGAGAAAGTTGTGTTATGATTTCTTTTTTTGACTGTTGGTGATTGGCTAGTCAAAGGCACGGTAAGGCAAATTTTGTTTGGCTATCGGGTTTGAATATCACTACTTTTTTTATCCTTGTTTGTCTTGCGTGCTGAGTTGGTTGTTCTGCGGGTATGATCATTTGAAGACTTCGTTGTTTGATAGGAATAGGGCCTATGTTCATTATTTATTGAGGAAGAGGAAATTATATTGTAGAGCATACTTTTGAAAAAAAGTAGCGAAAGTATTGCGTGTAATTTGAAAAATCTATAGAACTTATCTCTCGATGACAGAATTTTACTAAACAAAATGGTTCTCTTGAAAAAAACTAACGTAACTGAAATTCTTGGAACTGAGTTGAAAAAATACCGACTAAAGAAAGAAGTTCTCAAGCTGTTATACTATGCAGATATCATGTCTGCTAATGACTTAAGCCATTCTGTGGGGGTAAGCAATCCAACCATGCGAAGTTTGATTGATGAACTTATCGAGGAGGGCTATGTAAAATTTTATGGCTTTGGAGAATCAAATGGAGGACGAAAGCCAGCTCTTTATGGTTTAGTAGAAAATGCCTTCTTTGTTATCGCTTGCGAAATGGGACGTTTTCACTCCAAAGTCACCGTTTTTAATCCACGACATAAGCAAGTAACTAAAGTCACTCTTGTTGAAACTGATATTGATGATGTGAACCTGGAAAAGAAGATTTTTGAGGCCGCCAAAAACTTGCTGGCCGAATCTCACATCACCTTTGATTATGTAATAGGAGTGGCTGTTGGCATGCCCGGCCTGGTTGATTCAGAAAAAGGAATAAACTATACCATTAAGGACGCAGAACACAATAATATTAAGGCAAGATTAGAGGCTTGTTTTCAAAAGGATGTATTGATTGAAAATGACGCGAGAACACAAGCCTATGGCGAGTATTTGTTTGGAGAGGTTAGCGATGTTGAAAATGCCTTGGTGGTTAATTGGAACTGGGGGCTTGGACTTGGGATGATCCTGAATGGGGAGTGCTTTAACGGAGCTACCGGATTTGCAGGAGAGTTTAGCCATATTAAACTCGAAGAAGGAGGAGAACTATGTATTTGCGGGAAGCGAGGTTGTCTGGAGACGGTTGCTTCGGCAACAGCTCTGGTGCGAATGGCTAAAGAAGGAATTCAAGAAAGTAAAGTTTCTCAATTAACTCCTCTTTTTCAGGAGAACCTGCAGGCCCTCGGTCCCAAAGACATTATAAAAGCAGCAAAGCGAGGCGATGAGTTCGCCATTGCCCTTCTAAATAAGGTGGGATTGGAAATGGGCAAAGGACTAGCCATTTTAATCCAGCTATTGAACCCGGAAGTCATTGTTCTGAGTGGTGATCTGGCAGAAGCGAATCAATATGTGTTGGTTCCTGTTCAGCAAGCACTCAATCGTTATTGCCTCGAGAATATTAGTCAACAAGCCCAGGTAATTATCTCAAAACAAAACAAAGGATCAGGTTTGCTCGGGGTTACGGCGATGTACTACAACTATCTGTTTAATCAGGCATCAATTCAGTCTAACTATAAATCGTTACAAGTAAAAACTTAGTACTAACACCTGCAGTCTCGCTGCACAAATTAATCTAAATCTTAGTTCTATGAGAAAAACTATCTTGACATTTATGTGTACAGTCTGTTTGGCACTCTTGCTAATCGGACAGACTCACGCGCAAATGAGTGTGAGTGGTACAGTAACGGATGCTGAAGGGGATGAAATCCCTGGAGTAACAGTCCTGGAAAAAGGTACCAGTAATGGTACGGTAACTGACATCGATGGGAATTACACCATTCAGGTGCCTTCCGATGCAGTCCTCGCCTTTTCATTTGTTGGAATGGCAACCATGGAAGTGAATGTTGGTGGCCGTCAAACCATCGATGTTCAGTTGGAACCCGATGAAATTGGTCTTGACGAAGTGGTAGTTACTGCGCTTGGTATTAAGCGGGATAAAAAGTCACTTGGTTATGCCATTAGTACTATTAAGGCAGAAGAACTGACAGTTGCCGGGAATTCTCAAAACCCAGTTCTTGCCCTTTACGGAAAAGCCTCAGGTGTGGGAATTCAGTCTGGTTCGGCTGGGCCTACAGGGGGAATCAATATTAAAATACGTGGTGCAGCAGGATTGGAAACCAGTACAAACACTCGTCCGCTTTTCGTTGTTGACGGAGTGCCAATCCACGATGAAGGTTCAAACATGGCTTCTCGAGGCTACGATCCGCTGAACTCATTTGACTACGGTTCAGGTATCAACGATGTTAATCCGGAAGACATTGAGTCAATGGAAATCCTGAAAGGTGCCAAAGCGACTGTATTGTATGGTAGTGAAGGAGCCAACGGTGTTGTGTTGATCACGACGAAGAAGGGACGAAAGACTCGTGGTTTGGGAGTGAATGTAAACTGGCAGAAAACTTGGGAACAGCCTCATTCGTATATTGATTTTCAGAATCAGTTTGGTTCAGGAACAAACGAATATGATGTTAACTATACAACGCTCAACGGTCAGGAAGTAAGGGAAATTAATAAAACTCGTTTCAATTTCGGACCAAAATTCGATGGAACACCGATCATGTTCCTTGACAGCATTGTCCGGCCCTATCAGGCTTATCCAAACAATTATACCGATTTGTTTAAAACAGGAATGACAGATAATATGACTGTGGCCATTTCCGGAGGTAATGAAAACGGGAATATGAGGGTAGCCTACACGCGTTTTGATTACGACGGTTTGTGGGACAGGGAGTACCAAAATAAAGATGTACTGAGTTTTAGTGGACAAACTTTTGTGTCTGACTTTGCTTCTTTCGAGGTGAATTCGAACCTGTATAATATTAAGTCGCATAACCGTCGTCCAAATATCCAGAGTATTGTTGCATGGGGTGTGAACCGGGATTATCCGTTTGATGCCATTGTAGATATGTATAAAAACGAGGATGGCTCTAAATTTACACAAGAAGGATCCGATTGGCCAGGACAATTTTCTCCTGTATACTTAATGGACGTTCTTTGGGAACAATATGAAAATAGTGATACGGATGAGAAGTTCCACTATATCGGTTCTGTGCGTACAACGCTGAACTTTACAGAGAATATTTACTTTGTAGGGCAGGCAGGTATTGACTATACAGATACTGAATTTACTACAAAGAATGCAATTACCCAGTATCAGCCGTCTATTCAGGGAGGAAAATATTCATATTCCCGGAATAAAATTTTCGTTCAGAATTACAGAGGATTTTTAAATTTTGAACCAAGTTTCATGAATGATCGGTTGAAATTAATGTCTTTTGTGGGTGGTGAATACAAGAGCACAGAGTTTAAAAATATTGGAGTTTCCAGCTATGGTAATTTCCTTTATCCCAATTTTTGGTCAATAGACAATACCAATGACTGGCCAGCTTATGGTAGTCGTGGTCGAGTAAGAAATCATGACTATGGATCAAAAGTAATGTATTCTCTTCTTGGTTCTGCTACGTTTTCGTTGGATGATGAATTGTATGTTGAGGTTCAGGGACGGAACGACTGGTCGTCTACACTCCCTCCTGATAATAACTCATATTTCTATCCAGGTATTGGCGTAAGCTGGAATTTTACGAATTCATATGATATACCTTATATGGAGTTTGGTAAACTTCGTGCTTCCTGGGCTGATGTAGGTATTGACGCACCGGGCTATTATTATGCTTATCGTAGCTATTCGGTGGGAACCATTAATAATACAAATGCGACAAGCATTTCTACGCCAAGCTCATTGTTTGCAGGTGATTTGAAACCGGAACGTAAACGTGAATTTGAAATTGGGTTCGATGGTCGTTTCTTTAAACGCAGCCGTTTGGAAACCAGCATTTCTTATTACCATTACAATCGATACGATCAAATAATGGCTGTAGACCTGTCACGTGTAACGGGAGCCGGCGATATTAAAATCAACGCAGGACATGTAGTGAACCGTGGTTTGGAGTTAATGTTAAAAGGCGCTCCTATTGCAACTGATAAGGTGCGTTGGGATTTGACATTGACCGCAGCTTTTCAAAAAACCAAAGTAAAGAAGCTTTATCCTGGAATTACGTCAAAAACGATTCACAGCATTGGTTCAAGTGTTTTGGCCGTCGCTGAAGAGGATGAGCCTTTTGGTGAAATTTTGATGTATGATTACCAGACTGATGGTAAGGGGAATCGGGTTGTTGGTGATAATGGATTGTACATTTTGGATAAGAGTGATATGAAGAATGTAGGTAATATTCAAGATGACCTGTATGGTGGTTTTACCAGTAATTTGTCATTCAAAGGATTTAACCTGAATGCTTTGGTTGATTATAAGTTTGGTGGATCTATCTTCTCTTACTCCAACTACTATCTAAAAGGAATGGGTATCAGTGAAGAAACATTGAAGTATCGCGATGAAGAAAACGGGGGTATGGCATACTACATTAACGATGCCACCGGTGACAGGATAGAATGGCAGCACAATCAAGCGGCTCCAGCTGAAGCCAGAGACGGTCGTGTATACCACGATGGATTGATTCTTCCGGGAGTTAGAAATGAAGGAACGGATGAGAATCCAAATTATGTGGAAAACGACGTGATCTTGAGTGCCTATAATTATTACTCTTCATACATTCATGATATGAGCGAAGATTTTCAGCCTGATCAACTGTATAAAAACAACTATGTCAAGTTGCGGCAGGTTGCTTTAAGCTATACTATTCCTAAAAAATTAGCCAATCAAATGCATTTGCAGAAATTGACCCTTTCGTTGATTGCGCGAAATCCGTTCTACATCTATAAATCGATTCCAAACGTAGATGCAGAGTCGACATTGGGGACCAACTCAATTGTTGAATACTCCTTCTATCCTTCAATTAAAACCTACGGTTTCGGAGTAAATGTTAGTTTCTAATCATTAAGAGAATACAATTATGAAAAAAATATTTATAACCATATTGTCAGTCTTTCTGCTTTTTGGCTCGTGCCAGGATAGATTGGAAGAGGAATTCAAAAACCCAATGGTGTATAGTCCGGACCTTGAGAACCTGGCACCAGGCCTATATACTAACATGCTTACTCAGTGGAAATTTTACATTAAAGATTATGGTGAATGGTGGTGGCAAAATGGAGGAACTGGGATTTTTACCTATGCTCAGATTGCTAACCGCTACATTACTTCTCGTTATGGATGGTATGTCGATTACGATGACCTGACTTATATTGAACCAGACGCTGGCTTTAGCTGGTTTAATGATTATTATGTCCGAATGCGAAATTGGGGTGCACTGCGCGATATAATGCTCGATTTAGAGGGGACTGAGGATTACAATGAAAATGTCATTTACTTTAAGCTTGCTTCAGTAATTAAAGGCTGGGGTGCACTT
This sequence comes from Sunxiuqinia rutila, assembly GCF_050589705.1. Taxonomy (NCBI): domain Bacteria; kingdom Pseudomonadati; phylum Bacteroidota; class Bacteroidia; order Marinilabiliales; family Prolixibacteraceae; genus Sunxiuqinia; species Sunxiuqinia rutila. Next base: position 520,218 of record NZ_JBNGOT010000001.1, read on the forward strand.
CGCAATGTAGACATCTATAATTCAATTCCTTACTTTGATGCTTTTAAAGGAACAGATGGAGTATTCTTTGTTGAATATGATGACCCTATTGAAATTTATAAAGCTGTTCTTGATGAGCTGAAAGTTATTGCAGAAGAACTTCCGGGTATTTATAATGCGATGTCTCCCGCAGCAAAAGGCTTATTGGCCGAACAAGATCTTGCATTTGGAGGTGAAGTAAGCTTATGGGTAAAGTACATTAATGCTTTGCGTTTACGCTATGGTGTGCGACTTGCGGGAATAGATGAAGCAGCTGGAAAGATGCATATTGCAGATGCTATAAGTAATTTGCCAACAGCTGATATGGCTTGGGATATACCACATGTTGATGCTGTAGCTGACTTGCCGGGAGGAGGTACCTGGCAGCGGGGGGTGTACGAAAGAGCTTATGCCATGCATGTTCCTAATCTTATTTTGAATCGGATGAATTTTCATGATCCAGCCTATGAAGAAGGAATTGATGACCCACGTCTTCCGGTGTTGGCACTTCCAACTAAGTGGAATGATTATCGCGGTGTTTCTTACAATACGGATTCACAAGAGGATGAATATAATGGAGGAGATCGATACTATCCGTATGCAGATAACATTATTGCGTCTTCACAACAAAATTCAAAATCGATGTGGAGTCATGTAACCTATATTTACAATAATCAACCGGCCGATATGTTTACTCTGGGAGAAATTGATCTTTTGCTGGCCGAAGTGGCAATGAAAGGATATGCTTCAACTGGAAAGACTGCTGGTGACCATATCAAAGATGCGGTTATTCATTCTACGGATTGGTGGTATAGAATGAATGCACTTAGTTCGTATGCAAGTGATATCATTTATGATCCGGAATCGGGTGATCCGGAAAACCCTGATGCTCCGAAAGAACTTTGGGCATGGCAAGCTTTGATTCATCCAGCCAAACCAGATGCGGGTGTGATTGCTGCTTATGGAGATAAAGTGAAATCTGCATTTGACGCTGCTGGTGATGAAGATATGAAAATGGAAATTTTGATGCAGCAAAAATATATTCACATAAATCTGTTGCGTCCTTACTTGCTTTGGAGTGAGTTGAAAAGAACACGTCATCCGAAGCTGGAGCCAATGACTTTTACCGGTAAAGTCATGAAACCTGAATTGGAAAGAATCAGGTATCCTTCTTCGGAGTTCCAGAATAATAATGAGAATTATCAAAAAGTGATTGAGTTTGACAACTATTCAGCCAAGAGTGATTTAATTCCGGAAGGTTTGAAAAATGTATCGATGTATCGTGATGATGATATTACGTTTAAAAGCTCAGAAACTCCTGATTTTAATTAAGAGAGATTTTTAAAGCAGAGGCTTTGCCTTATAGATGGCATTGCTTGAATATGAGGGGGTTGGTTGTTTTATAGCCAAGCCCTTCTTTTGTTGTTGCCTGGTCCGGGGTGAAGCTCTGGCAAGGCAACTTTTATTTTGATTTGAACTTCTGTCCAATTCTGCATGCTCTCTTTGTGGCTCATAATCGTTTTAGAAGGTGATCATCTTTGAAAATTATGTTAGTGCACTGAAAGTCAGTAGAATATATTTTAAAACATACTTATGAAAAAATAAGCAAAAGTATTGTGTGTATATGGATAAAACTATAGAACTTGTTTCTCGAAAACAAAAACTCGATAAAATGAATGGTTTTATCTAAAAAAACTAACATAACTGATATTCTTGGAACTGAGTTGAAAAAATACCGGCAAAAGAGAGAAGTTCTCAGGCTGTTGTATTATGCGGATATCACGTCTGCAGCAGACTTAAGCCACTCTGTGGGGGTAAGCAATCCAACCATGCGAAGTTTGATTGATGAACTTATCGATGAGGGTTATGTGAAATTTTATGGCTTAGGAGAATCAAACGGGGGGCGTAAGCCAGCTCTTTATGGTTTAGTAGAGAATACCTTCTTTGTTATTGCTTGTGAAATGGGACGTTTCCACTCGAAAGTTACTGTTTTTAATCCACGGCATCAGCAAGTTACCAAAGTCACTCTTGTTGAAACTGATATTGATGATGTAAACCTGGAAAAGAAGATTTTTGAGGCCGCCAAAAATTTGCTGGCAGATTCTCACATCAGTTTTGATCATGTGATTGGGGTGGCTGTGGGCATGCCCGGGTTGGTTGATTCAGAAAAGGGAATAAACTATACTATCAAGGATGTAGAGCACAATAATATTAAGTCAAGATTGGAGGCTTGTTTTGAGAAAGATGTATTGATTGAGAATGATGCACGAACACAAGCCTATGGCGAGTATCTGTTTGGCGAGGTAAGTGATATTGAAAATGCCTTGGTGGTAAATTGGAGCTGGGGACTTGGGCTTGGGATGATCCTGAATGGGGAGTGCTTTAGCGGAGCTACCGGATTTGCAGGAGAGTTTAGTCATATCAAGCTCGAAGAGGGAGGAGACCTGTGTATTTGCGGGAAGCGAGGTTGTTTGGAGACAGTGGCTTCGGCAACAGCTTTGGTGAGAATGGCTAAAGAAGGAATTCAACAAAGTAAAGTTTCTCAGTTGACTCCTCTGTTTCAGGATAACCTGCAAGCCCTCGGCCCCAAAGACATTATAAAAGCTGCGAAGCGTGGCGATGAGTTCGCCATTGCTCTTCTAAATAAAGTGGGATTGGAAATGGGCAAAGGACTGGCCATTTTAATCCAGCTATTGAACCCTGAAATCATTGTTCTGAGTGGCGATTTGGCAGAAGCTAATCAATATGTGTTAGTTCCTGTTCAGCAAGCACTCAATCGTTATTGCCTCGAGAATATTAGTCAACAAGCCCAGGTGATTGTCTCAAAACAAAACAAAGGGGCGGGCTTGCTCGGCGTTACAGCGATGTACTACAACTATCTGTTTAATCAGGCATCAATTCAGTCTAACTATAAATCGGTACAAGTAAAAATGTAGTCTTAACATGTGCAGTCTTGCTGCACAAATTAATCTAAATCTTAGTTCTATGAGAAAAATTATCTTGACATTTTTGAGTACAGTCTGTTTGGCTCTTTTGCTAATCGGGCAGACTCATGCGCAAATGAGCGTGAGTGGTACAGTAAGGGACGTAGACGGGGAGGGAATCCCTGGAGTAACAGTCCTGGAAAAAGGTACCAGTAATGGTACGGTAACTGACATCGATGGGAATTACACCATTCAGGTGCCTTCCGATGCAGTCCTAGATTTTTCGTTTGTGGGAATGAGAACCATGGAGTTGAATGTTGGCGGTCGTCAAACCATTGATGTTCAGATGGAGCCCGACGAAATTGGAATTGACGAAGTAGTGGTAACAGCCCTTGGTATTAAACGGGAAGCAAAAGCACTGGGATATGCGATGACTGAAGTTAGTGGGGAAGATATTGCTCAGACGAATACCGTCAACCCGGTTCAGGCACTTCAAGGGAAATCAGCAGGTTTAAGTATTGGAACTTCCGATGGAGGTTTAGTGGGTAACGCTAAAATCCAGATTCGTGGGGTTTCTGTGCTGAACTCCAACAACAACCAGCCGATCTTCGTTATTGACGGGGTGATTGTTGAAAACTCCGTTTCAAATGCCAGCGAGTGGGCAGATAATGCCAACGACTTTGGTAACATCCTGAAAAACATGAATCCCGATGATTACGAGTCGGTGTCGGTATTGAAAGGAGCTGCGGCAACTGCGCTTTATGGATCTCGTGGTATCAATGGTGCCGTGGTCATTAAAACAAAAGATGGTCGTGGCAAAAAAGGAATTGGGGTAAAAGTAACCCAATCGGTCGGTATTGACCATGTCTACAAACAGCCTGACCTTCAGTATGAATTTGGTCCCGGAGACCTGATTGGTGCGATTGGCTATGGGGAAAAAGACGAAAATGGAAACTATTACCGATTCGACTACAGCCAGTTTTACACGCGCGAAGTGGATGGTGTTCAGACAGTAACCAAAATTGGAAACCCCAATGCCGGTTTCTTGTGGGGACCTAAATACGATGGTCGTCCAATTGAAGATTTTGATGGCGTAATGAGAAACTACGTGGGGTATAAAAACAGCATGAAGGACGCTTACGATGTTGGAATAAATTCCAATACGGCTGTGGCCCTGAGTGGTGGTACCGATAAAGGAAGTTTCTACTTATCCAATGCCTATAACTATCGGGAAGGAACTTCACCAACCGATGAGTTCGAAAGATACTCGATGTTGTTTAAGGGATCGTATGATCTGGCAAGCTGGTTGCGTGCCGATGCCTCTGTATCATTCACCAATTCACTTGTAACCAACCCGGGTAATGCACTGTCGTTGAGTTTTGCAACAGGAAGCTGGGCCGGATGGTATGATACCAAACGCTGGAAACAACGCGATGTTTACCAGGCATCTCATGGCGGTGTGCCAAACAGTAACTATGGCGATTTATATGCTAATGTACCCGGAAATGGAACATGGCATAACTATAATCTCGACAAGCAAACGCGGGAAGAACAAGTTACACGCCCAATCGTTCGTTTGACGGCTGATATTACCGATTGGATGTCGATTATGGCTGAAGGTAATATGAATCATTATACGACCTTCTATGAGAATAAAAACTTAGGTAATGGGTATGCCAATGATGGTGGTAGTTATGAAATTCGCCACGATCGTGATGTTAGTCGTACGGGTAAGTTGGTTGTTAACCTGAATAAAGACTTTGGTGATTTTACAACCAATGCCATGTTGGGAGGTGAACTTTGGGATCGTGAAACTTCCTTTAACCGCACCTGGACGGATGGAGGATTGAAAGTTCCTGGAAAATTCTTTATGGGTAACTCAAAGAGAACCTTGAATACATCGGCAGGAATTGGGAATACGCATCAAGTTAATTCCTTGTATTTCTTGTTGAGTGGTAGCTGGAAAGAGCAGATTTTCCTGGATGTGACCGGACGTAATGACTGGTCTTCGGCCTTGGTTTATACCGACGGAACAGGTAACTTCTCCTATTTCTATCCTTCTGTGAGTTCTTCCTGGATTTTCACAGAAACCTTCGACATGCCAGCTATGTTTTCATTTGGTAAATTGAGAGCATCCTGGGCACAAGTGGGTAACGACACCTCGCCTTATACAATTAATAAAGGCTATGGTTCGGGAACATGGGAAATTGAAGGAGGTAACTTTGCTTATCTGAATACAAAAAGTACATCCCTGGTTGACCCCAGTATCAAGCCTGAGTTGAAAAACTCGTTTGAAGTTGGTGTGGATATTCGTTTATTTGAAAACCGCTTGAGTGCTGACGTAGCCTACTATAATGAGAAGATTAATAACCAGATTTCAACCGTTCCTCTTCCTGCTGAGTCAGGATTGAATGAGATGTTGACCAACGTGGGTACCATGACTAATAAAGGTTTGGAAATTTCAGTTGGTTTTTCACCTGTTCGAACCAGAAACGTTGAATGGAAATCAACCTTTAACTACTGGAACAATGAAACCAAAATTTCAAATTTGGTTGATGAAGTGGGCGAGTACAAACGTTTAGCAGGTTCTGAGAATTATGGAAACTACCGTATTGCATCGGTTGCTTTTGAAGATGGTGAATACGGAGTGTTGATGTCAGACATCAATCCGCTAATGGATGAAAATGGTAACAAAGTGTTGAGGTGGCTGGATAGCTACCGGGGTGCTGGTTACACCAGAAGTTACGAAGTGCAGGAAGTCGGAAAAATCAATCCTGACTTTGAAGGTTCGTGGAACAATGATTTCCGCTACAAAAACTTCAATTTATCCGTCTTGCTGGATGCCCGTTTTGGTGGACATATTGCTTCTTACTCGAACCGTTACGGTACTTCATACGGTATCATGGAAACCTCATTGAGATGGCGTGATCCTGAGCATGGAGGTATTACCTGGACCAGTGAGTATGAAGACACAAAAGGACAGGTGTTTCACGATGGGATGATTCCGGAAGGGGTATTTGCTGAGGGGCAAATGGTAACAGCTCCAAGTGGAGAATCCGTTGATGTTGGTGGTATGACTTACCAGGAAGCTTATGAGGCAGGGCACGTAGAGCCAACTCACGCAGGCTTCTATACCTATCTTGTCAATTCCTGGGGAAGTGGTGTTGTCAATAAGGACTGGGTAAGTGAAGTGAAATACATTGCCTTGCGTAATATTTCAATTGGCTACAACCTGCCAAAGAGTTTAGCTCAGAAGATGAAAGCGCAGAATATGTATGTTTCATTAAATGCACGTAACCTGTTCTACCTGTATAACTCGATGCCGAACCACTTGAACCCGGAAAGTTTTAGGGGAACAACAAGTAACTATTCGTACTTCGAGCGCAACTTTACGCCATATACTGCGACCTACACCATGTCAATCAGTATTGATTTCTAAAAAACTTAAAAATGGTAAATATGAAAACAACATATAAATTAATATTTGCTCTGATCTTTATTTTAGCGATTGGGTGCGATAAGGAAGAGTTTGCTAAACTTAACACCGACCCTTCAACATTATCAGAGCCTGATTTGAGATACTCCATGACGAAAGCCATTGAGCAAATGTATGGTAACGACTATACCAATTGGTTTTACAGCAACTTTCAATATATTCATCCCTGGACGCAGGTTGGAAGTGCGCAGGGGGGCAATGGTGTAACTTATAATGAGATGGGACCGGCTGGAGGTCAGAATCTTTACGGAAGTCTGATGCCGCAAACCATGGACATCAGAGCGCGTATAGATGCATTGCCTGAAGAAGAGCAAGGAGCTTACCAAGCCCTACGTGCTTTGACTTATCCGGTTCAGATTGCAACGGCTCTAACCATTACTGATCAAACAGGATCGTTGGTTTACACTGAGGCTGGTTTGGCGCCATACACCAATCCTCCGTTATTAACACCTAAGGTAGATAGCCAACAGGAGTTGTTTAATATCTGGCTGACCGAACTGGATGAGGCCATAGCCGGCTTAACTGCAACTGACCAGTTTGCCATGGGAAACCAGGATCGGATTTATGGTGGTGACTATGGGCAGTGGGCGAAATACTGCAATCTCCTAAAACTTCGTATTGCAGCTCGCTTAGTGAATAAAGACCGGGCCCGGGCTATCCAGATTGTAGAGCAGGTGGCCAACTCTTCTGTGGGCTACATGGATGAAATGAATGACGACTTTATCTACAAAAGGGATATTAAATACTACGGAACTGGTAATGGCATGTGGATTGGTTATGCCAGTAAAAATCTGGTTGATTTCTTGTTAGCCAACAAAGATCCTCGTCTGCGTTTTTCCTTTGAGAAAAACCATTTTAACGGAGAAGTCGTGCAGGCATTTATCGATGCTGGGAAAGCTCTTCCTCCTTACATCGCTCCATTAGTTGATTTGGATGCTGATGGCAATTTTGCAGGTTGGTTAGGTGATGGTGAACCTTGGGTTCGTTATCATGGGGCTCCATTGTCACCTGATGCTGTTTTGGATCCGGCCAATGAAAAGTACTTCAACCAAGGTGCCACGAACAAGATTGAAACCAAAACCTATATTGCCACTTCTCTGTATTCTGAAAAGCTGACACGCACAACTTATAACTACACCTACCCAACCAAACCAGGTGGACGTATTATTGAACTGAAAGACAATGATCCACCGCTGTATGTTATTTTGGGTACGGCAGCCGAAACGAATCTGTATCTGGCTGAATTCAAGTTGTTGGGAGCTAATCTTCCCAAAAGCGCACAGGAGTATTTCGACTGGGGAGTTGAGTTGTCTGTGATGCGTGCTGATCGATTTGCAGAGCATCAGCAAATGCCGTATTACAATGGCGATCCGGTTTATGTTGATGCTGATGAAGCTGCAGAGGCAGCTACCATGCTTCGGGATGGCGAAATTACGGATCTGCTGGCTCTGAATGCTTATGATTTAACAACCGATGGTTTGGAAAAAGTCTATATTCAGCAATTTATCAACTTTTTGAATACACCCAATGATATCTGGACAACTGTTCGTCGTTCCGGAATTCCGAAAAAGGGCAGTGCCTACTTGGCTTGGGAGGATGTGACAGCCTCTGGGGCTGCAGTGGTTCTTCCTCGTCGCTTTGTGGTGGATACGCCAACAGAGGATGACATCAATTATGCCAACAAAATGGCGGCTATTCAGGAGCAAGGTTTCACAACCGGTACTCCGGAGGCTACAATTCTGAATGCGGAAAGGTTGTGGTTCGATCAAGAAAACCCCAATTACGGAGCAGGTCCCAAGAATTAATGACTAATTGGATATCCTTCGTTTGGATATTGGGCTAGTTTAGGTGCGATAAAACCGCTGTTCTTTACGTTCAGCGGTTTTTCATTCTGTATTCATTTTCAAAAAATCAAAAAATAATAGGCATGGTGAAATCTAAGTCCAACTTGTTGTATTTTATCGTTTGCTTTTGGGGGAGTTTCTCGCTGTCGGCGATAGCTCAGGAGCATGCGATAAAAGGAAGAGTAACAGCTTTTAGGTCGATTCCTTTAAGTAAGGTTTCGGTTGTTTGCAAGGGGTCAGATACGGAAGTGCTTACCGATGAAAAGGGAGTGTTTTCTCTGGTTTGCGATGAAAAGGGAAAATTGAAAATAAGCGCCAATGGCTTCTATTCTGAAAATATTAAATTGAGGAACTTTGCTGATTCCGATTCAGTAATTGTAAATTTGCGCTACAGGAATGGCGAAAAAAATTTCGAAATAGCTACAGGTTACGGACATATTAGTGAAGAGCAGCTGACATATGCCATTCAGCATTTGGAAGCGGACTCGGATTACAGTAATTATCGAACTATTTTGGAGGCAATTGAAGGGCGTATTTCCGGAGTCAGCATTAGAAATAATGCCATTAATATTCGTGGAGCAACAACGATCAACAGTGGCGATGTTCCTGCTTTGCTGGTGGTTGACGGAACCATTGTGGAGTTCCCGGTTTTTGTGAATATTCCGCCAACTCAGGTAAAGTCAATTTCGGTGCTTAAAGGAGCTGCGGCTTCTGCACGTTATGGTTCTCGGGGTATGGGAGGAGTCATTGTTGTAAAAACAAAATCAACGGATTGATCAATTATATGACTAGCTAAATTTTTGTTGCAATGAAAAAACTACTAACGAATCTGTGTTTTATTTTTTTGGTTCTGAGTACCTCTGCTCAGATGGTTCACGAATTTGAAGGGCAAAAGTATTACCCGGAGGATGATCCTTTGGTGAATGAAAAATTGGATCAATGGCAGGATTTAAAATTTGGTCTCTTGATGCACTGGGGAGCATACAGCCAGTGGGGGATTGTGGAGTCCTGGTCAATTTGTCCGGAAGACTATGGCTGGTGCCAACGCAAAAAAGGGAATAATCCGGAGAATTACTATGAGTATGTAAAGGAATATGAAGGACTGAAGAATTCCTTCAATCCCGTAGATTTCAATCCGGAGAAGTGGGCCAAGGCAGCAAGTGATGCCGGAATGAAGTACTTGGTTTTTACGACCAAGCACCATGATGGCTTTTGCATGTTTGATTCGAAATACACTGATTATAAGGTGACCGATGAGGCATGTGCATTTCATTCCAATCCAAAAGCCAACATTACGAAAGAAATTTTTGATGCCTTCAGGAATGAAGGGCTATGGGCAGGAGCCTATTTCTCAAAACCTGACTGGCATTCTGATTACTATTGGGATCCGTACTTTCCTCCGTTCAACCGGAATGTGAACTACGATCCGGAAGCCTATCCTGAAAAGTGGCAGAAGTTTGTTGATTTCACGCACAATCAAATTCTGGAGCTGATGACCGATTATGGCAAGATCGATATTTTATGGCTCGATGGCGGTTGGGTGGCAAAGTCTTCAAAAGAAGAAATGCAGCATTCGTTGATTCGAAAAGGCATGGGAGCTTCCTCTGGTTTTTTGAAGTCGTTTGCAGTGAATCAAGACATCAAAATGGATGAGCTTGTTGAAAAGGCGCGTAAAAAACAACCCGGGCTAATTGTGGTGGACCGTGCAGTAGAAGGGAAAAACCAAAACTACCTGACGCCTGAAAATAAAGTACCGGAAGAAGCGTTGCCATTTCCATGGGAGTCGTGCATTATTGCCGGTGGTGGTTGGTCTTATGTGCCCGATGCACAATACATGAGTCCAAGAAAAGCCATTCATATGTTGGTTGATATTGTGGCTAAAGGTGGAAACTTACTATATAATATAGCTCCGGGGCCTGACGGAACGTGGCACGATGAAGCTTATCAGTTGTTGGAAGCCATGGGCGAATGGATTCAGGTGAATGGTGAAGCCATTTACAGTACACGGGCGATTGCTCCGTATAAAGAAGCCAATATTTGCTTCACCCGTAAAAAAGACTCCAATACCATTAATGCAATCTACCTGGCTGATGAAGGCCAAAAACAATTACCTGCAGAGATCTATGTGAACTCTTTCCAGCCAAAGAGAGGCGCAAAAGTAAGTCTGCTTGGAGATGGAAAATCATTGAGTTGGAAGAAATCTGGAAATGGCATGTTGGTGCAAATTCCTGCACAGTTGCGGAAGAATCCACCGGCTGGTTATGCTTGGGTACTTCAGTTCGAAATAGCTGAAGATTGATGATAATTAAAAACGGTTAGCTGGAAAGCAGGGTGCTGAGATCAGCTAACCTTTAAATCACCTATAAAAACAGAAGAATATGTTCTATCGCTTTTTGCTTTATGTGGGATTAATCGCTTTGGTGAGTTGTACTCCGAAAATTGAACCCAAAACGGTTATTGTAACCTCTCACAACCACGAAACAATTACTTGTAGTCCAAGTGGGAGCAATTATTTTAAAAATTGGGCTGTCTTTCCGGGGAAAGATGAACCTGTTAGACGTGTGTTTATGGATGTGACTTTGGGACATCCTGATTCCATTAACATTGCGCACTGGGATTACCTGGATCACATTACCATTCGTCGGGTCGGCGGAGTGCATGGCGATTCGCTTAACCTGGAAATTGGGCGGATGCTAACGCCTTACGGAAGTAACTTTAAGAAAGACTGGGAATGGAAATGGCGGGTTGATGTGACTGACTTTGCCAGTTTGCTGCGTGACAGCGTGGAAGTTGAATACATGCATTCGGGCTATGAGAGCAAGGATGTTGGTTGGGATTTGACGATTGATTTTGAAGTGAATGTTGGTAAACCTGTCGCCGAAATGGTTAAGTACGATAAGGTATTTGCCGGAAACTATGCGTATGGAGACAGTACTAAGCCAATTACAGCATCCTTGGCGCCGGTGGAAATGAAAATGGCTCCGGAAGCTAAGTTGGGACGTTTGCGCATTCAGCATACCGGGCATGGGATGGATCGCCCTAGAGGTTGCAGCGAGTTTTGTAGCCGTTGGCGTGAAGTGGTTGTAGATGGAGTGGTGATTGATCGTCGTGATATGTGGAAAGAGTGTGCCGACAATGCCCTTTATCCTCAGGGCGGTACCTGGATCTTTGACCGGGCTTATTGGTGTCCGGGCGATTTGCAGAAAGCTGACTTGATTGATTTCCCAATTACCCAGCCAACACACACCATTGATTTGGAGCTGGAGCCTTACACCGCTCAAAAAAATGTACAGGCCAACGAATCGATTCAGGCCATGTTGTTTCAATACAACCAGCCAAACAGTAAAAACGATGTGGCCATTGAAGAAATTCTGGTGCCGAACAAATCGGTTGAGCTCAATCGTTTGAATCCTTCTTGCTTTGAGCCACGCATTGTGGTGCGTAATTTGGGGAGTGAGCCTATTCAGGCCTTGGATATTGTTTACGGTACCGAAGGGTTCGATTTTAAAACTTTTACCTGGACCGGAGAACTTGGTTTTTATGAGGAGCAAGTGATTGTATTGCCTGGAGTGATTGATTTTAACTTTGGTGAAAATGTTTTTTCAGTGGAAGTTAGTTTGGCGAATGGTGAAATGGATGAATGGGACGCAGACAACAGCCGGCAGGCAGCGTTTGTCTCTCCAAAAGAAATGCCGGAGACAATGGTGCTAACGTATAAATCGAACAATGCGCCTGGCGACAATACCATTCGGGTAATTAATGAACAACAGGAAGTTGTTTTTGAGCGTACTCCGGAACAGTCGGAAGCAAATACCTTATATCGGGACACTTTGGTTTTGGCTGAGGGTAAATATCGCTTGGCTTTGCAGGACACCGCTCATAACGGATTGGAATTTTGGTTTATGCCTAAGCAAGGTTATGGCTACATGTATCTGTCGGATTTGGATGGTCAGGTGTTGCATCGTTTTGAAAGCGATTGTGGCGTTGGCGAGAAACTGGATTTTAAAGCTTCGAAAGCACCTCGCATTGACGAAAACGTTGAGCAGGAACTGTATATCCTTCACCCACGTATGTTTAAGTCGAAAACAGAATTGATGGTGGATACCGAAAAGCCTTCAGATGGTGAGATTCATATTTTGGCAGATGGCGATCTGGTGAAGACGATCCCTTTCAAGCAAGTGGAGCATAAGACATTTGATATTGATTTCTCTGAATTTAAAGACGGACGCTATGTTGTAGAGTTGTTTGTTGAAGGAGAAAGCAAACTCAAACTTCGGGTGAATAAAACATCCAGAAGTTTTGACTAAGCATAGTTCCCGGTAAAATTGGGAAACTATAATACACGAAAGCCAGCTATCGAAAGAAAATCGATGGCTGGCTTTTTTATTTTAGAATGCAGATCGCTTCGTATTTTCTTGGCACCTGCGTTAGCTTAACTGTCTTATTTGATGTCCATGTCTTTGGTGCGCTTCGCCCAACGTTCGCGGGCTAGTTGCTGCATGTCTGTCTGGATGTCTTTTTCATCGGTAATTTCCAGTCCAAGAATGGTTTCAATAATGTCTTCCATGGTCACCAGGCCTTCGGTGCCTCCATATTCATTAATAACAAGAGCTACGTGTTCTTTTTTGAAGAGCAGTTTCTCAAAAAGTACCGGTACCGTAATGTTTTCGTAGCACACCACCAGTTCACGTTTGTGGTTAAGCAGCGGTTCGTCACTGGCCCCGGCAGCCAGCTTTTCCATAACATCCTGTTTCAGAACGTAACCGGTTATTTTGTCGATACTTTCTTGAAAAATTGGAATCCGCGAGAATTGAAAGAAGGTCTCTTGCCCAAAAAACTCAGCCAAGGTCATGGTTTCCGGAGCTGCCAGCATAACTGTCCGTGGTGTCATGATGTCTTTGACCTTAATATCGCGAAGTCGGATGAGGTTGATGATGATTTTACTTTCCGTTTCCTTGAAAATTCCTTCGTCAAGACCCAATGATGCCAGCATGGCAACTTCTTCCCGGCTAATTGATTGTTTGCTTTTTCCTTTGGAAAAGGCGCGGGTAATAAATTCGCTGAGAAGCACCAGTGGGTAAGTAATCAGGATCAACCCTTGAATAATTCGAGCTGTTGGCAGAGCAAGTTCTCTCCAATATTGAGCACCAATTGTTTTGGGAATAATCTCAGACAACACTAAAATCAAAATAGTGAGCACAGCCGAGATGATACCAAAATAGGCTTCTCCAAATAATTTGGTTGCTTCGGAGCCTACGCCTGCAGCCCCGATGGTGTGCGCAATGGTATTTAGCGTAAGGATAGCGGCCAGGGGACGATCGATTTGATTTTTGATGTTTTTCAGAATTTTAGCCGAATGGCTGCCTTCCTCTTCTTTTAAATAGATAAATGAAAAACTTACGGATAACAAAACAGATTCCAGCACAGAACATAGGAATGATATTCCTAAGGCTAAAATCAGATAAAAGAGTAACATGCCCATAGTTTGCGATTTGTGTTCCGAAAAATAAGAATTGTGCCGGAGAAATGGAGAGAATCAGCTTAAAACTTAAGGTAAATATGTGTTTGCCCCTTGAGTGTTTGCGTATGAATGCTATTTGGTGGTGTGACTTTCGTGGAAGAAAGGGGGCAGATGGGTGATTATGGTTGCCCCATTGGCTTCTTTGTAGGTGTGCGCCGTTTGCATGACCCCAGTCGGCTCCAGTTTTTGAGCAGTTGCATGTTAATGACACGGATTCCAATACAACTGGGGGGCTGGTATTAAATGAATTTGTTTTTAGGGGGCCTTCTGACCATTGCAAATTGGCGTTCCTATGTATTATATAAGGGTGGGGAAATGATTTGTTCTGTTGGAAGGCCTTTCCATAGCCCCATCCAGAGCAGGCTTCATGAGGCTTCCAGGCTTTTTTAGCGCGGGTCGGAGCGTTTGTTGCTGGAGTAGCTCAACAGGCGGTGAAAAAAAATGTTTTGCTAAATGATTGCTAATAAGGCGTTCGGATTGTCGGGCTTCAGAAAGTTTAAAAATAAAATCCAAAAGCGCTTGCGGGATTAAAAAAGCTCCCTATATTTGCACCCGCTTTGAGAGACATACGAGTTACATCGGAAGCTCTGAAAGCAGCGTTCTTACTGGGATTGCGGGCGTCGGCCTCTGAAAAATAAAAGTTTTAAAACGCTTGGAAGATTCAGAAAAAAGCCTTTGTTTTGCAGCCGCTTTAAGAGCGAA